>CAZQSU010000027.1:0-16778 GCA_964595905.1 uncultured Iamiaceae bacterium
GCCGACCTCGACGGCGAAGCCCGCATGGTCGACGCGATGCTGCCCCGGCATGCGCGCATCCTCGACGCCGGCTGCGGCCCGGGGCGGACCGCGGGAGCGCTCGCCGCCCGTGGCCACGACGTCGTCGGCGTCGACGTGGACCCGGCGTTGATCGCGGCCGCCGAAGCCGACCATCCGGGCCCCCGCTACCTGGTGGCCGACCTGGCCGACCTCGACCTGGCCGCCCAGGACGAACCCGAACCCTTCGACGCCGCCGTGCTCGCCGGCAACGTCATGGCCTTCGTCGCGCCCGACACCGAAGCGGCGGTCCTCGCCCGGATCGCCGCCCACCTGCGGCCCGACGGCTTTGCGGTGGTCGGGTTCGGGACCGACCGTGGCTACCCGCTCGACGACTTCGACACCCACAGCGCGGCGGCCGGGCTCACCCTCGAGCACCGCTTCGCCACCTGGGATCTGCGCCCCTGGCACGACGACGCCGGATTCGCCGTCACCGTGCTCCGCAAACCCTGACCCCGGGGGTAGCCCGTTGGCGTGGTCGGCGAACGTGGACTCGTCGACCCCTGGGGTCGCCGTCGAGGCCGGCAGGCATCTGGCGTTCCGCGGGCGGCACCCCCTGGGGGTGCTTGCCGGATGGCGTGCTCTTTGGCGACGCAGAGGTCCCATCGGCGCCGGAGTTCGGCCGGTGGTGTCGGCGTCCTCACATCGACCGGCTCGACGCGCTTGTCGCCGAAGACCCCGACGCCCGATCAGTTCTGGCTCTGAGATCCGTCTGCCCACCGAACACCCACCACCCTGAAAGGCAAGAGCCGATGCCCGTCACCTCCGTCACCAAAGATCTCGACGCTCTCACCATGAAGATCGTCGCCGACTTCGACGTCCCCCTCCAGCGCCTGTGGGACGCCTACGCCGACCCGCGCCAACTCGAACGCTTCTGGGGACCGATCACCTATCCGGCCAGGTTCCATCGCCACGACTTCTCCGTCGGCGGCCACTCGCACTACACGATGACCGGCCCCGACGGCGACACCTCCAGCGGGTTCTGGGAGTTCCTCGCCGTGGACGCGCCCCACCACTTCGAAGTGCTCGACGGGTTCGCCCTGCCCGACGGCACCCCGAACGTCGAGGAGCCCACCATGCGCATGGTCTTCGACTTCACCGCCACCGACGGCGGCTCACGGCTCTCGGTGACCACCTCCTTCAACACCGCGGACGAATACGAGAAACTGCTCGAGATGGGCATGGAGGAGGGCACGCGCTCGGCGATGAGCCAGATCGATGCCGTGGTCGGCGACCAGCGCACCTTCGCCGCGGAGTTGCCCGCCACCGCCGACGTCCTCGACGCCACCACCGTGCGGATCGCCCGGGTCGTCCCGGGGAGCGTCGATCAGGCGTGGGCCGCCTACTTCGACGCCGACCGCGTCCCCCGGTGGATGCTCGGACCAGAGGGCTGGTCGATGCCCGAATGCACGATCACCCCCGAGGTGGGCGGCACCTATGAACAGGTGTGGCAGAGCGACAGCGGTGACGCGAGCTTCACCTCGACCGGCACGTTCCTCGACGTCGCCGCACCCCACCACGCCCACTTCACCGCCCGCCTGGTCGGCGACGGCATCCCCGACGACGTGGCCGACATCACCCACGAGCTCACCTTCACCCCGGTGCAAGGCGGCACGCTCGTGGCCCGGGTCTACCGCTACCCCGACACCGCCACCCGCGACGCGATGCTCGCCGCCGGCATCGCCGAAGGCATGGAGGCCAGCTTCCAACGTCTGGAAGCGACCGGCCTGGTGGGCTGACCGGAGGTCTCCGCGGGCCGGCTGTCTCACCGTTTTGGGTGCGGTTTCCGGACACGGAGTGGCCGGACACCGCACCCAAAAAGCCCTCCCTTCTCGTCGGGGGATCGGCGCCAGGGCCGGGAGGGTGCGCCGCTCAGGTCGCGGAGCTCGTCGTGGCCGGTGCCTTGGGTGGGCAGGCGGCCGGCGTGGGATTCGGGTGGTCGGGAAGCGTGACCGGAGCGCGGCGCTGGGAGAAGTCCAGCCCGTCGGCGAGGTTCTTCGCGTGCGCGTCCCGTTTGGTCATCGGTTCCAGACCCCACCGCCACTCGATCATCTTGAGCACCGAGCAGTGCTCGTACGGGCCGTCGGTCTCGACCCGGGCCGGCGCGAACGGCGACACCACGATCGCCGGCACCCGGGGGCCGAGCGTGGTGAAATCGGTCTTCCCGTCCGGGTCGAAACCCGAATCGTCTTCGACCGCGGGCGGCGCGACGTGGTCGTAGAAGCCGCCGTGCTCGTCGAAGTTGATCACGAACACGGTCCGATCCCACTGCGGTGAGGAGCTGATCGCTTCGTAGACCTCGGCGACCAGGGCCTCACCGACCTGGATGCTGCCGTGGGGATGCATGTCGTTCGACGTGCCCTGCAATTCGGCGAGCAACCCGTAGTTCGGGTCCACGAACGTCACGTTCGGGAGCGAGCCGGCTTTCGCGTCCTCGTGGAACTGCGCGTAGGGATGGGCGATGTCGTCGTAGCGTCCGCTCTGGAAGAACGACGTCATCGGCTCCGAGTGGAAGTAGTACCCGCGTGAGACCTTCGCGTCGGCGAGACGGTCCCAGATGGTCAGGTCGATCTTGGAGGGGCGCTGATCGAGAGGAGGGAAGTGGTTCGAGTCGGCAGGCTCGGTGGAACCCGGGAAGATGAAGGATCCGGGCACGTCGGCCGCCGCGCTGTGCTGGTAGAGCCGGTTCGGCCAGGTCGGACCGGCCACCGAGCAGAAGTACTTCGAGTACGTCGTGAAGTTCCTCGCCAGCGTCCCCATGACCGGGAGTTCGACCTCGGTGTAGTACGAGATCGGGAAGCGGTCACCGACCGGCGCCGTCGCGAGGAAGCCGTCCATCTTGCCGCCGTTGATCTGGCGCAGCACCGGCTCGGGCATGTGCTGGGGGTCCGCGTACGCGCACCCTTGCGGATCGTCCCCGATCGACCAGGTCGCGTGCGCGGCACCGGTCACGTCACGAAAGGTCAGCCCCGTCTGCTTGCCGTCGGCGCCCGGCAACCAGCCGAGCAGATGGTCGAACGAACGGTTCTCCATCATCAGCACCACGACCGTGTCGAACGGGGCGTCTTCGCCCCGAGGCTGGGCGGCGACGCCTGTCGTCGTGACCGGTGCCGACGTCGGCGTGGTCTTCTCCTCGG
The DNA here is from genome assembly GCA_964595905.1 of uncultured Iamiaceae bacterium. Classification (GTDB taxonomy): domain Bacteria; phylum Actinomycetota; class Acidimicrobiia; order Acidimicrobiales; family Iamiaceae; genus JAFDWI01. The sequence continues at coordinate 3,195 of CAZQSU010000027.1, forward strand.
CCGACGAGCACCCGACGAGCCCGAGCGCCCCGAGCGCGGAAGCGCCCACGAACAACTCGCGGCGATTCAATGGTTCCACTGTCGACCCCCTGTGGTCGTATCCGGACGACGCGGCAAGGGTAGTCCCCCGCCAGATCGTGCGGTCAGGTGACCGCTCTTTCGGCTCCCGGTTGCCATTCGCCGAACTGCACCCGGGCTGGGGTCACGGCGCTCGGTGGCCGGATGCGCGTGGTGGCACATCTTCGCCGGCCTCGGCCGGCCGAACCGGTGATGATCAGGCAGCGGCGCGGCGGCGACGGCGGAGCAGGTCGAGTGCGAGGCCCGTGCCGACGAGCGCGACGCCGATCAACGCGAGCAGGCCCGTCGACGCGCCGGTCAGCGCCAGTGTGTCCGACGAACCCGACGTGGTCGATGCGCCCGGGCCGGACGCCGAAGTCGCTTGTGGCGCACCGGCCGTCGTCGACGTACCGCGCTGCGTCGTGGACGGTGCGGGAGCCGTCGACGTCGTCGTCGACGTGGTCGACGTGGTGGTCGTCGTCGATGCCGGCGGCGTGGTGCCCTCCGGCCAGACCCTGATCGTGTGGGTTGCCTGCGAGTCGACCGTCACCGACAAGGTCTGGGTGGCCGCGTCCCAGGTGCTCGACCACTCGCCGTCGGGCAGGTCGACCGACACGTCCGGGCCGCTCGGGAAACGACGCAGCGGGAAGTAGAACTCGGTGGGCCCCGTCGCTCCGGTGTCGGCCGGGTCGACGGTGACCGTCGACGTGCCGGCCGCGTAGTCGCCCTCGATCGACAGGGGTCGACCGGCGATCGCCATCGGGTAGGTCTGGGTGTTGTCGGTCATGCCGCCGCCGGGGTTTCCATCCGAGTCCAACTGGCACCATCCGCCCAGTCCGCCACACCAGGCGAAGGCCGCCCAACCGGCCACGTGCGCGTCGGCGCCATGCATCACCTGTGCGGCGAAGTCAGCGGCGTTGGGCAGCGCGGGCTGCTGTGGCCCCCACTCGAACACGATGGTCGGGAGGTGGTTGGCGGCCCCGTAGTCGACGATGTTGGTGTAGTAGCGGGTGACGAAATCACTGGTCGGATCCCAGTCCGTCCCCGACTCCATGCCGAGGTCGTACAGGTGCGGTGCGTAGATCTGGAGACCCGTCGGATCGTGGATCGGCCCGAGACCGCTGGGTGCGGCGAACGTCGAGGTCAGTCCGAACGCGCCCTCGAGGAAGATCCAGTGGGTGGTGTCCTCGGTGCGGATCGCGTCGGTGACCCGCTGGAGCATCGGGGTGATCTGGGTGGCCTCGACCCGGGTGAGCGCATCGGTGTAGCCCTCGCCGGGGTTCGCCTGGCCGCATGGTTCGTTCAGCAGGTCGTAGCCGAACAGTGCCGGCTTGTCGCCGAGCCGGTCCACGACTTCTTGCCATGCCGTGGTCTGGGCGAGGCGAATGTCGGCGTCCTCGTAGAAGTGCTGCCAGGCCCGCTGGTTGGCCGGGTCGAGACACGGAATCGGCGTGTCGTGAAAGACGAGCCCGTCGGTCCGGGTCGTCCAGTCGGGCATCCCGTAGCCGCCGACTTCGGGGCTGTAGGAGTCCTGGTGCATGTCGAGCACGACCTTCACCCCGACGGTCTGCGCGAGGTCGAGCACATGGGCGAGATCGGCGAAGTACTGGTCGTTCCAGTTGCCCTGGGTGGGTTCCAGGTCGGACCAGAAGATCGCCAGACGCAGCAGCGTGAAGCCGTTGCGCCGCATGCCTTCGAGCTGGTCGAGGGTGACGGTGCCGATCCGATCGGCGTGCAACTTGATGTTGTAGCCGTGCAACTCGAGCGCCCGACCCTGGGCGTCTCGTGAGAACCACCGGCCGTTGGCATCGATCGTTGCCGGCGAACCAGAGCCCGGCAGCGTCGGGTCCGCCCCGGCGGGTTGCACCGCGCACACGGTGACCATCAGCGCAGTGAGTGCGGCAAGCACTCCCTTTCGGACACGACTCGTCGAGAACCTCATCGCGTAGACCGTAGAGGGCGGACGGTCGGTGAGTGGCGAACCCGCCGATCGGGCGCGGCGGCGGCCGCGGTCGACGCGATCAGGTCTTGAACGGGTTGACGATGCGCACACCTTCGGTGACCAGTCCGTCGTCCAGATCCTCGGACCACAAGCTACGACAGCCCAATTCCGAAGCGCTGCGGATGATCATCGCATCCCAGAAGGAGAACTGTCGTCGTGCACTGATCGATGCCGCGGCGACCACATCAGCGGCATTCGGTTCGTGCGTGGTCCAGCGGGCGAGGTTCCTCACCCGGTCACGCCCTTCCTCTGGTGTGAGCGGCTGCACGATCCTGGTGACCGCATTCACGTAGAACTCCTGGAGCACCTGGACGCTCAGTGCCCCGGAACGGGAGCGACCGAGCATCGACACCAGTGAGCGGGCCGTCGCCGACCGGTCACCGCCCGAGGCGTCGTACGCGTACAGGAGCACGTTCGTGTCGACGAACTCCATGACGCTTCAACGCTGGTGGAGCTCGTCGCGAGCGGCGGGACGAGCTCCAACCCGCAGGTTTCCCGCGGCGCGCACACCGCACGACACCTTCCGGAGTTGTGGTGGTCGGGTGGCACGCCTCGGTTCGGCGAGGCAGACTCGAAGGCGGACCACGGCGACCGGAACAGCAACGGGGGAGCGGTCGCCCCGACCTCGAGGGGACCAGACCATGCCCTACAGCTCCGGGCGCGTCGTCCACGACGCGGACGCCCACCTGATGGAGACGCCGAACTGGCTTCGTGACCATGCCGACCCGGGGGTGCGCGAGCGGATCGAACCGTTGCGGTACCCGGGCGGCAACGAACTGCGCCAGACCGGTGATGTGACCGAACAACAACGCGACCTCGACGCCGCCTTCGACCGCCTCGCCGACAAGCACCGCTCCGAGGCGTACCGCGCCGACGAGGCCGAAGACATCATGAACCGCAAGAACTTCGCGGCGACCGGGTCGTTCCTGCCCGAAGACCGGCCACGGGCGCTCGACCTGTTGGGGTTCTCGAGCCAGCTCGTGTTCAACACGTTCCACAACCGGCGCCTGCATGACTGGGAACACGCCGGCGATCTCGACTTCGCCTATGGCACCGCCCGGGCCCACAACCGGGGCATGATCGAGTTCTGCTCGGTCGATCCGCGTCTTTTGCCCACGGCGTACGTGCCCCTGGTCGACTTCGACCGGGCCGCCGCCATGGCCCGCGAGGCGATCGGGATGGGCGCGGCCGCGCTGTTGGTCGCGTCGGGTTGCCCGCCCGGCCATTCGCCCAGTCACGTCGGCCTCGACCCGGTTTGGGCCGCCGCGCAGGACGCCGGCATCCCGGTCGTATTCCACGTGGGCGGCACCGGCGACCTGATCGACGAGCACTACTTCGTCAACGGCCTGCCGATCCCGCCCGACTTCCACGGCGGCGAGGAGAACTTCCGCTCGGTCGACTACATGGGCATCCCGCACCCGCCCGCCCAGACGTTGGCCACGATGACCTTCGACGGGGTGTTCGAACGGTTCCCCACGCTGCGGATCGGGGTGATCGAACAGGGTGCGATCTGGGTGCCGTCGTGGACCCGGCAGATGGAATCCGCGTTCGACGCGTTCGCCCGTCACGAAGATCGCCTGAAGGCCCTGTCGCTTCGCCCCACCGAGTACGTGCAACGTCAGATGCGTTTCACGCCGTACCCGACCGAGGACGTCGGCTGGATCATCGCCCAATCCGGGCCCGACGTGTGCCTGTTCTCCTCCGACTACCCCCACGTCGAAGGCGGCCGCCGCCCGCTCGAACGCTTCGAGGCGTCACTGGGCGACGCCGACGAAGCGGTGCGCCGCCGCTTCTACTGCGACAACTTCCGCGACCTCATGGGTACCGCCGCCACCGCGTTGGCTGCCTGAGCGCTCGCCGGCATCCCCGGTGCCGCCGATGAAATTTGCAGAGTTCGGCCGCCGTGAGCGGCAGATTGCTGCAAATTTCGCCGGGTGCAGGCGGCGACGAGCCGCCCCCGAGCAGCAGGCGGCGATTCAACCAGCGCGCCCGGCGTCGCCACGCCGTCGATACAGCCGGGCCGGCCGGCCGACCGCGCCCTGGGCCAGTTCGTCCAGTGGTTCCACATGGGGGAGCATCGCCCGGCGGAACGTGTCGCGCTGCAGCGACCGGCCCGCGACGGTCTCGTGCAGCTCGCGGAGTCGGAGGAACGTGAAGGGACCGTCGAGCAGACCGGCAGGGTCGGGTCGTTCCGCGTAGCGGGCCTGGAGCGCTTCGACCGCGAGGCGGACGATCTCGTCGTGGTCGAAGGGCAACTCGGACTGGCCGTCGGGCGGCTCCACGATCGTCGCGGGGAGGCCCGGCTGACTCGCACCGACCTGCACCGGGGCGATGCGCACCTCGCCGTCGGCACGACGACCGGCCAACGTCTCGGCGCGCACCACGTCGAGGTGGGCCACCGAGAGCACCCAGCCCCGATCGTCCCGGCAGGGGTCGTCCATCACCCGCAACTGGGTCGGCGCAAGGCCGGTGATCCCGCACTTGGTCCGTAGGGTGCGGGTCACCGCTTCATCGAGGTGTTCGCCGGCCTGGAGGAACGAGCCCGGGAGCGCCCAACGTCCCGACTCGGTGTTGCCGGTGCGTCGCCACAACACCACCCCGAGTCGCCCGTCGTCGATCGTCAGCACGGCCACGTCGACCGCGACCGACGGCCGCGGAAAGGCGGTCAGACCATCGGTGGGAGCGCTGCGCGACGACGACCCGGCCACGTCGGTGAGCCTACGGCGACCCGTCCCGTCCCCATGGTGGTCGGCTCGGCATGAGTGAAGCTCGGCGGATCACCGTCGGGGGACGTCACCGAAGGGTGTGAACGGTGTCGCTGCCTAGTATCCTAGTTGTATGCAACGGTGCGAGACGTGGACCGGCCGATGAACGAGGAACTGCTGGCGGCGCCTGACGTGTCGCCGCCCGCGGAACCGGTGACGGCGGGCCCATCGGGCCGCTGTACGGACGCAGCGCCCCCGACGACGAACGGGACCGATCCGGACGCGTCCATCGCCGCGATCCAACGCCGCACCACCCGGGTGTTGATGGTCGCTCAGATCGTCGGCACGGTCGGCGTCGGCGTCGCCCCCTCCATCGGCGTGCTGCTCGCCGGTGAGGTGACCTCGAACGAAGCGCTCGCCGGCTCGGCACGAACCGCCAGCACGCTCGGGGCCGCGCTGCTCGGCATCCCGCTGGGAACGCTCGCCGCCCGTCGGGGACGGCGCGTCGCGCTGTCCGCGGGCTGGTGGCTCGCGGCCGCCGGCGCCGCGATCCTCGTCGCCGCCGCGCAGTGGTCGCTCATCGTGCCGCTGTTCGTCGGGCTGCTGCTGATCGGCGCCGGATCGGCGGTCAGCCTGCAGTCCCGGTTCGCCGCCACCGACCTCGCCGACGAAGGCAACCGTGGCCGCGCGCTGGCCATGGTGGTCTGGGTCGGCACGTTCGGCGCCGTGCTCGGCCCCAACCTGGGCGCACCCGGCGAATGGCTCTACGACGCCGTCGGACTCGACGTGTTCGCCGGGGCGTTCATGGTCGCCGCGATCTGCCTGGGCATCGCGGGCGTCGTGGTGGTCGCCTTCCTGCGGCCCGACCCGCTGTTCGTGAGCCGCGACCGGCTCGCCCCTGCCGCGTCGCGGCTGGTGCCCGCGGTGCCGGCCGCGACGGGTTACTGGTCGCGGGTGCGTCTGGCCGTCGACGAGATCCCGACCGATCCCCGCGTCCGCATCGCGACCCTCGCCATCGTCACCGCCCAGATCGTCATGGTCGCCGTCATGACGATGACCCCGGTGCACGTGAACCAGCACGGAGGATCGGTGACCCTGGTGGGCATCACGATCAGCCTGCACATCGCCGGGATGTACCTGCTCTCGCCGCTCGTGGGGGTCATGACCGACCGGCGCGGTCACCGCGCCACGATCCTGGTCGGTGTCGCGATCTTCGTGGCGCCACTCACGATGGGCGTGCTCAGACCCGACGACATGGGATGGATCGTCGTGTCGCTGATCCTGCTCGGGCCGGGTTGGTCGTTCGTGAACGTGGCCGGATCGGCCCTGTTCAGCACGGCGGTCACCGATTCGTCGCGGGCGTCCGCTCAGGGCGGCGTCGACGCGCTGTCGAATCTGTGCGGCGCGACCGCGGCCCTGCTCGCCGGACCGCTCCTGGTGGTCACGAGCTTCGCCTTCCTCTCGCTGGTGGCGTTGGTCTTCCTCGTTCCCCTCACCCTCGTGATGCTCACCCGGCCCCTGGCTCCCGCCGGTGGCTGATCTGCCCTGACCGCCCACGACCCGCAAGGCGACCACCCGGCCCGAAAGGAATCCCGATGCACTACCACGACCCATCCGACCTGCGCCATGCCAGCACCATCGCCAAGGCCGCCGGCGCCGGGTTCGGGCACTTCGCGAAGTGGCAGCGGGAAACGCTGCATGGTGCCGACAACGTCATCCCGCCCAAGTACGCGGAACTCATGGCCGTGTCGGTCGCGTTGACGACCCAGTGCGTGTACTGCATCGAGGCGCACACCCGCGCCGCCGCCGAAGCCGGTGCCACCGAGGAGGAACTCGCGGAGGTGGTGATGATCGCCGCCGCGCTGCGATCCGGTGCGGCGTTCTCGCACGGATTCGTCGCGATGAAGTTCTTCGAGGCGGCCCAGGGTCGCGGCGACGATGCTGAAGTCGCCGACGGATCAGGGTGAGCCGACGTCGCGACCGGCTGTCTCGGTGATGTGCTCGCGGAGCACGGCCGCGAACCCCTCCGGGTCGTCGGCCCGCAGGCGGTCCGACAGTTCTCGGTGCTCGGCGAGGATCGCTCGGCGTCGCTCGACCAGTCGGGCACGGTTGGCGAACAGCTTCCACCGCTGCCGCTCCGACAGCCGGTCGCCCAACTCGATCAGGTAGCGGTTGCCGCCCACCTCGAGGAAGGCACGGTGGAACGCCAACGTCAACTCGATGAAGCGGTCGACGTCGCCGTCGTCGAACGCCGCCTCCTGAGCGGTGAGGTTGTCGTCGAGCTGCCCGGCGAGAGCGACACGCTGGGCGGGAGTCGCGAGCGTGACCCCGCTCGACTCCAACACGAAGCGGGCGTGAGCGAGGTCGGTCAGCTCGTCGGCCGACAGTCCCCGGACCATGGCGCCCCGCTTGGGATAGATGCGGACCCAGCCTTCGTCCTGGAGCCGCGCGAGTGCCACTCGCACCGGGGTGCGGCTCATCCCGAGCCGATCGGCCACCTCGGCCTCGCTGAGCATCGACTCGGGCGGGAACGTCCCGTCGATGATCGCCTCGCGTAGGTACTCGAGGGCGCGTTCGGAAGCGCTGGGTGCGACAGCTCCACCGAGATGGTCCGGTGGGTGGGCGACGACCTCGCTGGAGTCGGTTGACCGATTCGGCATTGGCGTGCGATCCGGAACGCTGGAGAACAGTGGAATACCACCCGTATCCTACGGCTCCGATCGGATGGGGCGGCCGGAGGCCGAGGTAGGTTGGCCGGGGTGACCCGACGAACGAGGCAGCCCGGCAGTCGGTGGGGTGGGGCGCACCGGTGACCACGCAGCGATTCGACGTGGTGGTGTTGGGGGCCGGTCCGGCCGGCGCGCACGTCGCCGGGCAGTTCGCCCGACGCGGCCGGACCGTCGCGTTGCTCGACCGTCGACCCGTCGACGAGGCCGGAGCCCAGTGGCACAACGGGGTCGTCGCCTGGCAGTTCGCCGAAGCCGGCGCACCGGCCCCGGTGGCCGACGAGATCTCACCCGGTGCGGGCACGACCCACATGTTCGGACCCGACGGCACCCTCGGCTGCCGCTACACCGACTCGCCCACCGTCCGCGCCGACATGGGCGCGCTCGGCGCGTCGCTGCGGGCCATCGCCGCCGATGCGGGCACCGAGATCATCGGCCGGATCGGCGCACTCGACGTCGAGGTCGACCCTCAGGGGCGGCTGCGTGCCGTCTCGGTGACCCTCCCCGGATCGGACCGTGAAGACGACCGGGGCGCGAGGGTCCGGTTCGAGGCGGACCTGTTCGTCGACGCCGCCGGCCACACCGGGGTGCTGCGTCGCCACGCCCCGGCCCTGGCCCGCTGGTGCCCACCGGTCCGTGGGCCCGAACTGTGCTCGGCGTCGGACGCGGTGCTTGCGGTGCGGGACCGGGCCGGCGCGCAACGGTTCCTGGCCGAGCACGGCGCAGTACCCGGCGACACCGTGTCGGTGCTGGGCAGCGCCGGTGGCTGGTCCACCCGTGCGGTGCGGGTGAGCGATGACCGCACCCGCGTCGCGGTGCTCGTCGGCTGCGTCGCGAACGGCCGCTACGGCACCGGCCCGAGGTTGCTCGCCAGCTTGCGGGCCACCCACGACTGGCTCGGCGAGGTCGTCTCGGTCGGGACCGGCGTGATCCCGCTGCGTCGCCCCTACGCCCGCTTCACCGCACCCGGTCTGGCCCTGGTGGGTGACGCCGCCTGCCAGGTCTTCCCGGCGCACGCCTCGGGGATCGGCAGCAGTCTGATCGCCGGACGGATGCTCGTCGACGCGGCCGCGGATGCCCCCGACTGCGGCGCCGAGGACGTGTTGTGGCGCTACCAGCACCGCTTCCAGCAGCGCTTCGGGGGCATGTTCGCCGCACTCGACGCCTTCCGACGCATGAGCACCGAGCTCGGCAGCGACGGGGTCGCGCGCATGGTGCGCGCGGGCATGCTCGACGCGGCGTCCACCAGACAGATGCTCGACCAACGCTGGGCCCAACCGGCCCTGTCGACCCTGCCCGCGAACATCCGGGCGCTGGCCACCAACCCGAAGCTCGCCAAGATCATGGTGCCGCGCCTGGCGCGGGGCGCGCTGCTGCGCCCGATGGGCAAGAGCTACCCGCGCACCGTCGACCTGGACGCATTGACGCGATGGGACACCAGGGTCCAGCGTCTTCTCGGCCCCGTGCCGGCGTGACCGACTCCCGGTGTCTCGTCCCGATCAGGACGAGCGACGTGGCCGGATGAAGATCGTGCAGACCGCGCCGACGGCCGCCGCGCTGGCTGCGACCGCGAACGCCGCGGTGAAACCGGCGTGGGTCGGCTCGGCGCCGCCGCCACCGACCGTGCCCAGCAGCGCAACGCCGAGCTGCGCGCCGATCGCGCCACCGACGCGACGCAACACCGAATTGATCGAGGTCGCCACGCTGGTCTCGGCCACGTCCGCGGTGAGGGTGATGATGCTGCCCATCACCGTGATCGCCACGCCGAACCCGATACCCAACAGGGCGAGCTCGACCACGACCATCCACAATGCACTCCGGAGACACGCCAGCCCGACGAGCGCGACGGTGATCAGCACCATGCCCCCGGTGAACGCCCACACCTGACCCAGCCGACGGGAGATCGGTGTCGCCACCGGCCCGCCGAACGACTGGCCCAACGCGCGGGGGATCAACACCACCCCGGTGAGCAGCGGGCCCGCCGACAGCCCGAAGGCCACCAGGTGTGAACCGACCCTCGACTGCAACAGGAAGGTCAACACCACGCTCGCGCCGATCACCGCGTAGCCGCTCAGGATCGAGGCGACGTTGGTGAGCAGGATCGGCCGCGACGACAGCACGCGAAGGTCCATCAACGGTTCGTCGGTACGCAGTTCGCACCACACCCACACCAGGGCCGCGACGACCGCCAGCGCGAACATCCCGACCGGCACCGGAGAGGTCCAGCCGCGTTCGGGACCTTCGGTGAACCCGACGATCGTCGCGCTGACCGCCGCGCCGAACAGCAGCACCCCCGGGATGTCGAGGCTGCGTTCGATCCGCGTCGGCGACCGCGGCACGACCGCTCGGATCAGCACCGTCGCGGCGGCGACCACGATCGCGCCGAGCCCGAAGATCCAACGCCAACCGAGGGTCTGGGTGATCAACCCCCCGACCGCGTACCCCGCGAGCGAGCCGATCCCGAACCCGCCGGTGAGCAGGCCGATCCCGCTGCGGACGTGCCGTTCGGGCAGCTCGTCGCGCAGGATCGCGAAGCACACGGGGAACACGACCCCACCGAGCCCCTGGACCAGCCGACACACCACCAGCAACCCGATGGTGGGGGCGAACGCGGCGCCGAGGCTGCCGACGAAGAATGCCCCGAGTGCGCCGACCAGCACGCGTCGTTTGCCCGAGCGGTCCGCGACCTTGGCGAGGAACACCGACACGACCGAGGCGATGATGAAGTAGCCCGACAGCAGCCACGTCGTCCACTCCCGCGACGCGCCCAGGTCTGCCTGCACGACGGGCAGCGACGGGGTGATCGCGGTCTGTTGGAACCCGAACACGATGATCCCGAGCACCAACACGGCGAGCACCGGACGCCAATGGTTCTGCGGCGTCGTGGCCCCGACATCGCCGGGCGCGGCCGGGGTCGGCACCCTCATCGTGCCGCACGGCGGTCAGCGTCGGCCCCGGCGTGACCACCCCCCGACGCGCCGGAGCCGGGTGCCCTCGGTGGTCCGGACGGCGGCCCGGCCACGGCGCTCGACGAGATGATCGGTGCCAACACGTGCTCACGGCCACCGTTGCACCCCGCACGGCGGCGCCGAAATCGACGACGACCATGCCGACACCCGACGCGGGCGAACCCGCTCAGGTCGGGCAGCTCGAGCGGCTGTCGGACACCACGCCACCGATCGTCGGCTCCGGGCAGATGACGGCCGAGTAGCGGGGATCGTCGTCGACGTAGCGCTGCAGAAAGCCGAGCACCTGGCGGGCGATCGCCGTGCGTTGCGCCGCAACGGTGTTGTTGGTGGTGACACAGAAGTGCTCGGCCCCGGCGATCTCGATGTACTCCCTCGGCAGGGTCGCTCCGAGGCTGTCGTACATCGGGCTCGCGTGTTGGGCGAGGGGTGCGATGGAGTCGTTCTGACACGCCACGATCAGGGTCGGCACCTGCATCGCCGAGTAGTCGGTCCGGGTCTGCCACGGGGCGAGTGCGACGACGGCGCGCAACGACGGTCGCTGCAAGCCGGCTTCGAGCGATCCGCCGCCTCCCATCGACCAGCCCATCACCGCGGTGCGCGCCGGGTCGATCCGGTCGCGTTGGGTACTCGAGCCGGTCAGCCAGTCGAGCGCGGTGAGCATCTGGGTCGCCCGAGATCCGGGAAAGTCGCCGGTGGCGTTCGTGTCGATCGTGAACACGACGAAGCCCTGCGAGGCGATGCGCGGGCCGTACCACGACATCGTGTCCTGGGTCATCAGGAATCCCGGGGTGACCACGACGGTGCCGTAGGGCGCGTGAGCGTCGGAGGTGGGGGAGTAGATCGTGCCGCCGCCGAACCCGTTGCCCGCGGGCACCGAGGTCGTGGTCACTTCGAAGGGCCCCGCCACCGCCGAAGCGACGATGCCCGGATCGATCGGCAGGCCGGTTGCCGCGTCGATCGTTCCGACCCGAAGATCCTGGCCGGCTGCCACGGTGAACGCCATCGGCGGGGCACCGCCGACGTCGGTGGTGGTCTCCGTATCGGGGTCGTGCAGCACGAGCCGATACGACCCCGCCCCGGCCACGAGGGGAAGACGGAAAGCGCCCGAACCGTCGACGGTCGTGGTCGAGACCGGCACACCGTCGGCGTTCGTCGCGACAACGAGCCATCCGGCCACCGCCGTGAGGTCGGTGTGGACGAGGGAGCCGGTCAGACGGGTGGGCGGATCGACGACGGCCCCGAGACGCGGCGGCGCCTGTTCGTCGAAGGTCACCGATGCGGCGTCCGCCCAGGAACCCGCCGCGGGGTACCAGGTGTCGGCGACGCGGAGGCGGTAGGTACCCGCGGTGGTCATCGACGACCGCACGCTCCACTCACCCACCGGATTGGTCTTCGTCGTCGCGACGACCGTGGGAGCATCATCGGCATAGACGACCACGTCTGCACCACCGACGGTCGCTCCTGACGGGCTGGTCACGACCCCCTGGGCGATGACCGGTGACGAGTCGCATGCGGTCAGAAGACCGATGACCAGTCCGAGGGTGCACAGGATCGGGCCGAAACGGCGGACCGGACTTCGCTGCGGGGCGTTCATACGGACCGAGTCTGGCAGGGATCGGATGCGGGTGAGGTCGGGACCGGCTCGGGCCCGTGGCCGACGAAGGCCGAAACCCCGTCGAGCCGCACTCCTCGGCCCCGTACCCTGCGGTGGATGGGTGACCTGGTGCGCGTCCTCGCCGCGTCGGCGAGCGACCTGGCCGATGCGAGCCGGTGACGTTCACCGGTGCGACTTCGGCGACCCCGCGTGCGGGGAACCCAGGTTCATCCGACCTGTGGTCGTGATCAGCTCCGACGACGTCCTCGCCTTTCGCCAGTTCGCGGTCGCCGTCGTGCCCTGTGCGAAGAAACAGCGGGGGTGGCAGTCCGAAGTCGCCGTCGGCGAGTTCGGAGTCGCCCAGGCACATCTGGTGACCACCGTCAGCGTCGACCGACTCGTCGAGACGACGCACGAGAACGTTGGCCCGGTCGCCCTGGGTCAGATCCGGGAACTGATCCCGGACCTACTCGAACGGTGAGACCGGGCAGGGTCGGCTCAGCGGCGGAAGCCGCCCTCGGAGTCGATGACCTGGCCGGTGATCCATGACGCCTCGTCGGTGAGAAGCCACGCGATCAGCCGCGCGGCGTCGTCGGGTTGGCCGACCCGGCCGAACGGGAAGCGGGGGGCCACGATCTCGCGCAGCTCCGGGGTGAAGTAGCCGGTGTCGACCGGGCCGGGATTGACGCAGTTGACCCGGAGGTTGTGCACGGCAAGTTCGTCGGCGAGGGTCACGGTCACCCCCGCGAGGGTCGCCTTCGCCGCGGCGTAGGCGACCTCACCGGGCATCGGCCCGAGGCCCTGGCCCGACGTGAGCAGCACGATCGCACCCGAGCGCGACGCGTCGTGACGCGCGGTGAACGCCTGGGCGAGCAACAGCGACGCCCGCGCATTCACGGTCCAGTGCCGGTCGAGGTCGGCCGCGGTCACCTCGGCGAGCGTGCCGTCCGATCCACTCAGGGCCTGGTTCGCGACGAGGGCGTCGACGTGCCCGAAGGCGGCAATCGCCGTGTCGATCACCTGCGCCGGTGCCGCGGGGTCGACGAGATCGGCGTGCACGTCGACGACCCGGGCGTCGGCGACCAGATGGGCGCGCACGCCTTCGAGCACCGCCTCGATGTCGTCGCCTCCCCAGGGCTGGTCGACGTCATGGGGGGAGAAGTGGTGGCAGCACACGCTCGCGCCCCAGGCCGCGAGGCGACATGCGGTCGCATACCCGATCCCGGCACGCCGGCTCACGCCGGTCACCACGACCGATCGGCTCCGCAGCGGCAGCGGGTCACGCGCCAGCGGATCGTCGTCGATCGTCATGGCGCCCAGCCTGGCAGAGCACCCGGATCGGTTCTCTCTCGATTTCGTCGACCGCCGCGAACGCGTCTTTGCACGGTTTTCCCCATCCGGGCAGGGTCGACGGTGCAAAGACGATGCGCGGGCTCGGCGTCGACGATCGCGGCGATGTCGCCCGGGGGTGGGGTGTCGTCCCAGTGATCGGTCAGCAGTCGCACGCCGTACCACGCCTCGACGTCCAACC
>CAZQSU010000027.1:16878-32006 GCA_964595905.1 uncultured Iamiaceae bacterium
TCGTCCCAGTGATCGGTCAGCAGTCGCACGCCGTACCACGCCTCGACGTCCAACCCGGCTGCGGCGAACGCCCGGTGCACCTCGGCCGGGTCGTGCCCACGGGCAGCCTCGACGCCGAGCCGGTTCCGGTAGCGGCGCGCCGCGATCCCGTCGATCGCGCCCTGCCAGTCGCCGGTCAAACCGGCCCGCAGGGCGATGCCGGCCCGGTTCCGGCTCAACACCGACACCACCCCGCCGGGCCGGGTCACCCGGGCGAGTTCGGTCACCGCCGCGTCGAGGTCGGGCAGGTACATGACGACGCCGTGGCAGCACACGACGTCGAAGTCGTCGCCGACCGTGGCCGGCAGTGTCGGGAGGCCGCCATCGACGAGCCGCACCCGGCTCCGCACCTCCAGCGGCTCCGCGTCGACCGTCTCAGCCGCGATCGCCAGCAGTTGCGGCGACGGATCCACCCCGGTCACGTCGAATCCGGCGCGGGCGAGGGCGAGCGCCTGGGTGCCCTGGCCGCAGCCGACGTCGAGCGCCCGACCGGCGCTCGGCAGGTGACCGGCCAGTTGTCGACGGACGAGTTCCTGGCGGACCACGTCACGGGCGAGGCCGACCCTGCCGGCCCACACGTTCGCTCGATCGCCGAAGCCGTTCACGGTTTCGCTCGCCACAGTGCCCCGCAGTCTCGCGGATCGTCGTGGCGTCGTGCGCTCGCCGCAGTTCGGTTCGACATCCCCTGGAACGGCGAACCGGCCGGTCCGGCGCGGGCCCGCGGCCGGGCGCTTGCGCGTCAGTGCGCCGCCCGGACCAGGGACTTGCCGGTGAAGCCGATCGACGACCACACCCGATGGTCGCCACTGGTCACCGTGCACCACGGCCGGTAGCCGTGGATCTCGACCTTTCGGTAGTCGCCTTCCCCGAGCAGCGACGGGTCGACCAGCGCGTCCGCGCCGGCGGACTGATGGAACGTGCCACTCGGGCCGGTCGCCGTGTAGGTGGCGGTGTACGACGTGCCGCCGCACACGACCGCGGACCCTGCCATCGACGTGCCCGGGAAGATCGCCGGCCCGTCGGCACCGGAGTCGTCGGAGTAGTGGTAGGTGAGGTCGACCCCGGCCGCTCGGGCCGCCTCGATCTCCGCGGTGGTCGCCCGGCCGCGATCGGTGAGTGCGCCGTAGCCGGCCGAGAAGTACGACGTCGGGTCCTCGGTTCCGTTGTCGACCCAGTACTGCCAGTAGGCGTTCGACTTGGCGGCTTCGGACCGGGCCAGCGTCGGGTCCACCGCGAGGTCGTTCGCCTCCGCGTCGAGGTCCGGCGACGCGGGCGACAGTGCCAGGGGCGGACCGAAGCCGGGGCTGATGACGGTCCCGGTCACGGCCTCGAGCTTCCAGGGCTCGGTGGCCGCATCCCGGCGGAAAGCCATCAGTTCGAAGGCGTCGGTGCCGGCGATGTGCACGGTGACCTCGCCGAGGAAGCGTTGCGGGTACGACGTCTGCCGGGTCGCCGACGCCGACCAGGACCGGATCTCGGTTCCCGCGGGCGGGTCACAGCCACACGGGTTGCGGTCGGCGTCGAGCTGGACGCCGGTCTCGAACTTGGCGAGGAGATCGGGATCGTGCAGCCGGATGCTCACGAGCCGGAACGCCCAGGTGTCTTCGATGATCTCGTGTGCAGACGTCTGATCGATGACCTGACCGTTCCCCGGTGCCTTGGCATGCAGCGAGACGGGGATGCCGGTCCTGCAGCGGTGGCAGGCGGTGGCGCCACCGCGCACGATCGAACGGCACACGGCACAACGGGTTCGGCTCATGTGCTTTCCCTCGGCAGACGACGCGCCGATCCCAAGTCACTCGTCGAACGAGATGAGAGCCTTTCCGCAGGTCGAATCAGGTGTCACCATGTCGTGCCATCGAGCCGCCTCGGCGACGAACTCATGGCCGCACCGGTGCCCGACTGTGGCAGCCTCGTCCGGTGCCCGAACCAGACACGTTCGCCGACCGGGGCGCACACCTGCGGACCGACCAGGCCGCGACCCTCGACGGAGCGGTCGTGGTCGTCGACGTGATCCGTGCGTTCAGCACCGCGGCGTACGCATTCTCGGCCGGCGCTCGACACATCTACCTGGTCGCCGGGGTCGACGACGCGCTGGCCTTCAAGGCCGCGCATCCGGGAAGCGTGGCGATGGGGGAGGACCACGGCCTGAAACCCGACGGCTTCGACCTCCCGAACTCGCCGGTGCTCGCCGCCGCGGCCGACCTCGAGGGTCGACTCGTCGTGCAACGCACCTCGGCGGGCACCCAGGGCGTGGTCGCCGCCGGCCGGGCCACGCGCTTGTGGTGCGCCAACCTCGTGTGCGCCTCGGCCACCGCCCGGGCCGTCGCGGCGTCCGGACTCGGCACGCCGAGTTACGTGATCACCGGCTGGTTCGCCGACCGCGACGACCGCCCGGGCACCGACGACCGCCTCACCGCGACCTACATCGACGCGCTCCGTCGAGGCGACCACCCCGGCGCGGCCGCGGTGGCGGCAGCCGTGACATCCAGCGACGAGGCCACCCACACCCTCGCCCTGGGCGACGGCCACGTCGACCCACGCGACATCGCCTACGCCACCGATGTCGACCGGTTCGACTTCGCGATGGAGGTCACCCGTGACGCCGACGGTCTGCGCCTCGACCGCCGCGACGCGTGACATGCAGGAATGTTCATTTGGGCCTGGCCATACGGTCACCACCGGCCGACCCGGGGCGAGCGAGCGTCGACGTGTCGGTCCCGACTGGCGCGCACCGATGCGTCCCAGCAACCCGGTTCGCCGCGGGACCGAGGCTCGCCGTCCACACGCAGAACCTCACGGAATCGGGGCGAACGACCGATTGGTCATCGTCCGCTCGCCGACCAGACCCGGAGATCACCATGGCCAACCCCGACGCTGCCAAACTCGGACGCCTCGCGAAGAAGTGGTTGAAGGACAAGGTCGGGCCCGTCATGGGCGACCCGATGCAGAACTCCCGTCAGGCCGAGCAGGAGGCCGCCTCGGAACGGGAGTTCAAGCGGGAGGCCGCCGACCAGGCCGAACGGCAGGTGTTGAAGGCGGTGTTGCCGCCATCGTGGAACGAACGCATCGAGGCGGCCCGTCCCGAGAACCGCGCCGCCCGCGCCGCCGAGGCGCACCGCGACGCGATCCTCGCGGGTGACCAGGCCCACCTCGAGATGCACCTCAGCGGTGGAGTGAGCGGCACCGTCGACGCGACCGTCGGCGTCGACGTCGACTGGTCATCCGACTGGCGTACGTGGCGGGTGGTGCTGGAGGCGGCAGACCCGATCGCCGTCGACGGCACCGACTTCCGTGCGTTGACCTTCGTCGTGCCCGTCGAAGCCCAGGGCGCGACCTGTGATCTCGCGGGCTGGACCGACGCGAACGAGGACCGTTACGACCCGATCGACTTCGAACTGCAACTCGGCGACACTCCCGAACCCCAGCAGTGGGCGTCGGTGTTCGGTTCCGCACCGGTGCAACTCGTGGGAGACACCGTGGTGATCAGCCTGCCCACCCAGGATCCCGGCAGCCGCAAGGTGCAGATGGACGCCACCATCACCTGTCCGCCCGGCACGTTCTCCCAGACCGAAGACTGACCACGGCCGGCACCGCCGGCCTCGCCGACACGAACCGCAACCTCGACCGTGGCGTCGCCGGCCGCGTCGTCTCAGCCCGCCACGGTGGTCGTCGAGACCGGTTCGGCGAGGTCGTGACCGGTCTCGGTGAGCAGCGTCGCGATGATCACGAGCGGCTCGTCGGTGCGGTTCTCGCCGAAGTGGACCATGTCACCCCGTTCGATCACCGAGTCCCCGGCTTCCAGGGTGATGGTCGTCGGGCCGGTCACCTCGGTGTCGGTGTCGTCACCGGCCCGCCGTACCAGCGCGGTGCCCGACTCGATCGTGTAGGTCAACGTGCCCGATTCGATGCGCGCCATCTGGACCCCGGGATGCACGTGCGGGACGAGCTTCGCGCCGGGAGCGATGTGGTAGCGCACCAACGAGAGGGTGCGACCGGTCGCGCCGGGCGGGTCGACCAGGTCATCGAGGACCTCGGTGCGCACCGGTGCCGAGGTGGTGGGCGAAGCGTCCGAGGCGCCGACCGTGGTCGACGCCATCGCGGTCGCCGTGGTCGTGTCGGCCGAGGTCTGGCTTCCCGACGAGCTGCAGCCCGCGAGCGTGAGGGCGGCCGCGGCGACACCGCAGGCGAAGACGGCTCGGACCCTGGTCACCCCGGACATGCGGCGGAAGGGTAGTGCGCCGTGGTGCCGCAGGGCTGCGCGGTCCCGTGGGTCACCCGGTGACGAGCCAGGCGACCAGACCGAACTGACCGAGGTGGTAGGTCACCATCACGGTGAGTGGCCCCCAGCGGCGCTTCTCCGCGAACCGGTTCCAGGCCAGGGTCGCGTCCGAGAAGTAGAAGAGCAGCGAGCCGACGATCGCGCACACCGCGGCGGTGCCGAACGCCGACACGACCATCGCCGAGATGATGATCACGTACGCGATCACCGGACCGATCAGCCCTCGGGCCTCGTTCAGGTCGACGCGTTGCAGCATCGCACGGCCGCCGACGAGCACCGAGACGATCACCACCGCCAGGCCGATCAGGGTCCAGCCGAGCGACGTGGGCGCGAGCTGGAGGCCGACGACGTATGCGATGTGCCCGACCAGGAACGAGCCGAGCCCAGCGAGAAACCACTTCTCCGACAACAACAGAAAGATGTC
This sequence comes from uncultured Iamiaceae bacterium, assembly GCA_964595905.1. Taxonomy (GTDB): domain Bacteria; phylum Actinomycetota; class Acidimicrobiia; order Acidimicrobiales; family Iamiaceae; genus JAFDWI01. The sequence continues at coordinate 21,624 of CAZQSU010000027.1, forward strand.
ACCTGCCAGCGAGAGCACGAGCCCGGCGACCATCCACCAGTGGACGGCGGACGACACCGTCGGGTCGAGCGTGACCGCGACGGCGATCAACAGCACGAGGGTGAGCGGTTTGGTCACGTACCTGACCGCCATGCGGTCGCGGTGGGTCGCCCACCACTCGATCACCGCGCAACTGCCGGTCAGCGCCGCGAAGGCCCAGGCGATGCTGGTCACCGGTGCAAAGCCGGTCCGGTGGCCGGGGGCGTCATCGGGCGGGGTGTCGACCCGGGCGTCGAGCGGCGTCGGCGGGTGGGATCATCGCACCGGTCTAGTCGAAGACCCCGGGCACCGATGAGTTCGCGGCATGCGCCCCGTCGGAGGTGGTAGTCACCGACCATCCGACGAGGAGCACTGAGCCATGGGCCTCATCCACATCGACGAATTCGTGACCCTCGACGGTGTCGGCGTCGATCAGCCGGACGCGTCGACGACCTCGGCGTCGACGTCGGCCATCGGTTCGGGAAACCAGGCTTCGATGCGGTGATGGTCGGGGCTGAACCCGTGGTCGATGCCCCACAGCACCGCCTCGACCCGGTTCGTCACACCGACCTTGCGGTAGGCCGAACGGATGTACGTCTTGATCGAGTTGATCGACAGACACACCTGCTCACCGATCTCGTGGTTGGACTTTCCCTGCACGATGAGTGCGAGCACCTCGGCCTCACGTTCGCTCAGGCCTTCGGAGCGTCCCGGCCAGTCGAGTCCCACCGTGAGCCGTCCCGAGCGCGGTGCGTCGCTGACGACGGTCTCGCCGGCGTGGACCGCTTCGATCGCCTCGACCAGGCGTCGGGCCGGCAGCGCCTTCGACAGATACCCCGCGGCACCGTTCCGCAACGCGTCGTCGACCAGACGCGGGTGGAAGTTCCAGGTGTACACCGCCACCGCGGCCGCCCGTGCGCCGGCGATCAGACGGTTGAAGTCCTGATGGTTGGTGTCGGGCTGGGCGAACGCGTCGTAGAGCGCGACGTCGACGGGGGAGGCGAGCTTGGTCGTCGCGTCCAGTTCGACGACCTGGATCCGGTCGGCGTAGCGATCGAACATGTGGGCGACCCCGACCACGACGATGTCGTAGTCGTCGATCAGCGCAACGGTGATGGGGCGACTCGGTGGCGGCATGGGGGTGACTGTAGCGAGTCCTGCGGTTGAAAGATTCACCCCTAGGGGTGTAGTGCCACGCCCGCGATCGTGCTTTCCTGGTCATTGGTAGGAAAGTCCCACCGCAACGACTGAAAGGAACGAACCGACATGGCGTTGATTCTCTGGATCGTGGCGGTGGTACTCGTCATCAGCGGGATCGTGACGATCCTGCGCAGACAGGTGGCACTCGGGATCGTGTTCATCGTCGTGGGGCTTCTCGTGGGCCCCGGTGGCGTCAGCGTGTTCACCTGAATGCCCGCACGGGCCCGAGCGGCCATCTCTTCGCCAACGAAAGGACCATCGACATGAGCGGAACGACTGACAAGGCCAAGGGCCACGCGAAGGAAGCCGTCGGCGACCTGATCGGCGACGACGACCTCGAACGTGAAGGCAAGGCCGACCGGACGGCCGGCGCTGCCAAGGACAAGATCGGCAAGGCGAAGGCGTGGGTCGAGGAGAAGATCGACCACACGCGAGACCGCATCGGCTGACGCTGGCCGATCATGATCCGGGGTCGGTCGGTCGCCCGCCGACCGGCCCCGACGTCGGGCAACCGGCCCGGGCCGTATCCCTCCCTCTCCGGCCCGGGCCGGTCCCGCCCGACCCCGCGGTCTCGACAGACGGTGCCGGCGGGCGGAAACGCGGCGTGCGGCCACGACCAACCGAACGCGACCGCTACGGTTCGTGGACGATGCGACGTGTGCCGCCGATGGGCTCGGGAGCGCTGGACGGGAAGTCGTGAGCGATCGCACCGATGCGGTCGTCGTCGGCTCCGGCCCGAACGGGCTCGCCGCCGCGATCGAACTCGCCCGAGCGGGGCTGTCGGTCACCGTGTACGAGGCCTCGTCGACCATCGGCGGCGGGGCGCGCAGCGCGGAACTCACCGTTCCCGGTGTGCTCCACGATGTGTGTTCGGCCGCGCATCCCTTCGCGATGGCGTCCCCGTTCTTCGCGTCGCTGCCCCTCGCCGAACACGGCCTCGCATGGTGCCGCCCCGAGATCGACCTCGTGCACCCCCTCGACGGCGGCGACGCGGTCGCCATGTACCGGTCGATCGACGAGACCGTGGCGCAACTCGGAACCGACGGTGATCGCTGGCGTCGTCGGTTCGGACCACTCGCGCGGCGGCTCGACGACCTCGTCCCCGAGTTCCTCGGTCCGCTCGTCCACGTGCCGCACCACCCGTTCCTGCTGGCGCGCTTCGGCCTGTCGGCCATGCAGCCGGCGACCTGGCTGGCCCGCTCGCTCGGTTCGCCGCGTGCCCAGGCCCTGTTCGCCGGCTCGGCGGCACACATCTTCCGACCGCTCGACACCGTTGCCAGCGCCTCGGTCGGCGTCGCGATGGTCGCGGTCGCGCACCGTCACGGTTGGCCGGTCGCTCGTGGCGGATCCCAGGCGATCACCGACGCGTTGGTGTCGTACCTGGAGTCGTTGGGAGGACGCGTCGTGACCGATCACCGGGTCACGAGCTTCGCCGAGGTCGCCGACGCCAGGGTGCGGCTCTTCGATGTCGCGCCGAGCGCGCTGGTCGAGCTCGCGGGGGACCGGTTGCCGCCGCGGGTCCGCCGCGCGTATCGACGGTTCCGCCACGGGCCGGCCGCGTTCAAGGTCGACCTCGCCGTCGAAGGCGGCGTTCCCTGGACGGCCGAGGCGGCTCGCCGCGCCGGCACGTTGCATCTCGGCGGCACCCTCGCAGAGATCGCCGTCGCCGAAGCCGACGTCGCCGCGGGCCGCATGCCCGAACGCCCTTTCATGCTGGTCGGCCAGCAGTACCTCGCGGACGCGTCGCGTTCGGCGGGCGACACCCACCCGATCTGGGCCTACGCGCACGTGCCCCACGGCTACGACGGCGACGCCACCGAGGCCGTCATCGGCCAGATCGAACGCTTCGCTCCCGGCGTCCGGGACCGGATCGTGGCCACCGTGTCGCATGGTCCGGCGCGGCTCGCCGAACTGAACGCCAACTACGTCGGCGGCGACATCGGCACGGGCGCGAACGATCTCGGCCAGCTCGTCTTCCGTCCCCGGGCCGCGATCGACCCGTACGCGACCGGGATCCCGGGTACGGCGCTGTGCTCCGCGGCGACGCCACCCGGGGCCGGGGTCCACGGCATGTGCGGCCGGAACGCCGCCCGCTCGGCGCTGCGCACCATGGACTCGTCCTCGCGACGATCACCAGTCGCCTCCGGGTGATGTCGCCGGCGGATGGGTGCCGATGAACTAGAACGTGTTCTCACCGCCGAATCTTCGGAGGTACGCGAAGGAGCAGCCCATGGGCTTCATCGATCCGAACCTGCCGGTCGTCGACCACGACGAATGGGCGAAGCTCCCGCGCGAGCAGCGGGTCGAACCCATGGCCCGCCACTTCGCCGAACACGGCTTCGGGTCACCCGACGTGGTGGTGCTCGGCTACGTGATCAAGATGGTCGCCTACGTCGCGGTGGCGTGGGCGTTCATCCTGTCGACCCCGGGCATCGACGGGTTCTTCGCGGTGGACGGGTGGTGGCGCCACGGCGTGGTCATCTACAAGATCGCCCTGTGGTCGATGCTGTTCGAGGTGCTCGGACTGGGCTGTGGCTTCGGACCGCTGAACCTTCGGTTCATCCCGCCGATGGGCTCGTTCCTGTACTGGCTGCGCCCCGGCACGATCCGTCTGGCCCCCTTCGGTGGCAAGGTGCCGCTCACCGGCGGCGACACGCGCCGCGTGGTCGACGTGGTGCTGTACGCCGCGTACGTCATCGCCCTCGTCGTCGCCCTCTGGGGGGCGGTGACCCGCACCGAGGTCCTCGTCGTGCTCGTGCTGTTCACGTTGTTGTCACTGCGCGACCAGGTGATCTTCCTCGCCGCACGCGGGGAGGTGTACGGCTCGTTTCTCGTCACGTTCCTGTTCGCCTCGGCCGATGTGCTCACCGGCGCGAAGGCCGTGCTGTTGATGATCTGGTGGGGCGCGGCGTTCTCGAAGATCAACCTGCACTTCCCGTCGGTGATGGCCGCGATGCAGTCGAACAATCCGTTCCTGCGCTTCGGTGGGATGCGACGGAAGTTCCACCGCCACTTCCCCGACGACCTGCGTCCGAGCCGGCTCGCCGGCGTGATCGCGCACACAGCGACGGTGGTGGAGTTCGCGGTGCCTGCGGTGCTGTTCTTCTCCGGCGGCGGCTGGCTCACCCTGGTGTGCGGGCTGATCATGATCGCGTTTCACCTGGGGATCATCTCGAGCTTCCCCATGGGCGTGCCCCTGGAGTGGAACGTCTTCATGATCTTCGCAGTTGTCTTCGTCTTCCTCGCCCACCCGGGCATCCCGTGGGGCGCCCTCGACCAACCGGTCACGATCGCCGCGCTGTTCGCCGTGCTGCTCGCGCTGGTGCTCTACGGCAACTTCGCACCCGACAAGGTGTCGTTCCTGGTGGCGATGCGCTACTACGCCGGTAACTGGGCCACCACGATCTGGTGCTTCACGGGTGATGCGCTCGACCGTCTCGACGGGGGCATCGTCAAGGCCACGATGCTGCCGCACCAGCAGCTCGAGAAGATCTACGGCACACCCGAGGAGGCCGAGATCCCGCTGCACATGGGCTACGCGTTCAGAGGATTCCACTCCCACGGGCGGGCGCTGTACTCACTCGTGCCCGAAGCGTGCGGCCCCGGCCACGAGGACTACCTGGTGCTCGACGGAGAACTGGTGGCCGCGGTGGCTCTGGGGTGGAACTTCGGCGACGGGCACCTCCACAGCGAACAGCTCATCGCCGCCCTGCAACGACGCTGCGACTTCCAGCCGGGCGACGTGCGCATCGTGATCCTCGAATCCGAGCCGCTGGGCAGGGGCACCCAGGCCTACCGGCTGATCGACCCGGCCACCGGGCCGATCGGCAGCGGCCACGTGCGCGTCCGCGACCTCCTCGAGCGTCAACCCACCGCCACCGACGTGCCCCTCTACCGGGACGTCGTCGCGTCGACCTGACCGTCGGGGCGAGCGACCGCCTCGCAGCACCGCGTCCTCGACGGGGCGACCGGTGACCGGTGAGGGCCGGTGCCACTGCGCGGCAGGGCCGCTCGCCGCATCTGGGTCTTCGTGCTAGCAAAGGGCGATGGGGATCACGCTGACACAGCGCTTCGCAGTCGACGGCATCGAGCTGGCCTGGGACCGGTGGGGCCTGACCACGGGCACGCCGCTGGTGCTCTGCCACGGCTACACCGGCTCCGCGATGGACTTCGGGCTGCAGATCCCGGGGCTCGCCGCCGATCGTGGCGTGCTGGCGCTGGACCACCGCGGCCATGGAAGCTCCACCAACGCCAACGACGAGGCGTCCTATGACTTCGACCGGCTCGCCGTCGATCTCGCCGCCTGGCTCGCCGACGTCGCCGAGGAGCCCGTCGATCTGTTGGGTCACTCGATGGGGGGCCGGGTCGCCCTCCAGGTCACCCTCGACCACCCCGAACTGGTGCACTCACTGGTCCTGATGGACACCAGCGCCGGAGCGTTCTCGACCGACGAGGCGACGATCGCCATGATGGAGGCCTTTCTCGGCGACTACGACCCGACCCGCGGCCTGCCGTCGATCGTGTACGAGGGCACCGGACCCGAGCAGGAACTCATCGAGGCACGTGTCGACGCTGATTTCCTCGCCGAGCGGGCGAGGCTGAGCGCGCAGACCGACCCGTGGGCGTTCCGGGCGCTGGGTCGCCAGCTCATCGCGCCCGACCTGGTGTCACTCGTCCCGCGCCTGGGCGAGCTGACGATCCCGGTCACGGTGCTGGCCGGAGCGCTGGACCACCCCTTCGTCGACCTGGCCCCCGACACCGCCGCCGCGATCGCCGATGCTGAGTGCGTGGTGATCGACGACGCCTATCACTCGCCCCAGCTCACCCACCCCGACGAGTGGCGTGCCGCGCTGCTCGCCCACCTCGAGCGCGCCGGCGCGCATTCGGCCTGACGTCGAGTCGGCACTCGAGAGAAGTCGTCCACGGCGAGGAGAACCCCACTACTTCGCTCGAGGGCGGCCTCGCCTGCGACAACCACCAGATCGGTCACGTTGCCGCTGTCGGCCGAACCGCGCATGCGCCGTCGAGCAATGGCGATCGCCGAGACCGTTTCATGCCGGTGGGCACGGTGGCCGGGTGCCGCGTGCCGACCGGGAGCCGGCATCGAGCGTCGGCTAGCGTCGAGCGCGGGGACGCGAGGACCGGGTTCGGAACAGGGAGCTGCGGCAGACGATGGGTGAGCAGATCAGGGCGGTGCCACGTGAGTTGGCGGTGTTCGAGGTGTTGCCCGAGCTCGTCGTGGCGGTCGATGCCGGCCTCGACGTCCACTACGTGAACCCGTTCACCCGCACGCTGATCGGGCGTGGTGACGAGATGATCGACACGAACATGGTCGACTACATCCACCCCGGCGACGTGGAGCGTGCAGCCGAGGTGGCGGGTCTCATCCTCGACGGCACGCTCGGAGCCGAGGTCACGCCGGCCGTCTACCGACTGCACCGTGGCGACGGCACCTGGATTCCGGTCGAGGTCACCGCGACTCCGCCGGTGCGAACCTCCGACGGTGAGGACCGGATCATCATCCTCGGGCACTACAGCGGAGACACGGATCTGCGCAACCGCATCTTCACCATGCTCACCGAAGGTCGCCCGAGCGACGAGATCATCGACCTGCTCCCCGGCTTCGGTACCTGGCGCTACCCCGAAGCGCACTACGCGATCTCGTACCCGACTCCCGAGGACGGGTGGCGTCAGGTCGGCAGTCGACTCGCGATCGGCCTGCTGGAGACCTTCGACGGGCCCGACACCCCCTGGGCCCGCGCCCGCGTCGAAGGCGAGGCGCAGCACGGGTGGAGCGAACTGCCCGACGACCTGCGTGCCGCCGCGGCCGAGCACGGACTGCAGAGCTGCATGGTGTTGCCGGTCACCCACCCCACCACCTCGGAGGTCGCCGTCACCGTCGCCTGGTCGACCGACCCGACCCAGAGCGTCGCCGCACACCGCTACGCGTTGGAGCAGATGGTGAGCGCGCTGGACGTCGTGCTCCAGTGGCGGGGGCATCTCACCGAACTCGAGCAGGCCGCCCGACTCGATGCGCTCAGCGGACTCGCGAACCGGGCGAGTTTCGTCCAGCAGTGCAAGGTCGCACTCGACGAAGCCACCCGAAGCGGCGAATCGGTGGCCGTGCTCTATGTCGACCTCGACGACTTCAAGGGGATCAACGACCGCCACGGTCACGCGATGGGCGACACGGTGATCGTCACCGCCGCCGACCGCATGCGGGCGTTGGTGCGGCGCAGCGACGTGGTCGGTCGCTTGGGCGGCGACGAGTTCGCGGTGTTGTGCCCGGGAGTCCGCGACCGTGACGAGGTGACCGGGCTGGCCGATCGCCTGGTCGACGCGCTCGCAGCACCGTTCGTGCACGACGGGCGTCGACTCCGTCTCGGCGCGAGTGTCGGGGTGACCGTGGCTGCACCCGGCGCCTCCGACCCCGCCGCACTGCTCGCCCGTGCTGATGAGGCACTGTACGCGGCCAAGGCGGCGGGCCGGGGCTGTTGGCGTATGGCGTGAGCGGTGAGTCGGCGGAGCCGGAGCGCCGACGTCAGAGCCGGGGCATGACCTGGTCGGTGACGGTGCGCAGGTAACGCCAGGCGACGTCGGGTGCCAGCCCGCCGATCAACGGGTGCAGTTGCAGGATGTTCCCCGCGCCCACGAACGCGACCGCTTCGTCGACGGTGAGGATCCGGTGGCTGCCCTGTTCGGCCCGCAGTTCGTCGAGGGTGGTCGCCGTCGACAGGCTCGCCGTGTCGGTCGCGTCCGGGTTCAGGGCGGCATAGGCGTGGACGTCGTGGAGCAGGTGCGGGCCGAGCTCGTGCCACGCGGTGTCGACGTCGTCGGCGACGAACACCGTGGTGGGCATCTGCCGTGGGGGCATCAGACAGAACCCGGGTGCGAAGCCGTTGGCGCGGCATTCGGCCCGGTAGAGCTCCTTCAGGTCGCGGCCGCCGCCCTGGGCGTAGAAGTCGAGGCCGTACCGTGCAGCACGCCGTGCCGCCGCGGGACTGCCCCCACCGATGTGGACCTTCGGCCCGCCCGGAGTGAACGGTGCCGGGGTGACGTGGATGTGGCGCCCGTCGTGGGTGAAGGGCTCCCCGGTCTTCGCACGCAGCAGCACGTCGAGGTGTGCATCGGCGATCTTCCCGCGACGGTGGAAGTCGACGCCGAGCTGTTCGAACTCCTCGGGCCGGTAGCCGACCGCCAGGATGTGGTTCGCCCGACCCCGGCTGAGGATGTCGAGCACCACCAGGTCTTCGGCGAGGCGGACCGGGTCGTACAGCGGCAGCACGAGTGCCGAGGTGAGGATCGGCACCTGGGTGGTACGCGCCGCGATGGCCGAGGCCACGAGCAGCGGCGCCGGCAGGTAGCCGTCGGCCATGCCGTGGTGCTCGCACACCAGCACGCTCACCGCGCCACGCGATTCGGCATACGCGGCCATGTCCAGCGCGGTGGCGTACAGGTCGGCCGCGGGGGCGCCGAAGTCGGGGGCTCGCAGGTCGAAGCGCAGGATGAACACGAAACGAGATCTCCTCGGTTTCTGGCCGGGTACGGGACCGTGGCCGCGTGGTTCGGACGTGGCGATGGAGAGGTTCGCGCATCGGCCGGTCACGCCGCTCACGTGTGAGCGGACCCCTTGCCAGATCGAGGTCGTTGTGACACCGTGGAGTGAGCCCACCCCCGGCATCTGGCGGGCTGCCCGAACAAAGGGAGAGCCACCATGCCCGTGTTCATGGTCGAGCGACGGTACGCCGACGAACTGGAGGCGTCCGCGGACCTGCTCGACGGCATCAACCGGATCAACGCCGACGAGGACGTCCGTTGGTTGTACTCGTTCCTGTCCGCCGACAAACGCAAGACCTACTGCCTGTACGAGGCCGAATCGCCCGACGCGATCCTCCGCGCCGCGAAGCGGGCCGGTCTGCCGGCCGACGTGATCGTCGAGGTGGGCGGCCGTCTGCTGCCCGACGGCGAGACCACGCCGATCTGAGCTCGCATCACCCCCGGGGTCGCGGACGATGTCGCTCCGACAGCCACCACGGCTCGATCCGGTGCTGGAAGCGGCCCGCCGACAGCCGTTCGTCGGACGGTACCACGAGCTGAGCGTGTTCACCGAGGTGTGGACCGAGGTCGAAGGTGGCCGACGCCAGGTCGTGTTCGTCGGCGGCGAGCCGGGCATCGGCAAGACCCGTCTGCTCGCCGAGGTCGCCGGCGCGTTGCACGACGACGAGGTGACCGTGCTGACCGGGACCGCCGTGAGCGACCCGGCGATCCCCTACCTTCCCTTCGTCGACATGCTCGATTCGCTGTTCGACGAGGCGCAGCCGGACGCCGGGCGCGCCGGCGGCGACCTCGCCGAGCTCGTCCCGCCCGCGCAGGCCTGGCAGCTTGCTCGCCTTTCCGGCGTCGTCGCACGTCGTCTCGGCGTGCCGGAACCTGCCGCGGCCACCACCGACGTCCGGCGTGACCTCTTCGGAGCCGTGGGTTCCCTGCTGCGTGCCCTGTGCGCCGAACGGCCGCTCGCCGTGTTGATCGAGGACCTCCACTGGGCCGAGCTGCCGACCCTCGCCCTGCTGCAGCACGTGGTGACGACGTGCGCGGATCTCCCCCTGTTGATCGTCGGGACGTTCCGCTCCAGTGCACCGGACCGATCTGCGGATCTGGCCACCGTCATCGCCGAGCTGCACCGACTCGACGGCATCCGACGACTCGACCTGCACGGGCTCGACACCGACGCGATCGCGACCTACCTGCAGCTCCGTGCCGGTGTGTCGGGACAGCGTGCCCGGGCCCCCGCCGCCGCGCTGCGGGAACGCACGGGTGGCAACGCGTTCCTGTTGCGGGAGGTGTGGAACGATCTGGAACGCCGCGGCGGTCTCGACGCCCTGAGGAGACCCTCACCGACCCGCGACCCGTCGCTCCCGGCGTCGATCGTCGACACGCTCACGGCGCGACTGGAAGGTATGGCGGACCGGGTGCGTCCGGTGATCGATCTCGCCGCGGTCATCGGTACCACCTTCGAACTCCACGACCTGCTGGCCGCCAGCGATGACGACGTCGACGTCGTCCTCGCGTTCGTCGACGAAGCGAGCGCGCTCGGCCTGATCGAACGGGTTGCTGGCCCGGGCGAGAGCTATGCGTTCGTCCATGCGCTCACTCGACAGGCCGTCC
>CAZQSU010000028.1:0-31559 GCA_964595905.1 uncultured Iamiaceae bacterium
AACCCGTCACCTCCTTAGCAGGGAGGCCCGTTCAGCCGGACTCCGGCACCTCTCCCCGACGACCCTGGGGCTGTCGAGACGACCGATGCTAGCGCCGTGTCAGGAAACATCGGGAGTCCGAGCCGTGGATCTGCGCGGATCTCACGGGTCGAGGGTGCGCTCCTGCAACGCCGCGAAGGCCGCGGCGGCGGCCCGGGTCAGCGGACCCGGGCATTCGGGAACCGTTGCGCCGTCGATGCTCGCGACCGGGTGGACCCCACGGGTCGACGACGTGATGAACACCTCGGCGGCGCGGCGCAGATGGTCGAGGGAGATGTCGTCGCGTAAGCGCACGGGCACGAGCTCGCACAGCAGCTCGCGGGTCATGCCGCCCAGTCCACCGTTCGCGAGCGACGGCGTGCACAGTTCGCCGTCGACGACGAGGAACACGTTCGAGGCCGTGCCCTCGCTGAGGTGCCCGTTCGAATCGCACAGCAACGCTTCGTCCGCGCCCGTCCGACGGGCCGCCGCCAGCGCGAGGACGTTGTCGGCGTACGACGTCGACTTGGCCCCCGCGGTGGGTGCACGCTCGTTGCGGACGAAGGTCGACACCACGACGCGTGCGGTGGCGGGCCAACCGGGCTGGTGCACCCCGTTGACGACGACCGTCGGCGGGGCGTCGCCGGCGTTCGCGGAGACGGTGATCCGTAGCTTCGTCGCATCCGGATCGGCGGCGAGCACCTCGGCGACCGCGGCGCGCAACTCGACATCGGTGTACGGCAGCGTCAGGCCGACGATCTCGGCCGACCGGGCGAGTCGTCGGAGGTGACGGCTGAGTGCAAATGCCTGGCCACGCGCCACCGCGACCGCCTCGAACACGCCGAGGCCCACCTGGAGCCCGGGGCCGATCGCCGAGACGGTCGCTCGTTCGGCCGGAACCAGTCGGCCGTCGATCCAGACATCGGTCATCGACCGATTCTGCCCCATGGCGCGGGCGACGTCGCCGCCCGCGTCGAGCGACGCGTCGATCGACCTAGCGGTCGCGGTCCCCGATCGGCCGGGTGAACGACTCGACGAGCGCGTCGACGACACAGCCCATCAGGTGCCACCGCTCGAACGCGCCGTCCGATCCGGTCGGCCGGTCGACCCGGGTGACGCGTTCGTCGTCGACGTACGCGCAGTAGTAGCCGAGGCCGTGCATCTCGGCGGCGATGGCGAGCGTGAGCATCTCGGCGGTGTACGGCGGGCGCATCTCGCGCCCGTACGCGACGAGAAGATCGACGAACGTCTCCTGCAGCGACACCAGCAGCTTGCGCTGGGTGCCGATCTGCTCGGTGCGCATCTGGTCGTCGGTGGCGGCGGCCAGCCACAGGGCGACGAGGCGTGTGAACCACACGCTCCCGATCACCTCGCGGGCGTTCTCGGTCGCCGCGACCCGGATGATGCTGCTCAGATCCGGGTCCTCGCCGAGTTGGGCGATCGCCTCCAGCAGTCGGCCTGCCGCCTCTTCGCGGGTGCGGTCCATGGCCAGCGCATGCCGCACCAGGTCGTCGCGGAACTCGTCCTGGGTGCTCCAGATCTTGTACCCACTCCCGGCGGTCCCCAGACCGGCCCGCCGACATGCGTCGATCAACGTGATGTTCGCGCTCTTGAGCGAATACCCCGCCTCGGACATCATCGCCGCGCCGGCGTCGAGAATCCTCTGTCGCGTTTCGTCGAGACTACGTCGCGTTGGCACGGTCGGTTCCTTTTCAGAACATTCGGTCGATCGGCGCGTCGGTCGACCGGCGCGGGCCGCCCGTCGACCCCCGCGGTAGGCTCGATTCGGCTCATCCCGTGGCCTCTCGCGGACACGGTGTCACGAACTCTACGCCAAAGCACCGATGAGCGTGCAGGACCACTCGAAGGGGATGCTCCATGCGACGCAAGATCGCCGTCATCATGGTCTGTGCGGCATTCCTCGCTGTCTCCGCGTGTTCCGGGTCGGATGCGAAGCCGGACGCGTCCGCCACGAGCACCACCACTCCGACGACGTCCACGACCGTCGCCTCGTCGGCGAAGCCGCACCCGGCCGACACGACCTGGCTGTGCCGCCCGGGCATGAACGACGATCCGTGCACCACCGACGAGTCGATCACCCAGATCGCGGCCGACGGCGCCGAGACGGTGGCGCACCCGAAACCGGCGACCGATCCGAAGATCGACTGCTTCTACGTGTATCCGACCGTGTCGACCCAGGACGCGGCGGTGGCGAACCTCGACGTCGACCCCGAGGAGATCGCGGTGGCCAAGGCCCAGGCGTCCCGGTTCTCCAAGGTCTGCCGGGTGTTCGCCCCGATGTACCGACAGCGCACCATCCCGGGCATCTTCGGCAAGAAGGGCACGGCCGAGGAATCCGCCTACGCCTACGACGACGTGAAGAACGCCTGGGAGGACTACCTGGCGAACGACAACGACGGCCGGGGCGTGATCCTGATCGGGCATTCGCAGGGTTCGTTCGTGCTCACCGAGCTGATCGCGAAGGAGATCGAGACCGACCCGGCGACCCGCAGGCTCGTCGTGTCGGCGATGCTCCTCGGAGGCAACGTCACCGTGCCCGACGGCAAGAAGGTCGGCGGAAGCTTCCAACACCTGCCCGAATGCTCCGACGACTCCCAGACCGGTTGCATCGTCGCCTATTCGGCGTTCTCGGGCACGCCGGTCGCCGACGCCGCGTTCGGCAAGGCGAAGGACGGCCAACACGTCGTCTGCACGAACCCGGCCGCGCTCGGCGGGGGCTCCGCGCCGCTGCACCCGGCGTTCGTGACCGGCGAGTCGCTGCTGGGCAGCGTCGATCTGGGCGATGTGAAGGTCTCGACGCCCTGGGTGGGCTACCCGGGTCTGTTCACCGGTGAGTGCAAGTCGAACGCGACCCACACCTGGTTCGAGATCACCGCGCACCGCACCGGACCCGACGACACGCGTCCCGAGTTGGCCGAACCGCTCGGCCCGACCTGGGGCCTGCACCTGGTCGACGTCAACATCGCGATGGACGACCTGGTCGCCCTGGCCGGCAAGCAGGCCGACGCCTACACCGACTGACCCCGACGATCCGGAGGCAACGGCAATGGATCACACCGCACTCCTCGGCGACGTGTTCGATCGGATCTCCGAACACGTCGCCGAGATCCTCGACGGCCTCGAACCGGCCGACCTGACCTGGCAACCCGCCGATGGAGCGAATCCGATCGGCTGGCTGGTCTGGCACCTCAGCCGGGTGATCGACGCGCAGATCGCGGACGTCGCCGGCATCGAACAGGTGTGGGTCGGCGGCGACTGGGCCAAGGGCTTCGGGCTGGAACCCGACCCGGGCAACAGTGGCTACGGCCACTCGCCCGCCCAGGTCGCCACCGTCCGCCCCCGCGACGCGAAGGTGCTCGGCGCCTACTTCACCCGCGTCGCCGAACAGGCCGAGGACTACCTCGTGACGCTGAGCTCCGACGACCTCGATCAGGTCGTCGACGAGCATTGGGACCCTCCCGTCACCCTCGGTGTCAGGCTCGTGAGCATCGTCGACGACGCGATCCAGCACGCCGGCCAGGCCAAGTACGTCAAGGGCCTGCTGAGCCGCTGAGGACCTGTGGCCGTCATGACGACCGATCCCGGATCCAGAACCGTCGACGTTCGGGTGATCCCGCGGGCACGGCGCGACGCCGTCGGCGGTGAACGCGACGGGCGCCTGCTGGTGCGCACGACCGCCCCGCCGGTCGACGGCGCGGCGAATGAGGCCGTCCGCCGTCTCGTCGCGGCTCATTTCGGGGTTCCCCGACGCACCGTCACCCTGGTGGCCGGTGAGCACGCACGCGACAAGGTGCTCCGCATCGACCCCTGAGCGACGGCCCACGTCGCAACCGCTTCATGGCACACCCGACGTCACGCCTCCACCGTGACGCCTCGCGGGTGATCCGATGGTTGCCGTCCGTCGACCGCGTCAGAACCCCGGCGGACGGTCCTCCGCGGAGGGATGCCACGGGACGAGGAGGCGGCGCAGACTCGTGATCGCCGCGTACGCGACGAACCCCAGCGCGGCGAGCAGGATGATCACCGCGAACAGATCGTCGACCTGGAGCTGGTTGAGACTCGTCACCGCGAGCCAACCCAGCCCCTCGCTCCCCGCCAGGTACTCGGCGACCACCGCGCCGATCGTCGCCAGCACGATGCCCACCTCCATGCCCGTGAGGATCGACGGGAGCGCACTCGGCAGAACGACGAACCGCAGCCGCTGTCGACGGGTCGCGCGCAACGTCGCGGCCAGATCGCGGTGGCCCGGCTCGACCGCGCGGATCCCGGCCCGGGTACCGGCGGTGATCGGGAAGAACGCGAACACCGCAGCGACGACGACCTTCGCCGACAGACCGAAACCCATCCACAGGATCAACAACGGGATGATGGCGACCTTGGGCAGCACCTGCAACGCGACCAGAAACGGGTTCATCGCCCGGTCGAGCACGGGCATCTCGCCGATCACGACCCCCACGATCAACCCGGCGACGAGCGCGAACCCGAAGCCTCCCAGGATCTCCTGGGAGGTGATCCAGACGTGGTGCCAGGTGCGCGCCTGGCCGAGCAGATCGACGATCGAGTGCCAGACCGCTTCGGGCGGCGGAAGGACGAACACCGAGACCTCGGCGGAGGTGACGTAGATCTTCCACGCGGCCACCGACAAGACGAGGATGCCGATCGTCAACGCGTACGAGGCGAGCCGCGACCGTCGACTCACGACGCCACCTGCAACAGGTCGCGGACCCCCCGGACGAGTTCCTGGAAGGCCGGGCTCGTCTGCAACTCGAGGGGCCGGGGCCGGTCGAAGGGCACGTCGACGGTGCCCGCGACACGCGCTGGGCGAGGTGTGAGCGCGACCACCCGGTCGGCGAGCATGACCGCCTCGCTGATCGAATGGGTCACGATGATCGCGGTACTCGGCTTGTCGGTCCAGATCCGCTGCAACTCGAGGTTCATGGCGTCACGGGTGAGGGCGTCCAGTGACGCGAACGGCTCGTCGAGCAGCACCAGCCGTGGCGACGCCACCAGCGCCCGGGCCAGCGCGGCCCGCTGACGCATGCCGCCCGAGAGTGCCGCGGGCCGCACGTTCTCGAACCCGGCCAGTCCCGTGAACGCGCACAGCTCACGGGCCCGGTCGAGCCGCTCGGCCTTGGCGACACCACGCAGGCGCAACGGCAACGCGATGTTCTCCTCGACCGAGAACCACGGGAGCAGGTTCGGGTCCTGGAAGACGACCGCCAGACGGTCGAGTGCCTCGCCGTCGGGCCGACCCGAGCGCCACACCGAACGCCCGTCCACGCTCACCTCGCCCCTCGTGGGTGGGGTCAGACCCGCGGCCATCCGCAACAGGGTCGTCTTGCCGCATCCCGATGCGCCGACGATCGCGACGACTTCGTCACGGCCGACTTCCAGGTCGACGGCGTCGACCGCGACGACCGCGTCGGTGCCCGTTCCGAAGCGCCGGCCGATTCCCCGGAACGAGACGCTCAGCGCAGCGCCTCGTCGATCAGGTCGTTCGTGTAGAAGTCGGTCGCCTTGGCGCCTTCCTTGGCGATCTTCTGGTCGATGAACCCCTGGATGCCCTCCTCCCACCGTTCGGGCACGTTTCGGAGCAGGTTCTCCCGCCCCGCGGCCAGCCACATCTTTCCCACCCCCTGGATGACCGGTGTCGCCTTCGCGGGATCGTCGAGCTGGGGAAGGTCCCAGTCCTTGCGCACCTCGGGCATGAGCGCCTGGAGTTCGTCGCCGCCGTCGAGCACGACGTCGAGGGCCTTCTTCATCGCGCGGAGGTAGCCGACGAGGTCGTCGTGGCGGCTCTCGAGGGTCTTGCGCGACACCACGAGGCTCGTCCCGAGCAGCGGGTTGGTCTTGTCGCCGAGATCGTCGAGGTACGCGTCGGGTTCGGATTCCATGATCGACGCCGTGGCCTCGTGGGTGGCGAACACGCCGTCGACCCGCCCGGCCTCGATCAGCGCGAACGAGGCCGCTTCGTTGCCGACCGCCTGGCGCTTCACCGCGGCGGGGTCGACCTTGGCCCCTTTGAGCACGAAATCGAAGGTGTTCTCGGCGTTGCCGCCGAGCGTGGCCAGACCGATCGTCCTGCCCTCGAGCTCGGTCAGATCTCGCAACGGAGCGGACTTCGCGGAGAGCAGGTTGTAGATGATCCGCTGGTTGACCGTGGCGATGCTCACGAACGGCGCCGACTCCTTCGACACCGCCTTGACCAGACCGATCGGGGCGTTGCGGATCACATCCACGTTGCCCGCCGCGAGCTGCTGGATCGCCTGCGGGGCGCTGCGCGCGAACTGCAGGTCGAGGTCGATCCCGTTGTCCTCCATGTAGCCGGCCGACTTGGCGGCACAGTCGGCGAAGAACGCGAGGTACAGCGGAAACGGCATCATCGCGGTCAGCTTCGACAGCTTCTGGTCGCCACCGGGTTTCGTGTCGTCGCCGGCCCCGGTGCCCTTCGCACCGGTCGAACCTGAACTGCCACACGCGGTGAGGAGTCCTCCCGCGCCGAACGCCACGGATGCCGCAAGGGACTGCACGAGAAATTCTCGACGGGTGTTCATCGGATCGGGTCGACTCCAGTTGGTCGGGCGGCTCGATCAGCCGCTTGTTCGGTCGGTCATGCTGATTGCCGCTCGAGCGAACGACAAGGTCTTGCCGGCGCTCGTTTCCGCTGGTGCACAGCGTTGCACACCGAGGCCCTCCTCCAGCGACCACACGGCCTCGGCGAGCAGCCCGTTGTCAGAGCCGCCGAGCGCACGGGCGACGACCCGGTGCACCACCGAGTGGTCGATGTCGCCCAGGCGCGGATGGATCCGCACGACGAGTTGCGATGTGCCGTCGTGGTCGATCTCGGCGAACTGGAAGTCACCCGGACCTCCCCCCAGTTGGGCCGGCAGGTCGACGTCGACGAGCCGATCGAACAGCTCCCCGTCGAGGCTGATGCCTGCGGTCACCACCTTCGAGATGCCCCTGATGTCGCGCACCCGGGTGGTCAGGCCCAGGTCTGCGAGGGCACAGTCGCACCCGACGGTGTGGCGCACCGCGCCGTAGTCGTCGTTCTCGACGTTGACCAGCACGCGTGGTGCCTCGGCGGCGAGGCTCGTCCAACAGAACGCGTCGACCTCGGTGCCGTCCCCGCGGGGCCGGGGTCGGGTGATCACCGCCAGGTCGTGGTCCCACACGTGGTACTCCTCGTCCGCGCAGCGCTCGCAGCGGATGGCGACGGTGCCTTCGGGGGTGAACGCGTACATCGGGAACGCACGCATCCCCGATGCGGCGATCACCGCGAGCTTGCCGGGCGTGACCGGTTCGCTCGCCGGGTTCGCCACGACGCCGTCCAGGTCGATGCCGTGATCGACCGCGTAACGGGCCGCGGCCGTGAGCGAGCTCGCGTACCCGGTGATGATCGCCCCTCCCGCCCGCGCCACCGCGTCGGCGAGCCACGACGCCACGGGTCCGGGGTCGGTGGTCGGCACGTGTTCGGGAGCGGGCAGCCCGGTGCGGGTCATCGCGGCGAGAGCCGGCAGGAACCGGTTGACCATGCGCTTGTTGTCGGAGATGCCCTCGAGGTCGGTGGGGATCTGCGAGAACCAACGCTCCGGGGTGCTGCCACCGGCCATGTTCTTCATGACCGCGCCGAACCCCGCGGCCGAGGGGAACACCGGGAGCCACACCGCGGCGGGCTTGCCCCGCACCCCGGCCATGTCGTGTTGGATCGGTCGCTGGCGACCCTGGCGTCGTTGCCAGGCGAACGAGAGCTCCACCGGCGTGCCCGTGCCACTCGACGATCCGCCCGTGGCAGCCAGGTAGTCGCCCCGGACCACCGGGTTGAAGAAGTCGTTCGGCGTGAACGCGAACCGGGCGCTGCCTCGTACCGCGTCGGTGCGTCCGTGGTACTCCTCGTAGGCGACGTACACCCCCGCGTCACGGAGCGCTTCGAGCGCGCCGATCAGTCCGTGGTCGTGGACGAGGACGCGCACGTCGCCGGCCTCGATGCCGGCATGACCGGCGAGGCGGGCGATCGGACTCGTCGGAAACGGCCACACCAACGCGTCGAGGTGGTCGAGGAACCGTTCGTCGCGCCGAGCGACCTCGTCGGTGATCACCCGACGCGCCTCGTCGATGGTCACGGGATTCCTGGCCAACCAACGGAGGCCACGGGCGATGCCGGCGCCACGGCGTGCCGTCTCGAGCGTACCCATCGGATCTCCATCACTCGTCGGCCGGCTACCCGCAGGCCGTGGTTCAACTGCCGGACTCTCGGCTGGTAGCGTACGCCGGTCAAGGTAGGCGGAAGAACCGCCGACGTCCCCGGGGAGACGTGTGGTTCCGCAGATCAGCATCTGCATCGTGACCGGACGGCGAGATGCCGTTCTCGACGCGTGCCTCGCCAGCCTGGCGACCCAACGCGACGCGCCACCCCACGAGCTGCTGGTGTGCGCCGAAGGCGACCTCGGGGTCGCCGAGGTCGTGCACCGTCGCTTCCCCGGCGCGCAGGTCGCGTACGTGCCACGGGCGTTTCCCGGCGCGGCACGCAACGTGCTCATCGAACGCGCCCGCGGCGAGCTGTTGCTGTTCCTCGACGACGACATCACCGTCGACGAAGACCTGCTGGCACGTCTGGCGCGCCTCGCCGAGGCGCACCCCGAAGCCGCGGTGTTCGGTGGCCCCAACGACACGCCTCGGGCGAGTTCCCGATTCCAGGTCGTCCAGGGTGCCGCACTCGCGTCACTCATCGGGTCGGGTCCGGTGCGCCGACGCTACGGCGCCCATCCCGAGTGCAATGCCGACGAGCGCTACTTCACGCTGTGCAACCTCGCGGTCCGTCGCGAGGTGATGGTGCCCTTCGCCACCGATCTGGTCTGCGCCGAGGAGAACGCCGTCCTCGAGGAACTCCGCAGCCGCGAGGTGACCATGCGCTATTCGCCGGAGCTGGTCGCCTACCACGAACGTCGCGCCACCCTCTCGGGCTTCGCCCGTCAGATGTTCAAGTACGGACGCGGACGAGGCCAGCTGACGGTCCGGCGACCGCGCGACCTCCGCCTGCCCTTCGTCGTCCCGACCCTGTTGCTCGCGTACCTGCTGGCGTCGCCGTTGCTGGACCTGGCCTTCGGACCGGTCGCACTCCTCGGCGTCGCGGCGTATGTGCTCGTGCTGGCGGCCGGGGCGGCACGGATCGCGCTCACCCTGCGACGCATCTCGGAGTTTCCCCTGGCGATGTGGCTGTTGGCGGTGATGCACGTCTGCTACGGGGCAGGTTTCGTCCGCGGTGTCGCCTCCCGACGGATCCCGGTGGCGCCGGCGAAGGCGCAGACCTGGCAGGGCCCCGACGTCGCGCAGGTGCTCGGGCAGGTCCGATCCTCGGGCGTGCAGCCGGTGATCGCCCATGTCGACACCCGAAGCAGCGTCGAGCCGTTGGTCGAGTGAGCGGACCCGCGCTCTGCGTCGAGGACCTGTGGGTCGCGTACCGCACCCGCTCCCGCCTCGGCTGGCGTCGACCGATCGCGCAGTACGCGCTCCGTGAGCTGCATCTGTCGCTCGATCCGGGCCGCTGCCTCGGGGTCATCGGCGGCAACGGATCGGGCAAGACCACGCTGTTGCAGACGGTCGCCGGGGTGATCCCTCCCACCAGGGGACGGGTCACCGTCACCGGCCGGGTCGCATCGCTCGTCGATCTCTCGGCCGGTTTCCACCGGGATCTCACCGGTCACGAGAACCTGCTCATCGGCGGGGTGCTCCTGGGGCTCAGCCGCGCCGAGGTGCGCCGCCGCTACGACGAGATAGTGGCCTTCAGCGGCCTCGACCCGGCCGCCCTCGACTGGCCACTCGCCGCCTATTCGGCAGGGATGGGTCTGCGACTCGGGTTCTCGCTCGTGGTGCACTCGGCGCCCGACGTGGTGCTCGTCGACGAGGTGCTCGCCGTCGGTGACGACGCGTTCAAGGCGCGCTGTCTCGAACGGATCGCACGACTCCAATCGTCGGGGTGCGCCATCATGGTCGTCTCGCACGACATGGAGCTGGTGCGCGAACGCTGCGACGAGGTGGCGTTGCTGCGCGACGGCGAGGTCGAGGTGGTCGGCGACGCGCCCTCGGTGGTCGACGCGTACCTGCAGACTGGCGGGAGCCGCGACGTCGACCCGGCGACGCTCGGCATCTTCGGCCACCGTGGTCGGAGCGCCGCGGCCCGGCGCATGAAGGGGGCGCCGTGACGACCGCCGAGACTCGGACCGCTCCGGCGACGGTGACGGTTCGTGAGGCCGGGCAACGCCCGCGGGGTCTGGGCCTCGCCGAACTCGTGACCCAGCGAGAACTGTTGTGGACCCTCGTCGAGCGTCAGGCCCGGCTCCGGGTCAAGCGGACCCTGTTCGGCATCGTGTGGCCCGTCGTGTCGCCGCTGTTCCTGCTGGCGTTGTACCTGTTCGTGTTCGGGTCGGTGTTCGACGTCGACATCGACGACTACGGCGTCTACCTGCTGGTCGGGTTGTTGCCGTGGACGTTCCTGGTGCAGTCGGTCCACGACTCGCTGCAGAGCATCTCCTTCGAACCCGATCTCGTGCGCCGGGCCCCGTTCCCCCTGCACCTGCTCCCCATCGCCCGGGTCATCGTGATGGCCGTCCCGTTCCTGGGTCTGCTCGCTGCGGCGATCCTGTACCTCGGTCTCGTGCACTCCCGCGGGATCGTCTGGTCGACGCTGCCCGCGCTGTTGATCCCGGTGGCGTCGCTGCTGTTGCTGGTCACGTCGATCTCGATGCTGCTCGCCCTGTGCGACGTGTTCAACCGTGATCTGCGCTACGTGCTCAACAACCTGCTCACCGTGTGGTTCTTCCTGGTGCCGATCGTGTACCACCGCAAGATGGTGAACGGGCCGGTCCGCACGATCACCACGGTCGATCCGATGCGGTGGATCATCGACCAGTTCCGGACGGTCCTCTACGACGGCCACGTCACGAGCTTCGTCGCACCGGTGGTCACCCTCGCCGCGTGCGCGGCGCTGTTCGTCGTGTCGCTCGTGGTGTTCCGACGCCTCGCCGTCGGCCTCGCCAAAGAGGTGTAGCCGTGGGTTCAGCTCCGGCGAGGGGTGGCACAGAACGCGACGAAGTGCCCGCTGAACGGCGCGACACGGGTCGCCGACAACCGGTCGATCCGGGGCAGGACACGGCGCGCGTACCCGTCGAACACGGCGAGGCGGGTGCCGATCACATGCGGCGCGTGCAACAGGTGCGTGGCGTGCACCACCTCGAATCCGGCCCGCTCCAGCGCGGCGTGGCCGCCCGCGGCGTCGTGGGTGGCGCCGACGGCGAAGGGCACCAGACCGGTCCGGCGGGCGACGCCTCGGGGCAGGGCGTTGCGGAGACGGACGAGCGGGTTGCGGGCGTTGTCGAGGGTGAGCACGAGCCGGCCGCCCGGGGCGAGCACCCGGTGCAACTCGACGAGCGCCACGTCGATCTCGCCGACGTCGTCGAAGTGGTCGAGGGTGGAGGTCGACAGGATGCCGTCGATCGTGCCCGTGGCGAAGGGCAGCGCCCGCACGTCGGTGGCCACCGCGACGGCGGTGCCCAGGTGGGCCGCGGCCCGGGCGACCTGGGGCGACAGGTCCGACCCGATCCACGTCGCCGATGCGAGCGAGGGCAGCAACGCCCGGTCGGGGCTGCGTTCCTCGAACAGGTCGGTCTTGAGCCATCTGCCGCGGGGCTCGCCGATCCACTCGTCGACGAGCGCCAGGTGGGCACGTCGCGCGTGGTGCCGCCAAGCGGCCGGCAACGCGTCGGTCTGGTCCGCGATGCCGTCCCAGTAGGCGTGGTCGGTCGGCACCGGGGGCAATGTAGTGCCCGGGGCGGGTGCCGGTGAGCGTGGCCGCCGCACCGCGAGAGGCCGCGGCCACGCGGTGGCCGGTCGCGGTGACGGTCGCCGCGACGCTGCTCGCGGTGGCGCTGGGGCTGTGGCGTCTGGGACGTCGGAGCTTCTGGTACGACGAGGCGTTCACCATCGGGATCGTCGACCGTCCCTTCGGTGACGTGATCTGGCGGCTCACCCACTGGGAGGTCAACCAGTCGCCGTATTACCTGCTGTTCGCCGGGTGGTTCGGTCTGGGCCACTCCGAGTCGTTCCTGCGGCTGTTGTCGGTGGCGTTCGCCGTGGCCGCCGTGCCCGCGATCTTCGTGCTCGGCCGACGCATTGCAGATGCCCGGGTGGGGGCGGTGGCCGCGGTGCTGCTGGCCGTGCATCCGCTCGTCGTCCAGTGGGGCCAGCAGCTGCGGGCCTACTCGATGGTCGTGTTCTGCGTGATCGTCGCGACCATCCTGCTGCTGCGCGCCGTGGACGAACCGGACGACACCGGCCGCGCGGTGCTCTACGGCGTGGTGGCCGCGGTGACGATCTACACCCAGTTCTTTGCGTTGCTGGTGATCGTGGCGCACCTGGTGTGGGTGTCGCTGCTGCGCCCCATGCCCCGACGCGTCGTGGTCGCGGCCGGCGTCGCGCTCGGCGTGCTGGTGGTGCCCCTCGCCCTGTACCTGGCGACCTATGAGGGCGACCCGCTCGTGTGGCTGGCCGGCTCGGGCAACGACATCGGGGTCGCGGCGCGGGGTCTGACCGGGGGGCGCGGCCTCGACGTCGTCGCCTACACCCTCGCCGTGCTCGCCGGGCTCTGGGCCCTGGTCCACCATGTCTCCCGGGTCGGGGCGGGGTCGCTGCGTCACGGTGCGTCGTGGCGGCCGGTCCTGCCGTGGGTGTGGTTGGTGGTGCCCCTGGCGATCACCGTCGTCGTCTCGTTCACCGTCAAGCCGCTGCTCGAGGCCCGCTTTCTGATCGTGGTGGTGCCCGCACTGGTGCTGGTGGCCGCGTACGGGCTGTGCCGCCTCCGGTGGCGGTCGGTCGCGGCGGTGCTGGCCGCGGCGCTGCTGGTGCTGTCGTTCGACGGGTTGCGCACCTGGTACCGCGGCGACATGCTCGAGGACTGGCGGGCGGCCGTGCCCGCCGCGGTCGCGGCGGCCGGCCCGCAGGGATCGCTGGTGCTCGACCCGCACCTCGCGCTGTTCGCCGTCCGCTACTACGACCCAGACGGCAAGCACGCCCACGTGTTCCAACCCGACTGGTACCACGGGAGACGCCCACCGAGACTGGTCGAGGTGATCCGCGACCGACAGGTCCCCCGTGAGCTCGGGCCCCTGTTCGAGTTGTGGCGCGACACCCATTACGTGAAGGTCGGCTCACGGCACTTCGCGGGCATCACGGTCGTGACGTACGAGTTGAAGCGGTGAGCCCGCCTCCGCTCACGCCGTCGCGGACCGCGCAGCTGCGGATCGGGCTCGCGGTGCGCCGACGGCTGGCGCACCGACGCGCCCTCGACGCGCGGGACGCCGCCGGGCGCCGAGCCTGGCGCGACGAACGCCTGGCCGAGCTCTGGCGCCACACCGTCGACCATTCACCGTTCTACCGGCACCACACCGCGCCCCGCTCAGGCCCGGTGCGCCTCGCCGAGCTGCCGATGCTCGACAAGACCGATCTGGTCGAGCGCTTCGACGAGCTGGTGACCGACGCGGCGTTGCGGCGCAGCGACCTGGAGGCCCGGCTGCATGACCGCGCCGCGCAGCACGGGGGCCGCGCGGACCGCTACCGCGTGGCGATCTCGAGTGGGAGTTCGGGGTCACCCGCGATCGTCGCCTTCGACGATGACGAATGGGTGGGATTGATCGTCAACGCGGCCCGGGCACGGGCGGTGGCCGGTCCACGTCCCGGCGGGATCGTGCGGTCGGCCAAGATCGGCTCGCCGTCGCGTTGGCACCTGTCGACGCAGGTGCCGGCGACCCTGTCGGATCCCCGCAAGCCGTCGCTGGTGCTCGACGCGTCGGCGGAGATCGGGACGATCACCGCCGAGCTGGCCGCCCATCCGCCGACGATCCTGTCCGCATACCCGTCGGTGCTGCGCCGGCTGCTCGCCGCCCACCGGGCGGGACGGCTCGCCCTCGCCCCGACCCAGGTGTTCACCTCCGGTGAGTTTCTCGGTGCGACGACGCGCGCGCTGGCCCGCGAGGCATGGGGCGTGGCGATCTTCGACCAGTACGTGGCGACCGAAGCGGGGTTCATCGCCGTGCAGTGCCCCGCCCACGACGGCTACCACGTGCTCGACGACCAC
The DNA here is from genome assembly GCA_964595905.1 of uncultured Iamiaceae bacterium. Taxonomy (GTDB): domain Bacteria; phylum Actinomycetota; class Acidimicrobiia; order Acidimicrobiales; family Iamiaceae; genus JAFDWI01. Next base: position 14,168 of record CAZQSU010000028.1, read on the forward strand.
GTGATCGTCGAGGTCGTCGACGATCACGGCGGGCCGTGCTCGTCCGGCGAGACCGGCGAGGTGGTGGTCACGGCGTTGCACGCACGCACCCTGCCGTTGATCCGTTACCGGATCGGCGACCGGGCCACGTTGGCCGACGGACCGTGTCGCTGCGGGGACACCGGGCCGCGGCTCGCGTCGATCGAGGGCGCGGACCGCGACGTGCTCGTCTTCCGTTCCCGACTCGGCGGCACCGATGCGGGCGCCGACCACGCCGAGGTCCACCCGGTGGCGATCACGGCGATCGTCGACCGGCAACCGGTGGGTTCCTGGGTCGTGCACCACGGACCCGACGCGTTGCACCTGGAGGTCACCGCACCTTCCGACGACTTCGACCGGGCCGGTGTGCGGACGCAGTTGGCCGACGTTCTGGCCGCGGCCGGCGCCCACCGCGACGTCGACGTCCGCGTCATGGTGGCCGAGACGATCGAGGCCGGGCCCGGCGGCAAGGCGGCTCGCTTCCGCCCGCTCCCCCACGCCCCGCAACGCTGAACCGGCGACCAGGGCCCCTGCGTTGCCCCGAAACACCGGTCAGCCCATCGTCAGGTGACCGTCGATCGCCTCGCGGATGATGTCGGCGTGACCGGCGTGCTGGGCGGTCTCGGCGATGATGTGGGTGATCGTCCTTCGCACCGACCGGGTCGATCCGGGAGGAAACCACGGCGCCACCGGCAGGGGGTACTCGGCGTCGAGGTCGGCGATCGTGGCGACCAGCCGGTCGGTGTCGGCGGCGACCCGGTCGTAGCGGGCCAGCACGCCGGCGAGCGTCTCGTCGTCGGTCAGCACGAACTGCTGGTGGTACGCGGCGATCGCGGCCGGGTCGGGGTCTGACCAGTCGATCGCCTCGTCGCTGCCGGGCAGGCCGTCGCCGGCCATGAACCCGGCCCACGCCGCTTCGGTGTCGGCGACGTGTTTGACGATGCCGCCGATGGTCAGCGCGCTCACCGTCGAGCGGTGGCGGGCCTGGGCGTCGGTGAGCCCGAGCGTGGTGCGGCGGAGAAACCCGCGGTGGGCCCCCAACGCCTCGATCAGGTCGGCTCGTTCACGGGAGATGGTGGTGGTGGTGGTGGTTTCGCTCATGACGTGACGATCACCCATATTGCGGTCAGTTTCTGGCCTCGATCTGTGAAAAGATCGGGCTCGTGGCCACGACCGGTGCTCGCACCCTGCATCTGCTCGGGCTGTTGCAGCGCCGGCGTTGGTGGCCCGGATCAGCACTCGCCGATCGCCTCGGCGTGTCGGTGCGGACGTTGCGCCGTGACGTCGACCGCCTCCGGTCACTCGGCTACGTCGTCTCGGCCACCCCCGGGATCGACGGCGGCTACCGGCTCGAAGGCGGCACGGCCGACACGCCGCTGCTCATCGACGACGACGAGGCGATGGCGATCGCCATCGGCCTTCGTCTCGCCGCACAGCACTCCGACGAACTCGCCGAGGTGGCCCTCGGCGCCGTCTCGAAACTGCACGGCGCGCTCTCGCCCGAGCGGCGTCGACGCGTCGAGGCGCTGGTCGACACCACGTCGGTCGGGCGATGGTCGCCTTCGTCGTCGGGACCGTCGCTCGAGGTGCTGGGAGCGGTCTCCCAGGCGTGCCGCGACCACGTCCGTCTCTCCTTCGCCTACCGGGCCGCCGACGGGGTCGACACCGACCGCTACGTCGAGCCGTGCGGCGTGGTCATCCTGGGTGGCCGCAGCTACCTGGTCGCCTTCGACCCGGACCGCGACGACTGGCGTACCTTCCGGCTCGATCGGATCCGTGACCCGAGGCCGGCCCGCAACTCCTTCTCCCCTCGGGCCTGGCCCGAGGACGACCTGGCGACGTACGTGAAGCGTTCGATCCGCGCACAGCCCGGTCGCCGCCGTGTCGTGATCGACGTGGCGGCCCCCGGCGAGGCCGTCCGCGCCCGGTTCGGTCGCTGGGTCGATGTCACCGACCTCGATCCGCACCGCTGCCGGGTCACCATCGACGACGCGTCATCCGACGGCGTGCTGCAGTTCGCGATGCACCTCGACGTCGACTTCGTCGTCGTCGAACCCGACGAGTTGCGCGAGCGCCTCGCCGGCATCGCCACCCGTCTGACCGCCGCGGCCCGATCCGGGGAGTCGAGCGGGTAGGCCGACCGCGACGCCGTCAGCCGGCGAACACGCCGCGTTCCGCCGTCGGAGCGAGGGCGTCGACCGTTTCCAGGTCGTCGAGCTCGCCGGCGGTGTCGCCCCGGCGTGGGGTCGACCGCAGAAAGGTCGCGGCGATCACCGCGACCGTGGCGAGCACCGCCCCGATGAGAAATGCGGCGTTCATGTCGGCCGGGTCACCGGTACCGCCGTAGCTCGCGACCATCACGGTGATCCCCAGTCCCGAGCCCAACTGCCACGCCATGCGCTGCGACGCGGCGGCCACGCCGAGGTCCATCTCGTCGACCGAGTTCGCGACCGACGCCGACATGATCGGTTCGGTGCCACCGTTGCCCATGCCCTGGAGGACCAACCCGATCAACACCACCGCGATCGAATCGGCCAGCGTGCCGAAACCCAACACGAGCATCGCCACGGCCACCAGTGCGGTACCCACGATCCCGACCGGGCGTTCGCCGATCCGGCTGCCCAGGTACCCGGCGATCGGCGACGACGCGCTGAACACCGCGGTGCGTGCCAGCAGCAGCAACGACACCGCCCAGAGGGCGTAGCCGAAGATGTCCTGGAGCATCAGCGGCGCCACCGCGAACGCCCCCATGTACGCCGCCCCGGCGAACCCTGACCCGATCAGCCCGCCGGTGAAGTTCCGCCGCCGGAAGAACGACAGGGGCAGGAGCGGAAACCTGGCGCGACGCTCCACGACCACGAACAGCGCGAAGCCCGCGACGCCGACCGCGCCGGCGATCCCGACCGCCGGGGTCACGCCCACTTCGGGCGCCTGGTTCAACGCGAACATGGTCGCGCCGGCTCCCACCGCCAGGGCGAGCGCGCCGGGAATGTCGAAACCCACGTCGGTGCGACGCGGCGTCTCGCGCAGCACCAGGTAGGCGAAGAGGACCGCCAGGCCGGCAACGACCGACTGGATCACGAACACCGGACGCCAACCCCAGGCGTCGACCATCGGCCCGCCCGCGACCAGGCCCACCGCCGGCGCGCCGGCCGCGACCAGGGCCCACCAGCCCAGCGCCTTGACCCGCATCGCCAGCGGGGTGACCCCCATGATCAGCGCCATCGACGCGGGCATCGTCGCGGCGCCGATCACGGTGGCGGCGGTGCGCAGACCGATCAACGAGAACGGATCCCACGCCAACGCGGTGCCCGCGGTCACGACCGTGGCGATGCCGAACCCCCACAGGAAGACGCGCCGGTGGCCGTAGAGGTCACCGAGTTTGCCGAGCACGGGCAACGCCACCGCGGAGCCGATCATCGGGGCGGAGATCACCCACGCCATCGTGTTCACCGAGGTGTGGAAGTCGTCGGCGATGGGCCCGAGTGCGACGGTCAGGATCGTGACCGGAAAACTCGTCGCGAACATGCCCACGAGTGCGGCCCACAGCACCCACCGGGGGTAGTCGTCGCCTTCGTCCAGGCGCGTCTGGACGCGCTGGCGCAGAGGTGCGAATCCGGACACGTCGGTCCACGCTACGGCGCCGATCGCGACTTGACCCAACGGTCAGGTTCGGATGGGATCCGGTCGGAGCCCACGGTCGGTCGAGCGGAGCGGGAGGGATTCGAACCCTCGGACCCTGTGACAGGTCGCCGGTTTTCAAGACCGGTGCATTCGTCCGCTCTGCCACCGCTCCGTCCACTGTTCTAGCGGACCCGACGCCGCTCGGGTGGCGTCGGCCGATCAGTCGGCCAACTCGCCCGGATCGTCGGGCACATCGACCGCGTAGCCGGTGAGGATCTCGAGGGGGACGATCTCGAGCACCCGCACATGGGTCGAAGCCAGCACGACGGGCGCCGCGACCCCGTCGAGATGGGCCCGGAGCCAGTTCGCCGCGGTCACACACCACCGGTCGCCCGGACGCAGGCCGGGAAAGCGGAACTGCGGCACCGGAGTCGTCAGATCGTTGCCGATGCTGCGCTGGTGGTCGAGAAAATCCGCGGTCATCACGGCACAGATCGTGTGACTCCCGACGTCCTCGGGCCCCGAATTGCAACACCCGTCCCGATAGAACCCGGTCACCGGATCGGTCCCACATTCGGCCAGGTCGCCACCGAGGACGTTCAGCGCGGACATGGGGGCAGTCTCGCACCCGGGATCGTGCATTCCTCGTCACTGCGTCAGCCGGTTAGGTTGCCCCCGTGTACGACGACGAGGCGATGGGGCGAGCGCTGGACCAGGCCCGGGACGCCGCGACCGCCGGCGAGGTCCCGGTGGGCGCGGTCGTCGTGATCGACGGAGCGGTGGTCGCCGCCCGCCACAACGCACGCGAAGCGACCGCCGACCCGACCGCCCACGCGGAGGTGCTGGCGATCCGCGACGCCGCGCGCGCGATCGGGTCGTGGCGTCTCGACGACGCAACGCTGTACGTGACCCTCGAGCCGTGCCCGATGTGCGCCGGCGCCGCCTGGGCGGCACGCATCGGCCGGATCGTGTTCGGCGCGGCCGACCCGCGCGCCGGGGCGACCGGATCGCTCTACAACGTCGCCGTCGACGAACGGCTCAATCACACCTCGGCGGTCACCCACGGGGTGCGAGCCGACGAAGCCGCCGATCTGCTCGCCGCGTTCTTCGCCGTGCGCCGCCCCGACTGACCCGGGCGCACAGGTTCAGGTCGCCGGACGGACCGATTCGGCCTCGATGCTCCGGCCCGTCGTCTCGTCGAAATGGAACACCCCGGTGACGGTCACCTCGCGACCGACGCGTCCTTCCACGAGTGACGCCGGTGTGACCTCGACCCGGTGGTGCGCGGCGTCTTCGACGACGAAGTGGACGCCGGCACCGTGACCGAACCGGCGCACCACGCCCGTCGTCGTGACCCGCTGACCGGCGAAGTCCTCCTGCTGTTCGGCGAGTCGGGCGAGCGACACCGACTCGGGAGCACTCGTCGAACCGCCCGAGCTGCACGCCGCGAACGTCGCGCCGGCGACGAGCACGACGAGCGCGACCGCCGCGACCGCCCGGATGCGCCCCGTCCACCGGCGAGGTGCCCCGCGGGGCGGTCGCTCGCCGGGAGTGGCGGTGGCGATGCCGACGCCGTGGGTCGAGCGACCGTGCAGCACCCCACCGACGCTATCGACTCGTGCCTCGTGCCTGAACTGCACGTCGCGAACGCAATGCCCGCGTTCGTACCGGCGCCTGTAAGATCGTCAGCGGAGGGTTGCCAGAGCGGACGAATGGGGCGGCCTCGAAAGCCGTTGTGGCCCTTCGGGTCACCGTGGGTTCGAATCCCACACCCTCCGCCAGCGAGATTCCCGGGGCCACCGGCACGAGCCGGGGCCCCGGGAATCGCCGCGTCCGGACGAACCGGGTCGGCGACCCGCCACGTTCGGACGGACACGCGCCGGTCCGGGGTGGTACGCTGCCCGACGCGGGTCAGCGGGCGGCGATTCGTGCGGAACGACAGCGGAAGTCACACAACCCATCAGATCACCCGAACCCCCGGGAGCGTCATGTCTCGAGACCGATCTCTGCGGCGCCTGCCGCGCCCCTCACTCGTCATGCTGGCCCTCCTCGCGCTCGCGAGCGCGAGCATCGCCTTCGTCCGGGCGTCAGCTCCGGCGTCAGCAGCGGACATCGCGAGCGCCGGGCCCCTCACCCTGGTCCAGACCACACCGGACCTCAACTGTGCGGTCAACCACACCGCCGACAGCCACGGCGAGTTCTACCAGGACACGGCGTGTGGCACCTTCGTCACCGACGGCACCAACCTCTACGGCCCTCAGGACGTCCCCGCGGGCGAAGGCGCGGTACTCGCAAGCGGGTACGTGGCCTGGACACCCGTGTCCCAGACAGGGCCCACCGGATCGGGGACCGGGGCCGACCCCTTCACGATCGTCACCACCGTCACGGGCGGCCCGTTCACCGTGGTCCAGACCGACAGCTATGTGCTCGGTCAGGAGTCGTACACCACCTCGGTGCGCGTCAGCTCCACCTCGCCGGTGCACGCGACCGTCTACCGCGCCGGTGACTGCTACCTGCAGGGCAGCGACGACGGTCTCGGCATGCTCGGTCCCGGCGGCGCCCCGACGTGCAAGGCCGAACCCGATTCGGCCGACCCCGACCGGATCGAACAGTGGTACCCGTTGACGGCCGGGAGCAACTACATGGTCGACGGTTACGCGGAGGTCTGGGCCGCCATCGGCGCCAAGCAGCCGTTCCCGGACACCGTGGTGACCGGCGACGACGACCCGTACGACAACGGCGCCGGCCTGAGCTGGTCGACGACCCTCGCCGCCGGCGGATCGGCGACGTTCTCGCACCTGACGCTGTTCTCGCCGGTCGGCCTGCTCCCGGTCACGGTGGACAAGTCGGTGACCCCGTCGGTCGTGGCCCCCGGCGGCACCGTCACCTACACGATCACGCTGAGCAACCGCTCGTCGGTTGTCGTTCCGATCTCGTCGATCACCGACCACCTACCGGACGGATTCTCCTACATCGCTGGATCGACGACCGGAGTCACCACCGATGATCCGGCCACCTCGGGACAGGATCTCACCTGGTCGGGGAGCTATTCGATTCCCGCCGGCTCGGTCGACGCACCAGCCACGCTCAACCTCTCGTTCCAGGCGACGGCATCGACGGTGCTCGGCACCTACACCAACTCTGCGTCGGCAACCGGCGCCGAGGGAGCCACGGTGATTCCGGCTGTCGACGTCGCCCCGGTGACGGTCCAGAACCCGGTGCCCACCACGTCGGCGCCGCCCACCACCGCCGGGCCGACGACGACTGCCGCGACCGTCGAGGTGGGCTCCCACGACGCGCCCCCGGCCCGAGCAGTCGAAGCGACGCCGACCTACACCGGTTGATCGACCGGGGAACGAACGGTGTCCGCCGGGATCCCCCTGAGGACACGAGACGTCACTCGACACCCGGCCGGCCGTTCCGACGGAGCCGGTGTTCGAAACCGGCGCCCACGGCCAGCAACACCACGCCGACCAGGGCGAACACAGCCCACCCGGGCACGCCGCGCAGCACGTCCACGAGCTGTGCACCCACCAGGATGGCGAGGCTCGCGCCGGCCACCCGGACGAGCGCGAGTTGACGTAGCCGCAACCCGACGAGCACACCCACCGTCACGATCGCGATCAGCACGACCGGGCGCAGCGTGTTCGGATCGCCGAGGGCGGTGGCGACGGCCGGCACGGCCGCGAAGGCCAGGGCGACCCCGTAGCGGCTCCAGGAGCTCGCTCCGGGATCATCCGCGCTGACCCGCCACTGCAACCAACCTCCGAGTGCGGCGAGCGGCAGGACCCACACGTCGGGACCGGTGACGTCCCAGAAGGCGAACGCCGACCACCACCCGAGCATCCAGGCGACCGCCGCGCCGGTTCGCATGGCCGTGCCCGGCTGCCAGAGACCATGCGCCAGGAACAGCACGAACAACGCGCCGCCACCGACCGCGGTCACCGCGTTCGACGGCGCGGCGGGGAACGCCGCCCGCTGCACCGCGACCAGGTCGACGAACCCCAGGACCGCCGTCAGCCACGACAACGCCGTCGCCGTGCCCGCGAGACGTCGTGCCCGCGCCGCCGCGCCGAGCAGCACCACCACCGCGCTGACGCCGATGAGCAACGACGCCCGCATCGAGGCGTCGAACGCGTCCCAGTTGACCGCGACGAAGCTCACGGCCGCCGCGACGAGACTCGCCACACCCAGCGCGAGGATCAGGTTCCGGACGTCGACCTCGATACGCCGACCGGGCTCCACGCGGGCATGCGGGGCGCCGGACACGGGCGTTGGCGTCCCGGCCGGTGAGCCCGGCGCGGGCGGCATCGGGGCCGTGACGGCCGGGCCGGGCGGCGTCGTCCACCAGGGCTGCGGCGCCGGTGGCGGCGGGAGATGGGCGAAACGGGGGTCCAGGGGCATTCCATGAGGTGACATGCCTCCACCATGAAGCCGATCGAGCCGGTCCACCATCGGGGAAACCCCCCAAAGGCGGCCGGGGCCACGAGGGCGCCGAATAGGCTCGGCGCCGTGACCGGTGCTGCCGCCCAGGTGGGGACCGACTCCGACCGGACCGGAGAACGACACGGTGTCGGCGCCGTCGCCGACCCGCCCCGCCGGGCGAGACGCCGCCCGTGGGTCTTCGCCGCCGTCGCATACGCCGCGTGCAGCGTGTGGCTGACCCGGGGCGTCTGGCGTCACCCCACCACCCGTTGGATCGGCGTGCCGGGTGACCCCCAGGCCTTCATGTGGTGGATCGCCTGGGTACCTCACGCGCTCCGCCACGGGCTGAACCCACTGCACCCGACCGTCGTGCAGTACCCCGACGGCGTCAACGCGATGTGGAACACGTCGATCCTCCTGCCGAGCCTGGTGGCGGCACCCGTCACCTGGGCGTTCGGCCCGATCCTGTCGTGGAACCTCATCCAAGCCGGCGCCCCGGTGGCCGGCGCGCTGTGCGCCATGGCGGCACTTTCGCGCTTCGTCGATCGGCGTCTGCCGGCCTTCGTCGGTGGGCTCGTGTACGGCTTCTCCCCGTACATGACGCTCAAGATGCTCGTGCACACGAACCTGGTGATCACCATCCTGCCGCCGATCATGCTGCTGTGCGTGCACGAACTGTTCGTGCGACGACGCCGCTCACCGGTCGTGGTCGGCGTCGTGCTTGGCCTCGCCCTCGTCGGCCAATTGTTGACCGGTGAGGAGATCCTGCTCATCACCGTGATCGCCTGCGCGATCGCCGTCGCCGCGTTGGCCGCCCTGGTCCACCGCCGACCCGTCGCCTCGTGGCGCGAGGGCGCCCGCGGGCTTGCCGTCGCAGCCGGGGTGGCGTTGGTCGTCGGCACGCCCTTCGTCGCCTACCAGTTCTTCGGACCCCGCTCGTCGCACTGCTGCGTCCCAGGCGTGGGCAAGTACGTGCTCGACGCGCAGACCCTCGTGGTGCCCTCGACGTTCCAGTCGTTCCACACCTCCGGCGCAGGCGAGATGGCCGCCCGTTGGCAGGGCGGCTCAGAGAGCAACGCGTACCTCGGGGTGGCCATGTCGGTCTTCCTGGTGATCGCGGTCGTGGCGCTCCGGCACCGTCGCGCCGTTCAGGTCGGCGCGATCGTGCTCGTCGTGGTCACGTTGTTCGCGTTCGGCAGCGAGATCCAGTTCGCCGGCGAGCACACCGGCGTGCCCGGCCCCTGGCGGATCCTGCACCACCTGCCACTGTTCGGCTCCATCGTCGTCGGACGCTTCATGTTCGTCGCGTACCTCGCCGTCGCGCTGATCGTGGCGATCGTCCTCGACACGCTCGCCGACCGTCCGCCCACGGTCGGCACACGGCTGTCGATGGCGGGGACCCTGCTCGCCGTGGTGACGCTCGCACCGGTCTCGGCGCTGGTGACCTCGGATCACACCCCGGAGTTCTTCCGCGACGACGCCGCGATGGATCACCTGCTGCCCCGCCGTGCGGTCGTCGCGGTGTCGCCGTACTTCCCCGCGGACGCGATGCTGTGGCAGGCGACGGCGAACTTCCGCTTCTCGATGATCGAGGGCCACGTGTTCGGCCCCGGCACCGACGGGACACCGACGCACAACGGACCGATCAACGGATTCTCGGTGCGCCTCAACGCGCTGGAGACCCGAACCGGCACGATGACCGGAACGCTGACGTCCCAGGAGCGCCAGCAGTACCTGGCCGAGCTCGCCCGCTACGGGGTGAACGCGATCGTCGTGGGCCCGTCGGCGGGACGGGCCGGGGTCGAACGCTTCGTCGGCGACCTCACCGGGTCGCCCGGTACGGCGAACGGCGGCGTCACCGTATACCGACTCGATCGCTGATCGGGCCGCCGGGCGGCGCGCCGCGGGGTGGTCATTCGTCGATTCCCCGCCGCACCGCCCAACGGATCAACTCGCTGCGTCGACGCAGCCGCAACTTGTCGAGGATGTTCCGGACGTGGTTCTCGACGGTCTTGGTGGAGATGAACAGCGACTCGCCGATCTCCCGGTAGCTCGACCCCAACGCCACCTCACGCAACACCTCCCGCTCGCGCGGCGACAGCGTGCGCACCTTCTCGCCGTCCGGGGTCGTCGCCGGAGACGCGAAGTCGCCCAGCACGAGCGCCGCCAGACCCGGCGAGAACACCGGCTCACCCGCTGCGGCACGGTACAGACCCCGCCGCAGCTCCTCGGTGCTCGACGACTTGAGCAGGTACCCCGACGCGCCGGCGGCCACCGCGTCGAGCAGGTCGGTCTCGGCCTCGGACACGGTGAGGATGACCACCGGGCAGATCGACGAACATTCGGCGGCCACGCGGATGCCACCGCCTTGGGGCATGCGCAGGTCGGCGGCGACCACGTCGGGTCGGTGGCGCTCGACCAGTGCCACGGTCTCGGCCGCATCGGCGGCGTCGGCCATGACCCAGAACGCCTCACCCAGGTCGATGCGCATGCCGGTCCGCCAGATCGCGTGGTCGTCCGCGACGACGAGGCGAACCCGCTCTTCGCTCACCGCCGACCCACCGGTCGCCGTGGTGAGGAACGCCGGCACGTCACGCGGAGCCGCACCTCGGTCCCCCGACCCGCTGTACTGATGAGTTCCACCTCACCGCCACAGCCCGCCAGCCGGTCGGTCACCGACCGGTCGAGGCCGCCCCGTTCGACCGCCGCCGGGTCGAATCCGGCGCCCCGGTCGCGTACCGTCACGGCCACGACGTCGCCATCGGCCTCGACCAGCACGTGGGCGGTGTCGACCCCGGCGTGCTTGGCGACGTTGGCGAGACACTCACCGACCGCTCCGGCGAGCGCCTCGACCGCCGCCGCGTCCACCGTCGGCAGGGGTGCCACATAGGCCTGGGACACGGTGATCCCCCAACGGGCGGTCGTCTCGGACACGACGCGTCGCAGCGCGGCTTCGACGCCCGGCCTCGTCGAGGTGGCGGCCGCGGGGCCGCTCGCCGGACCGTCTGCACGGGGCCGGTCGCGGGCGACGCCGCGGACCGCTCCATCGTCGTCGCCCGTCTCGAACAGGTACACCCGGAGTTCGGCCTCCTGGGTACGCGCCAGGTGGACCAGGGCCGGGTCGTCGGATCGACGCTGCACCGCGGCGAGGGTCTGCAACATGCCGTCGTGCAGGTCGCGGGCCACCTCTTCTCGCGCGGCGGCCCGCGCGGCGCGATCCTCCGCGTTGCGGATGCGCCGCGCCACGGTCGCGGCCGCGGCGCCCGCCAGTCCGTAGAGCACCACCGTCGACAACACCGAGAGCCACTGGCTCAGGGTCCACGCACCCGGCGCGCCCGACAGGCCGATCAGCCCGACACCGCGGGCGACGCCCAGCACGACCGCGGCGCCGACCGCGGCGATCGTGTCACGGGCCACCCCGATCATGAGGACCGCCGCCACCGGCCATGCCGTGGCCAGCGACTGGGGGCGCCCGTTCGCGTACACCCAACCGTCCGCCGCCAGCAGCAGCGCCCCGGTGGCCAGGTCGACGAGCAGCACCGCGGCCGGCACCACACCGGTCGATGTGCCCGATGGCCGGCGCAGCAGCCAGTAGGTCACCGCACCGGCGATACCGACCACGATCCACACCAGGACCGGGTTGGTCAGACGGTCGGCCGACAATGCCGCCACCGTCACGACCCAGATCCACGCGGCGGCCCGGAACCAGGCGATGCCGGCGTACAGCTGCGTGTCCAGCACGCGCGTCCGGTCGCCGATGCCTCCGGTGGAGCGGCCCGGCTCCGTGCTCACCGCGATCGGTCGACGGTCGGCCAGTCGGGGTCGAGTTGGCGCAGAAAACCGCGGCAGCGTTCGGTCTCGTCGGTCTCGCCGATCGTCTCGGCGGCATCCGCGAGCTGCGCCACGCAACGCAGGAACCCGCGGTTCTCCGGGTGCGACCAGCGCACGCGGCCCGAGCCCTTCCAGCCGTTCCTGCGCAGCGCATCCAGCCCCCGGTGGTAGCCGACCCGGGCGGCCGCGTACGACTCGACCGGGTCACGAGCCAGTTCGCTCAGCGCCGCCCAGGCGTCGAGGAACGTCGGGTCCGACGCCACGACCGCGGACACCGCGACGCGTCGCTCGGTCGTATCGACGATGTCCAACGCCTCGTCGAGCGCACGCAGCGCCGCGTCGGCCACGGGCGGCAGGACGACTTCACCTGGAGCATCGGACGGCATGCCGACGGGGTGACGGGACATGTCCCGGGATGGTACCGGTTCTGGTCGGCTCGAGTGCCGCACTCGCACCCGAACAGGGGGTTTCCCCCATGTCCGCGCCGCGGCGGGTGCCCGACGATGGATCCATGAGCGCATCGACCGTCCTGCAGCCCACCGGGGTCGAATCGGGTCGACCCCGGCGCGACCCCGCCATCGACCTTCTCCGCGCCGCCGCCCTCGGCGTGGTCGTACTCGGCCACTGGCTCCTGACCGTGGTCCACTGGCATGACGGGTCGCTGACCGCCCACAACCTGCTCGACGTCGCGCCGATCACCCAGTGGGCGACGTGGCCGTTCCAGGTGATGCCACTGTTCTTCGCGGTGGGCGGCTGGGCCGCGGCACACTCATGGGCCGGCCACGCCGATCGGCGGCGGAGCGCGTGGGTGGCGGCGAGACTGCGGAGGCTCCTCGTTCCCGCCACCACCTACCTCGTGGTGGCATCGCTCCTCACCGCGGTGACCGAGGCGACGCTCGGAGAGTCGGCGCGCGCCGTCGGTGGACTGTTGGGCATGCACCTGTGGTTCCTGGCGGTGTTCGTGCCCGTCACGGCGGTGACGCCGCTGCTCTGCGAGACGGTGTCCGTCCACGGCTGGCGGGTTCCGCTCGGTCTGGCCACCGCAGCGGTCGCCGTCGATCTGGCACACCTCGTCGTCGGCGTCCCCGGCATCGCGTGGTCCAACTTCGCCCTGGTGTGGCTCGCGTTCACCGCGGCCGGCGTCTCGGGAGCGATCCGGCCGCCCCGTCGCGACCAGCTCGGTGTGGTCGCGGCCGCTTCGTTCGGCGCGCTCGTCGCCGTGGTCACCGTCGGCTGGTATCCCCACTCGATGGTCGGGGTCGGCGACCGGTCGAACAACACGCCGCCGACCGTCGCGCTCGGCCTGCTGGGACTGACCCAGGTGGCCCTGGCCGCGGCGGCCGTGCCCGGACTGCGTCGCCGGCTCGAACGGCGACGCCGCAACCGTCGCCCGCGCCGGCGCCTGATCGACCTGGCCGGCACGGTCGGCATCCACGTCTATCTGTGGCACCTGGTCGCGACCGTGGCGGTCGTCGCGTGCATGGCGACCGGCATCGGCAACGTCGAGCCGCTCGGCGGTGCCTGGTGGGCGTCCCGACCGTTGTGGTGGGCCGTGCTGGCCCTGGTCGCGACGCCGATCGTCGTGGGCGCGCTCGCGTTCGACCGGCGGCGGTTCCGTCGCGTGGGCACCTCCGCGACGGTGTCGACGTGGCAGGTCGTCGTGGCGACGATCCTCGCCACGGCCGCGTTCGCCGTCGTCGCACGGCGGGGCGTCGAACTCGACGCGACCGGGATCACCGCCGTGTTCGCCACGATCGTCGCCGGGCGACTCGTACTCGGCCGAACCCAGCAGGCCGGGCGTCGCCTGCGGTGTCGGTAGCCTCTCGGAACGTGCCAGACGAGACGACCACAGAGCGACTCCCCCGCGGCCCCCACCGGCTGTCGCGTCAGGAGGTCGCCGAGTCACAGCGCTCGCGGATGATCACGGCGATGATCGAGGCCGTCGCCGAGAAGGGCTATGTCAAGACCACCGTCGGCGACGTCCTGAGCCGGGCCGGGGTCTCCCGCGCGACCTTCTACGAACAGTTCGACGACAAGGCCGACTGCTTCCGGGCCACGTACTCGTACGTGACCGGCATGCTCGGTCAGGTGATGGACGCGGCCGTGCGGTCGGTCACCGACGACGCCTCGGTGTCGGGTCCGGTCGACCGGATCGACACCCTCGTCGGTTGGTACCTCGACCTGCTCAGCCAGTCACCGAGTCTGGCGAAGGTCTTCCTCGTCGAGGTCTACGCCACCGGGCCCCTCGGCATCTCTCAGCGGCGCGCCACCATCGACGCGTTCGTCGAGTTGATCATCTCGCTCCTCGCCGACACGCCGCTCCCGGGCACCGCCGCCGAGCAGCACTTCACGATCCGGGCGTTGGTCACCTCGCTCGTCGCGCTCGCCACCGAGGCGGTCGCCACCGGCGAGATCGACCGCGTGCCCGAGCTCCGGGCACCGTTCCGGTCGCTGGTGGCGCGCGTGTTCGACCCGTCGGGAGTCGACGGACGACCGTCGCGCTGAGGCGGACCCCAGCGGTCTTCCGGTCGTCCGCTGCGCCTACTGCGGCGCCACGTGACAGGCCGCCCCGCCGCACACGTCGATGACGCGGCTGGTCGCATCAGGCTGCAGGAACGCCGACTTCTGCGAACGGGCTGCGGGGTCGTTGCGTGGGTCCTCGTGCGGGTCGTGACCGTCGAGCGGCGGCGTGTCGGTCAACACCGGCAGATCCGCCCCGCTGTCGAAGTAGACGATCGCCGAACCTGCGTACGGGTACTCGGCGATGCAGTCGACGCCCCACAACAGTCGGGTGTCGGGCACTCGCCCCTCGTCGAACGCCGGGCAGTGCGCCTTCGCGCCGATCGTCCGAGCGAGCGTGTCTGCCGCGTAGTCGCTGACCTGATGGTCGCCGAGCGCGATCTGCAACAGCACCTCGTGCTGCGGGGTCCCGGGGAGCGGGTCGCTGGTCAGGTGGTTCGCGTACCCGTCGGGTTCTGAGCGGTCCCATTCCAACTGGACCGCCGCCAGTCCGAGCATCCGGTCCAACTCCGAGGGATACGCCGGCTTCATGATCGCCTCGAACTGCTCGAAGTCGGTGCTTCTGGGCAGCAGCGTCGAGTAGTTCATGCCCGACACGCCGAGCACGGCACGGGTCAGATCGGTCGACACCGCGGTGACCACCCCACCCTCGATCCCACCCTGGCTGTTGCCGTCGTAGTAGAGCTGGCCGGGCGCCAGCACCGACGCGCCGCTCCCGTTCTGGAACGCCGGGTCGCTCGCCAGACCGGGACTCGACTTCATGAGCCGACCGAGGAACAGGAAGTTCAACACCGCCTGTTGCATCCGGTCGGCGAGCTTCGCGAAGCCCGACAGGTCTCTGAGGATCCCCGCAGCGGTCAGGATGTCGTCGTGCGACATGCCGACCCAGTTGGTGCCGCAGAACACCATGTCGTGTTCCGCCGCCATGTCCTGCACGTTGCCGGCGGTCACCTCGCTCACCGAACCGAACAGCCCATGGCCGTACAGCGACGGCCTCGCCGGCGTCGTCAGCGCCTTCGTCGGCACGACACAGCGGAAGACCGCCGAGAACGTGCCGTTGCGGGTCGGCAGGCCGGCGGCGTCCTCGTCGAACGTCGACCCGGGGCCGCCGTCGCCGGTCAGGTAGTTCGGCACGTCGAAGGTCCCCTCGACGATCCGATCGATCCCTTCGTGGGTGCCGGCACTCACGTTCGTGACGGTGAACGACGGCGTGGCCGATCCGAGCGCGGCGAAGGCGTCGTCCCGGATGTGGAGGAGCCGACCGGTGATGTTCGCGGTGCTCGCCACGGTGAAGTCCCACGCGAGATAGGCGCTCTCACGGGCGAACCCGGCGTTCTCCAGTTCGGCGAACACCGCCTCCATGTGCGGCTTGCGCTGTTCGAAGCCGGCGACCGGACTCGATCCGCCGTCGCGGTACGCGGCGAACACCCCCGGCGCGGCGATCGGCTCGCCCGCTGCGTTCTCGAGATGCCGGAGACCCACCACGTAGTGGTGCCCGTCGGTGAGGTTGCGCACCGGATGGATCATCAACAGCTGGTCGGACGGGTCGTCGTAGGGGGCGTGCACATCGAGCTCCGACCAGGTCGGCACGAGGGTCCCGGCATCGGTGTCGTAGAGCACGACCGGCGAGTCCGGCCCGTTCCGGTCGAGGTGGTCGATCGTCGCCACGCCGGACGCCTCGAGGTCGATGCCGGGGACCTGCACCAGGAGGGTCGACCCGGGGCTGAACCCGTCCGACCGGTTGATCTGCGACGGGTCGATGTGTGTGCCCGACGCATTGGCCGGGAGCTGCGACGCCTTCAGGTTCAGTCGTTCGCCGGTCGCGGTCGACGCATCGGGACGGGTCACGTAGTCGTTCGGCCACGGCAGCATGCACGATCCACCGGCGATCGGATCGCAGCCGTAGGCCTGCGACTCGGCAGAAGCACCGAGCGCGATCTGCACCGCCAGGCGACCCGAGGCGTTCGCGACCGTCGTCCAGTAGGCGGCTCCGCCGGCATCCGCGGGCCGGAGCAGGATCTGGCGGTAGGCGGCGGCGCTCACCCGACGTCCGTACTCGGTGCTGTGGGCGATGACCGAGACGAGCGTCGCCGGTGTCATCCCGGCGGCGAATCGGTCGACGAAGTAGCTCTTGCCCCCGGGATCGGCCGCTCGACCGAGCATGGCCTCGTACACGGAGTCGATCTTCTCGGCGGCCGTCGGACGCCGCGATGCGAACTCGGTCGACGCCGCGACCGTCGCGAGGACCCATTCGAGTGACATCCCGTCGGCCACCCGGCCCGCGAAGTAATCGAGACCGGCCTGGTCACCGGGTCGGCCGAGCAACCCGTCGTACGCTTCGCGGTCGATGACCGGAGTCACCGCCGGAGCGCTCCTGGCGAGCCCGGCCACCACCCGGGCGACCGGTGTGCCGGCGTCGAGCTGCGCCGCGAGTGGTGTCGCCTCCGCGTCGGTCGCGGGCTGGGCGTCGGGGACGAACCGGTCCACGAGCTGAAGGGCGAACGGCTGGTTGGCCGACTGGGTCGCCAACGCCTGGGGAGCCGGAGCGTCCGCCGTGGCCGAGGCGGGCGTCGTCGCGGCCTCGGTCGCGCCCGCGGCGGGGATGCCGAGCGTCGACGCGCCGACCATGGCGAGTGCGCTGACCGCCGCGGCGATCGAGGTCCACGGTCGCCGGCGCACGGCGAACGGACGACTCGGACGGTTCGGAGAATCCAACATCATGCCCCCAGCGTGATCGTCGACCCGGCGGAGCTTATCGCTCGGACCGGCGACAGCGTATCGGTGCGCGATGGCGCTCGGCGCGGGCCGAACGATCGGCAGAAATCGGCGCATCCTCTATTGTGATCCGTCGTTCCGCGTGCCAGCAGGCGCCCGGGTCCGGTGAGCGTACCCTCGAGGTGCCGAAAGGAAAGCGTGGTCGGTCGATGAAGCGATTCTGGGGATGGCTGGCGCTGGCGGCCGGGAAACGTGCCGG
>CAZQSU010000029.1:0-30971 GCA_964595905.1 uncultured Iamiaceae bacterium
AGATGGACGACGTCATCTTCGCCGGCACCGCGAACAAGCCCGCGCTCGGGCGCGCCGAAGTGGGGCTGACGATCGACAACTCGTCGGGCCTCCTGCCGATCGAGTTCACCGAGGTGACGATCACCCGCACGCTGTTCCGCAGCGGCGACTCGGAGTATGCGATCAACGGCGTGCCGTGCCGGTTGCTCGACGTCCAGGAACTGCTCAGCGACACGGGCATGGGGCGTCAACGGCACATCATCATCTCCCAGGGTCAGATCGACGCGGTGCTGAATGCCCGACCCGAGGAACGGCGCCTGATCATCGAGGAAGCCGCAGGGGTGCTGAAGTTCCGACGACGCAAGGAGAAGGCCGAGCGGCGGCTGGCGGCGACCGAGGCGAACCTCACACGGCTCGAGGACCTCCGCCGCGAGGTCGCCCGCGAACTCCGGCCGCTGGAGCGCCAGGCCGACGCCGCGCGTCGCCACCAGGGACTCGCAGACGAGCTCCGGGCCCTGCGGATCCACCTGTCGGGGCGTGACCTGCATCGGCTCCGTTCCCAGCTCACCGCGACCGAGACCGAGACCGCACAGGCCGCACGGACCGAACGGGATCTGCTCGGCGCTCTCGCACAGCTCGACACCGACCTGCTCGCCGCCGAGTCGAAGCTGCTCGCCACCGGCGGACACGACCTCGCCGACGCGCTGGGTCGTTGTGACTCGCTCCGTGAACGGGCCCGGGGGCAACGGGCGCTCGTCGCCGAACGTCGACGTCGCCTCGAGGGCGAGGTCGCGAACGAGATGGCCGCCGAGGTCGTCGCCACGCTCGAAGCCGAAGCCGCGCAGGTCGCCGACGAGATCGCCGAGGTCGACGCCGAGATCGCGGAACTCGGTGGAGACCGACGGCAGGTGGACGACGCCGTCGACGATCTCGAAGCCGCGCGCACCAGGTTCGCGTCGGAATGGGAAGGCGACGACCGGTCGTCGGTGTCGCGGGCCGCGGAGGTGCGGGGGGAGCTGACCGCTCGACGCGCGGCGAGGGCGCGGGGTGACGCCGAACTCGAGCGGGTGCTCGGGCGACTCGCGGCCGCGCGGGCGCGCGTCGACCGACTCGACGACGAACTCGAGCAACTCCGCCTGAGAGCCGGGCGGCTCGAGGACGAGATCCCGGAGTTGACCGGGAAGCTCGAAGCAGCGGCGACCCATCTCGACGACGCCGCCGTGGCAGCCGAGGAGGCGGCCCGGATGAACCGTGAGGCGGAAGCGGCGCTCGCCGCCTGGACCGCGCGCGCCGAGACCCTCGAATCAGCGCTCGACGCCGCACGGGCCAGAGCCGGCGTCGAGCACCTCGCCGACGTTCCGGGCGTGGTCGGCACGCTGCTCGACCTCGTGGAGGTCGACGACGGGTTCCAGTCCGCGTTCGAGGCCGGCGCCGGCGAGGCGATCGCCGCGGTCGTCGTCGACGACGTCGACGCGGCACGTGCGGCGCTGCGGCGGCTGCAGGAAGGCCGCCTCGACGGCGCGGTGCTGGCCCTGGCGGCCGCGAGTCTCGAACCCGCTCCGGTGCAGGCGGTACCGGGAACGGTGCTGCTGCGCGATCACGTCCGGGGGCGCCGGCCCGGCGTCGACGCGCTCCTCGACGTGTTGGTCCACGGGGTCCTGGTGGCTTCGACCTGGTCCGGCGCCGTCGACGCCGTGATCGAACGGCCCGCCGCACTCGTCGTCACCCGCGACGGCGGGCGGTTCGCGCCGACCGGCTGGCGGCTCGCCACCGACGGCGCGGGGGCGACCGGCGCCGCACTCGAAGATGCGCGCGGGCAGGTCGCGCACTCGGAGCAGGCCGTCGCCGCGGCGGCCGCAGAGGCACAGCGACGCGTCGCAGCCGACGTGGCGGCGCGTGAAGCGGCTCGCAACGCCCAGCGCGCGGTGGACGAGGCCACGACGGAACTGACATCGCTGCAGGCGAGGATCGGCCGCGTCGGCCCGGATCGGGAAGAGGCACGGGCCGAAGTCGAGTCGCTGCTCGCCGACGAGGAACGACTCCGCGCGACGCTGATCCAGGAGATCGGTCAGCTCGACGCGCTCGAGGCCGCGCTCCCCGAACTCGAGCGTGAAGAGGCGCGCCTCGCCGAGGAGCATCGTCGCCGCGGTGAGGCCCAGGCCGAGATCGAAGCTCGTGCGGTCGACGTCGCGACCCTGCGTTCGAACCTGGACGCTCGGGCGGCGCATCTCGACGAGCGCCGGGAGGCGCTGGGACGGCGCGCCGCCGAGATCGAGGAGCGGCTCGCTCGTGACGACCGACGACGCCACGACGCGGAACGTCGACGGCACGCCCGTACCCGGGCGTTCGGTGTTCTGCAGCGGATCGACGCGATCGTCACCGAGAGCCTCGGTCGACTGGACCTGGCCGCGGAAGAGCTCCGCCGGCGACGTCGGCTGCAGACCGACGAGACGCGGGCCGAAACCGAGCACCTCGAACGTCTACGCGCGAAGCGGGCGGCCACCGAACACGAACTCGGCGAATGTCGGACCCGCAAGGAGCAGCTCGGTCTCACGGCGGCCGAGGCGCGCGTCCGTGCCGAGCAGGTCGTCGAAGCGCTCCGCATCGAGCTCGACACCGACCCCGAGGCGGCCATGTCGGCGCCCTGTCCCGAGCTCGACGAACAGGTCACCCCGATCGCCCGGGTACGCGACCTCGAGCGCGAGCTCAGGCGGATGGGGACGATCAACCCGCTCGCGGTGGCCGAGTTCGAGGAGCGATCCGAGCGCCACGAGTTCCTCGCCGGTCAGATCGGCGACGTGCGCGAAGCGCGACGTGAACTGAACAAGGTGATCGCCGAGGTCGACACCGAGATCGCCGGGACCTTCGCCGCGGCCTTCGCGGATGTGCGCGAGAACTTCGTCGCCCTGTTCACGACGTTGTTCCCCGGCGGATCCGGCGACCTGAGCCTGACCGATCCGGAACGCCCTCTCGAGACGGGCATCGAGATCGCGGCCCGTCCGTCGGGCAAGAACGTGAGAAGCCTGTCGTTGCTGTCGGGAGGTGAACGTTCGCTGGTCGCGCTCGCGTTCCTCTTCGCGGTGTTCCGATCCCGATCGTCGCCGTTCTACGTGATGGACGAGGTCGAGGCCGCGCTCGACGACGTCAACCTCCACCGGTTTCTCGACCTCGTCGCGGAATTCCGTTCGACCGCCCAGCTCATCATCGTGTCGCACCAGAAACGGACGATGGAGGCGGCCGATGCGTTGTTCGGGGTCACGATGCAACCCGGCGGAGCATCCAAGGTGGTCTCCGAACGGGCGGATACGATCTCACGCCGTGGCGAAGCCGGTGACTGATCGGGTGCTCCGACGAGCCGTGATGCTCGGTCTCGTGTCGGTGATGGTTCTCGCATCGTGCGGTGGAGGCGGGGGCGGTGGTGACCGGGGCGACGAGGCCGGACCACCGACGTCGGCTCCGGGCCGTCAGGTCGGATTGCTCACCGTGAAGACCCTCCACTCGTTGAATGGGCAGCACTACACCTACCGGCGGGCCGGGGACGAGATCACCGTCACCGCACCCCGCACGAACGAGCCGAGCGAGTTGGGGACGCGCATCGACGACAGCAAGGGGCTCATCGGTGAGGCCTTCTGGGACACCGGCCAGCCGAAGCGGACCGACCAGCAGGTCTGTGTGCAGCTCGATTCGGTGGTCGACGCGTCATCGGTCGAGGCCATCTCGAAGGTGCTGGACGATCCTTCGCTCCGTCATCTTCCCGGTATCGCGCTCCGGGTGCAGCCGGGTGTCGACGGTGGTCCCGGCTACGCGATCACGGTCACCCAGCGGGTGAACAAGGCCGGCATCTGGGGCTTCGACGTCAACGCGCTGCGCATCGACGACGCCGGACCCGTCGCCGTGGCCGACCCCCACTACGTCGGCGTCGCCGAATTCGGTGATGTGGCCGGCACGATCGAAGGGCTCGGTACTCCGGAGATGACCACGACCATGAAGCCGCCGCCCTGGAACCTGTGCGCCCGGATCATCGGTACGACGATCACGGTCAAACTCTGGTTCGGTTCCGGTTCGGAGCCCGCCTGGTCCGATCCCGAGGCGACGCGGAAGGTGAAGGTGGGCCGTTCGTGGGTGTTCGACGGCTACGCCGGGGCCTACGAAGTGGGCCTGGCACCGGGGCGGTCATCGAAGTTCACCGGGCTCATGGTCACGTCACCGTACTGAGTCTCAGAGCATCCGTTCCTGCCAGAGCAGACTCGCGCCCGCGGCGAGGATCGCGAAGGCGAACGCGCCCATGACGAACCAGCCGTCGATGTCGACCTTCTTCGTCCGGTAACCGACCGAGGAACCGATCTTGGTGTACACCTCGCGGATCTCGGCCTCGCTGGCCGCCGTGTAGGCGCGACCACCCGAATCGTGGGCGATCTTGGCCAGTGCGGAGCGGTCGACGTCGACGGGGATCTCTCCCGCGTAGCCGGGGATCGTGACCGTGCCGTGGTCGGTACCGAACGCGATCGTGTCGATCGGCACCTTGGCCTCACGGGCCGCGGTGACCGCCTGCGCATTCGACCGTCCACTCTGGGTGGCTCCGTCCGACAGCAACACGATCCGTGCGGGCACCGGGGACTTGTCAGGAGCGGGTGGCACCGTGGCGATCGCGGACAACGATGCGAAGATCCCTTCGCCGATCGCGGTGCTCTCACCCATCCGGAGGTTGTCGACCGCCCGCTCGGCGACGTCGCGGTCCTGGGTGGGTTCCACGAGTACCGCCGCCGCACCGTGGAACGAGACGATGCCGACGTTGAAGCGTTCGGGCACACTCCGCAGGAACGCCAGCGCCGCCGTCTTCGCGGCATCGAGACGGCTGGGCGCGACGTCGGTGGCGGCCATCGACAACGACGTGTCGATCGCGAGGATCACGGTGCCCCGGTTGGTCGGCACCTTCCGCTTGGTCTGGGGTTGTGCGAGTGCGGCGACCATGCCCACCAGAGCGAGCGCGAAGAAGGCCGCGCCCACGTGCCGCTTCCAGTCGTGGCCCTTCGGGACGACGGACTCCAGCAGGTCGAGATTGGTGAACCTGGCCGCGACCCTGGGTCGGTTGAGTTGGATCGCGACGTAGCCGGCGCAGATGGCGGCGACCACGACCAGGAGCCACCAGCGGTTCGGAGCCCCCCAACTCAGTGCGAGGGTCATCGGGCCGTCCTCACCGCGCCGGGACCGATCATGCGGCGGCGGCGCGCGGCGACGTAGGCGACCAGATCGTGCACCCAGTCACGGTCGGTGCGTAGTTGCAGGTGCTCGACGCCGGCCCGCCGGATCGCCGCGGCCACGGCCGCCCGCTGGGTCCGGGCCGCGTCCGCGTAGCGGGATCGGAGCGTGCCCGACGAGGTGTCGACCCGGATGCTCCGGCCCGTCTCGGGGTCGGTCAGGGCGATCACGCCCACGTCTGGCAGATCCAGTTCCCGCGGGTCGACGATCTCGACCGCCAGGACCTCGTGGCGCATCCCGAGCATGCGCAGCGGCCGCTCCCAGTCCGAGTCGCCGAGAAAATCGGAGATCATCACCACCAGCCCACGTCGGTGCAGCGTCGGGGCGAGGCGCTCGAGACTCCTGGCGAGGTCGACCGGGCCTGCAGATGCACCGCCGGTCGCCACGAGATGCAGGAGTCGCATCAGATGGGCGCGACCCCCGCGTGCCGGGACCACACGGTCGCCGTCGTGGTCGACGAACACCGCGCCGATCCGGTTCCCGGTGTGGGCGGTGAGAAACCCCACCGCGCCCGTCGCCGCGAGTGCCAGGTCGGCCTTGGTGCAGCGGGCGGTGCCGAACGAAAGGCTGCCGGATCGGTCCAGGACGACCCAGGTGGAGAGTTCGCGGTCCGCGATCGTGACCCGGAGGTACGGTTCCTGCATGCGTGCGGTGACGTTCCAGTCGATGCGGCGGACGTCGTCACCGGCGACATAGGAACGGGTCTCGCCCAGGTCGGAGCCGTGCCCGGGCACGAGACCCAGGTGGTCGCCGTGGAGGAGTCCGTCGAGCCGATGGTTGATCGTCAACTCGAGGCGGCGGAGGATCTCCTCGGTGGTGTGCGGGACCGCCGCCGTGGTCGGCGTCACGGCGTGACGTCGCCGGGAACCCCGACCGGCGGTGCCCAGGGAATCGGGGCCGGTGGATGGGGCGGCGCCGGGACCATCGCCGGACGACCGTCGTCGGTCGGAGTGATCCGGGGGGCGGGGACCGTCGAGAGGACCTTGGCGAGGATCTGGTCGACGGTGATCGACTCCGCGAGCGCCTCGTAGGAGGGCACCAGCCGGTGACGCAGCACGTCGGGCGCCACGTCGAAGACGTCCTGGGGAAGCACGTACTCGCGCCCGCGCAGCAGCGCGAGGGCCCGTCCCGCCGCGACGAGACCGAGGCTCGCCCGGGGACTCGCCCCGTAGGTCAGGAACGGCTTGACTTCGTCGAGCCGGTAGTCCTCGGGTCGCCGGGTGGCGAACACGAGGTGCACGGCGTAGTCGACGACCGAATGGTCGACGTAGATCTCGTCGGCGGCGTCCTGGAGTTCCACGAGACGGTCGGCGTCGATGATCTGCCCGGGCACGGGCGCCTGCACGCCGATGCGGTGGACGATCTCGACCTCCTCGGCGAGACTCGGGTAGTCGACGACGACCTTCATGAGGAACCGGTCGCGTTGGGCCTCGGGAAGCTGGTACACGCCCTCGGACTCGATCGGGTTCTGCGTGGCCAGGACCAGGAAGGGTCGCGGGACGTCGAAGGTCCGACCTCCGATGGTGACCTGGTGCTCGGCCATGACCTCCAACAGCGCCGACTGGACCTTGGCCGGGGCCCGGTTGATCTCGTCCGCCAGGACGAAGTTGGCGAACACCGGTCCGAGTTCCACGTCGAAGGTCTCGGTCGAGGCCCGGTAGACCCGGGTTCCGACGACGTCCGCCGGCAGGAGGTCCGGGGTGAACTGGATGCGGTGGAACGTGCCACCCACCACGGTCGCGAGCGTTTCGGCGGCGAGGGTCTTGGCCAGGCCGGGGAGCCCCTCGAGCAGGCAGTGGCCCCGGGCGAGCAGGCTGACGAGCAGACGCTCCACGACGCGGTCCTGGCCCACGATGACCTTTTTCACCTCGAACAGGACCCGTTCGAGATCCCCTGCTGAAGGGCTGTTCTCGTCGCTTGCCATAAAGTGGGTCCAACGCTACACGCCTCGCTGAAAGCTGCGATATGCGCCTGTTGGTCGTAGAGGACGAGACGGACCTTGCCGAGGCACTGGCCAAGGGATTGCGGCGGGACGGCTACGCGGTCGACGTCGCCTACGACGGTGCCGCCGCGCTCGATCGCCTCGGCGTGAACGCGTACGACCTGGTGTGCCTCGACCTGAACCTCCCCGACATGGACGGCCTGGAGGTGTGTCGTCGGCTCCGGACCGACCCGCTGCTGCGTCCGGCCGATGACGAACCCGCGCCCCGGGTGCTCATGCTCACCGCGCGCGGTTCGCTCGCCGACCGTGTCGCGGGCCTCGACGAAGGGGCCGACGACTACCTGGCGAAGCCGTTCGCGTTCGAAGAACTGCTGGCCCGGGTCCGTACCCTGCTGCGGCGTGACGCATCGCGCCAGGGAGCGGTGCTCGAGGTGGGCGACCTGGTCATGGACACGGCACGGTTCTCGGTGACCCGCGACGGCCGGCCGGTCGATCTGACCGCCAAGGAGTTCGCACTGCTGCGGTACTTCATGACCCACCCCGACGAGGTCATGTCCCAGGAGCGGCTGCTCGAACACGTCTGGGACGAGAACACCGACCCGTTCACCAACACCGTGCGCGTCACGGTCGGGACGTTGCGCCGCAAGCTGGATCGCGACGGCGCCGCGCAACCGATCGAGACCGTGGTGGGCGCCGGATACCGCCTGCGATCCGGGGGCTCGTGACCCAGGCGGATCCGACGCGCCGGACCGGCAGGGGGTTCCGCGCGTTCGTCGGTTCGATCCGATTCCGCCTGACCGTCGTCTATTCACTCCTGCTGTTCGGGCTGGCGTCGTTGGTGGTGGCCGGGATCTACGTGGGCGTCGAGCAGCGCATCGACGACCGGCCGTTGAGCCCCGGCGACGTCGAGTTGATCTACATCCCCCGGGCCGACGGCACGGCGGACCCGGCGTTGGTGCCCAACGCACGGGCGGTCCAGCGGTGGGCCAACGCGAGGGCGCTCGCGACCTTCCGTGGGATCGCTTTGGCGGTGCTCCCCGGGCTGTTCCTGGTCAGCCTGGTGCTCGGCTGGTTCGTCGCGGGCCGGGTGCTCGCCCCGATCGGGAGGATCACGTCGGTGGCGCGGGACATCCAGGTCACCGATCTGTCGCGCCGGATCGAACTCGACGGGCCGCCCGACGAACTGCGGGAGTTGGCCGACACGTTCGACGAGATGCTCGGCCGCCTCGACGAGGCGTTCGAAGGTCAGCGCCGGTTCATCCACGAGGCGTCGCACGAATTGCGCAATCCACTCGCGGTGATCCGCGCGAACGTCGACGTGGCGCTGTCGGATCCCGAGCCCGACGTCGCTTCGCTCACCGAGACCGTCGAGGTCGTGCAGCGGTCGACCGGTCGCATCTCGCGTCTCGTCGACGATCTGTTGGCGTATGCCGATCGAGGTGCGCCGGTGCACGAGCACGTGCCGGTGGACGTGTCGGCGATGGTGACCGCGACGGTGCAGGAGTTCGGTGCATCGGCCGAGGAACGCGGACTGCAACTGGTCGACGCGGAGGTGGCTCCGCAGGTCTGGGTGCTGGGCGACGTCGTCGCGCTGCGTCAGGTTCTGGGGAACCTGCTCGCGAACGCGATCCGCCTCGCGCCGTCGGGCACCGACATCGTCGTCGGCGCGGGTCGCGCCGACGACTGGGCCTGGTTCGCCGTCGACGACGCGGGTCCGGGCATCCCCGAGGAGCACCGCGACCAGGTGTTCAAACGGTTCTGGCGCGGCTCACCCCAGCATGCCCGTGCCGAGGGGCGGAGCGGGCTGGGTCTGACGATCGCCCGGCAGATCGTGGAGGGGCACCGCGGCCGGATCAGGGTCCTGGCGTCGGACCGGGGCGGATCCACGTTCGTGGTCTGGTTGCCGGCGACCGATGCGTCGGGTCTGGCGCCGGAGCCCATGCACGGTCTCGAGTGACTCAGGCGTCCGAGTCCCCGCCGAGGTGACGCACCCTGCGGGCCTCGGCCTCGGTGATCGTGCCGTCGGCCCGGGGCCCCACGTTCAACAGGAGGTTGCCGCCACGGTCGCGGACCTGCCGGTACAGGGCTGTCAGGTCGGCGGGGGCGATCCGGTGCGCCTCGGACTCGGCGGCGTTGTGCCCGAAACCGGCGCCGAGTCCACGGGTGGTCTCCCACGATGCCGTGAACCGGGGACCGGGCAGTGAGTACTCCGGAGTGCGGAAGTCCGCGAGTCGATGGCGCCCGGGAAGGAAGGGTTTGTCGGCGCCGCGGGGCGCGAGCAGGGCCACGGCGCCGTTCAGGGCGCGACGGACGACGGGTCGCCGGATACCCGGAATCGGCGGGTCCCACCGGTCGTTGATCACCGCGTCGGGCACCGCGGCCTTCAGACGCCTCTTGAACGCGGCCACGTCGAACCCCTTCGGGGTGCCGATGTCGGCCCACACCACGCTGGGCGCGTAGCGCTCGACCAGTTCGTCGAGTTGTTCGGTCACGTAGCGCCGGTAGTCGGGATCGGTCGGGATGCACGCCGGTGCGTCGGCGAGTTCGCGGATCGGTTCGTGGTGCACCGACCAGTCCAACCCGGTCGAGTAGTACACCCCGAAGCGCAGTCCGACCCCCCGGACCGCGGTGGCGATCTCACCGACGAGGTCACGCGGGCAGTGCCAACCCTGCCGGACGGGGTGGCGCACGTCGGTCGGCCACAGGCAGTAGCCGTCATGGTGCTTGGTCACCAGCACCACGTACCGGGCGCCGCCCGCCGCGAACAGCTCGGCCCATCGATCGGGATCCCAGTCGTCGAGCCCGGCCTCGAAACGCTCCCGGAAGTGTTCGTAGGGGGCGTCGTGCCAGACCTCGTGGTGGTGGCGCGCGGTCGGGCTGCCCGGGATCGTCATGGCGTTGCGGTACCACTCCGCGTAGGGCATCCGCGCGCCGAGGTGGCGTGGATCGGACCGGAGCAGATCGACGAGGGTCTCGCCGGGAGCCAGGGTGGGGGCGAACGCCGGGACGGCGAAGGGTCCCCAGTGGACGAAGATGCCCAATCCGGCCTCGGTGAACCAGCGCGCCGTCACCGGTCGCTCCGGTGCTGCAGGATCCGCGGGTGTCGCATCGACGACATGGATTCGTCAGATGACCGGGCGGACCGGGTAGGTCACCGAGTCACCGTGCACGACGGGCATGGGTCCCCAGGCGCCGAGGTGATGCTCGGTGGTGGCCGATCCCATCAGATGGGTGACGACGTGCCCCCGGGCGACCAGGTGGTCCGAGACGATCGTGCGGTGGCACCGCCATGGCACGGCTTCGGCGCACATGTACGCGAGCGGACCTTCGAGGTCGAGGAGTTCGGCCAGCCCGTCGGCGAAGGCGTCGGTGGTCGCGTAGTCCGCGTAGTTGCGGAACGAACGGTTCCGCCAGGCCGCGTTCAGCTCCGGGTCCACCTCGGGTTGGCGATTGCGTCTGCCGCCCAGGTCGCCGAGGTGGACGTAGACGATCCCGACCTCGCGGAGGCCGGCGCCGAGCGCCTCGGCGTGGAACTGGGGATTGCGGTTCGAACCGGGGATCGAGCGGACGTCGGCGAGGGTGACGACGCCGTGGTCGACGAGCTGAGCGCAGAAGGCGTCGCTCGACTGGGTGGAGTGCCCGATGGTGTACAGGTGCGTGGCGGCCACTCTAGTCCGTCGTCGGAGTATTGGGGTGCAACGTGAAAAACACGATCAAGGCAGGAAACCTGATGCTGGTGTTGTCAAGAACGGACGAGGTCGCTAGGCTACGCATCGACAGCCCTCGTCCATCAGCCAAGGAGGCCAGACATGTTGCTGCGATCCGATCCGTTCCGTGACCTCGACGCCCTCGCCCAGGAGGCGTTCGGTACCCGGGTGCGTCCCTCGGCGGTCCCGATGGACGCCTTTCGTCACGGCGACACGTTCACCGTCCGCTTCGACCTGCCCGGCGTCGAGCCCGACTCGATCGACCTGACCGTCGAGAAGGACGTGCTGACCGTGGCGGCCGAGCGCTCCTGGACCATCGACGACGACACCCAGGTGGTCGCTTCCGAGCGACGCCAGGGCGCCTATCGCCGTCAACTGTTCCTCGGCAAGGGGCTCGATGCCGACAAGGTGACCGCGGACTACACCAACGGGGTGCTCACCGTGACCATTCCGGTGGCCGAACAGGCCAAGCCGCGCAAGGTCGCCGTCACCTCGGGCGGCGGTTCTCCCGCCATCGAGACGACCGCGGCCTGATGATGGCCGGGGCTCAGTCGCCGAGCAGGCGGCCGAGCCCGAAGCGCCAGCCCGACCGGACCTCCGCCGCCGTGCGACCGTGCGCGGTGTGCTGGAGGTCCCAGGACTCGAACGACGTCAGCGCATCGATCAGCGCGACGAGCATCGGGGTCTCGGGGTGCGCGGACACCTCGGGCGCGAAATGCACCTCGATCTGTTCGAGGAACGTCGAGCGGGCCCGAGCGAGGGGCACCGCCATCGCGGGTTGGTCATAGGCGCGGGCACGAGCCAGGCGGGCGATCGGCGCGATCGCCTCGTAGAGACGCAGCCGCGCGTCGACGAACGTGTCGATCCGCTCGCCTCTGGTGCCTTTGCCCGGGTGGGGAATCTCGAACAGCGACGCGTAGCGGCTGAAGTAGCGCTCGGTCGTCTGGTTCTTGAGATCCTCGAGCCCGTCGAAGTAGCGGAACAGCGACGACACCGACACCCCCGCGCGTGCCGCGATCTCGTCCGCGCCGGGTACCCCGGTCTCCTCGGCCAACAGGTCGACGAGCGCGTCGACGACGGCCTCGCGGTTGCGGGTCCGCCGGGCCCGGCGGCCGTCTTCGATGGTGGTCGACGATTCGGACACGGCCATGAGGATACCGCGCCGCGAAACTATTGCGATCCCGTCTCGCAGAAGCGGGCCGCTTTCGCTAGGGTGGGGTGCTGAAGCGGTGAGACGAAGGGGCCCCCGAGATGGCACAGGTGACGCGCAACCGACGCATCCACGCGTCGCCAGAGGCGATCTGGGAGGTGCTCGCCGACTTCGGCGCGTTGGCGCGGTGGGCGCCGAACGTCGACCATTCGGTGCTCACCACCACCACGACCGAAGGACCGGGAACGACTCGTCGGGTGCAGACGGGCCGGACCGTCCTGCTGGAGCGGGTCGTCGACTGGCAGCCGGCTGTGAGCGTCGCCTATGAGATCACCGGCCTGCCGAAGCTGATCCGTCGTGCCGAGAACCGTTGGCGGCTCGAAGGTGTCGACGGGGGCACCGAGGTGTCGCTCACCTCGACCGTCGACGCCGGCGGGCGCCCACCCCAGAAGCTGGCGGCCGCCGTGGCCACGCGCGTGCTCGCCCGGGTCTCCGACCAGCTGCTCGACGGGCTGGCACACCACACCGAGAGGAACGCCCGTGTCTGAACCCGCCGGCGATCGGCGCCCCGACGTCATCGTCATCATGACCGACGAAGAGCGGGCCACCCCGCCCTATGAACGTGCCGACGCGGGGCCACAGGCCGCCGCGCTGGCGAAGTGGCGCGACGCGACCCTCACCGGACGGGCCTGGTTCGACGAGCACGGCGTGCGCTTCGAGAGGCACTACACCGGCTCGGTCGCGTGTGTGCCGTCGCGGCCCACGATCTTCACGGGGCAGTACCCCGACCTGCACGGGGTCACCCAGACCGACGGCCTGGGCAAGATGGCCGACGACACCCGCCTGCGTTGGCTGCGACCCGGCGAGGTACCCACGCTCGGCAACTGGTTCCGCGCCGCGGGCTACGACACCCACTACGACGGCAAGTGGCACATCTCCCATGCGGACCTGTTCGACCCCGCCACCGGCGCCCCGCTCGCCACCAACGACGCGCACGGCAACCCCGACGACGCGGCCGTCCAGCGGTATCTGGAGGCGGACCCCCTCGGCGCCTACGGCTTCTCCGGCTGGGTCGGCCCCGAGCCCCACGGCGGTCGCCTCGCCGACAGTGGCTACGTGCGTGACCCGTTGATCGCCGATCGGGTGGTCCGCTGGCTCGAGGACCGTTACGCGCGCCGCCGCGCGGGCGACGCCGATGCGCAGCGGCCGTTCCTGTTGGTGGCGAGCTTCGTGAACCCCCACGACATCGTGCTGTTCCCGATCTGGATCCGAAAGAACCCCCTCGAGGCGTCACCGCTCGACCCGCCGCCGGTGCCGCCCGCCGCGACCGCGGACGAGGACCTGTCCACGAAACCCGCGGCGCAGATC
Organism: uncultured Iamiaceae bacterium; assembly: GCA_964595905.1. GTDB lineage: Bacteria > Actinomycetota > Acidimicrobiia > Acidimicrobiales > Iamiaceae > JAFDWI01. The sequence goes on from CAZQSU010000029.1 coordinate 13,406, forward strand.
GCCTACCGCACGTCGTACCCGTCCGCGTACGGGCCGGTGCCGGCGATCCAGCGGTTGTACGACCACAACGCGCAGGCCTACCGCGACCTGTACCAGCGGCTGCACGCCGAGGTGGACGCCCCCATCGACCGGGTCCGGCGCGCGGTCACCGAGGGGACCGACGGCGACGCCGTGCTGGTGCGCACCGCGGACCACGGCGACCTGCTGGGCGCCCACGGCGGGCTGCACCAGAAGTGGTTCAACCTCTACGACGAGGCCACGCGGATCCCCTTCGTCATCGCCCGGGTCGGGGCGCAGGCGACCGCGCCACGCACCGTGACCGCACCGACCTCCCACGTCGACATCGTGCCGACGCTGCTCGCCGCCGCGGGGATCGACGAAGAGGCGACCGCGGCGAGCCTGTCAGAGCACTTCAGTGAGGTCCACCGCCTTCCTGGCCGGAACCTGATGGGTGTCGTCGACGGTGACGACGCGGACGCCGATCGGCACGTGTACCTGATGACCCGAGACAACATGCTCGAAGGAGACTCGCTCGCCTCGGGTCTGGCCCGCAAACTCGGCAGGGTCGAGCATCCGCCCAGGCCGTTGCGGATCCAGGTGCCCGCCCACGTGGGCTCGAACTTCGAAGCGGTCGTGTCGCGGGCCGATGACGGCCACCTGTGGAAGCTCGTGCGCACCCACGACGACCCGGCCACCTGGACCGAGCCCCATGTGCGCCATCTGGCGGCCACTCCGCCGACCGGCGACCAGTACCGCACCGAGCCGCTGGCCGACCAGTGGGAGCTCTACGACCTCGACGACGACCCGATCGAGGCGCACAACCGCGCGGACGACCCGACGGCCGCCGCGGTCCGCGCGGTGCTCGAAGCGCGTCTCGTCGCCGAGCGTGCCCGGTCGATCCCCGAACGGAACCAGCCGTGGCCCTATGGGCGGCGCCGTCCCACGGCGCCCGCCGAGCGGCGCGCCCGGCCCCCGGCCCGAGCGGTACGCGCCCTGCTGCACAAGGTCGGCATGCACCCCGACGACGTCCCGGGCGCCGAGGTCCCCAGCCTGGTGGGTCACCGGGTGCTGCTGGTGGCCACGAACCACGGCGTGCTCGACGTCGGCAAACCCACCGGGGTGTTCGCGTCGGAGCTGACCGTGCCCTACTACGCCTTTCTGGACGCGGGCGCCGAGGTCGACGTGGCCAGCCCGGCCGGCGGCACGATCCCGGTCGACCCGTTGTCGCTGCGCGGGCCGCTGCGCACCGCGGCCGACGACCGCTTTCTGGCGGATGACACGTTCCGGGCGAAGGTGACCGATTCCCTCGCGGTGGGTGAGCTGGACGCGGACGACTACGCGATCGTCTACCTCGCGGGTGGGTGGGGGGCCGCGTTCGACCTGGGCCGGTCCGACTCCCTCGGCGCGCTGATCACCGCCGCGAACGCCCGGGGCACCGCGATCGGCGGGATCTGTCACGGGCCCCTCGGGCTGTTGCGCAGCACCGGCGACGACGGGCGGCCGCTGGTGGAAGGGCGCCGCGTCTCTGCCGTCACCGACAAACAGGTCACGGAGCTGGGAATCGAGTCCACGCCCCTGCACCCGGAGACCGAACTTCGAGCGCAGGGTGCGCTGTTCGAATCGACGCACGCGTTCAGAGACGTGTTCGCCAACCACTGGGTCGTCGACGGCAACCTCGTGACCGGTCAGAACCAGAACGCCGGTCCGATGGTCGCCAGAGAGCTGGCCCGAATCGCCACGACGAAGGGGAACTGAGCAATGCCGACACCGGACTGGTTCGAAGGCCGGATCGCGACCACCCACACCGAATCGGAGCCGTATTTCGCGACACCTCCGCACCCCGGCGCGGATGCGCCGAACGTGGTGGTGGTGCTGCTGGACGACACCGGGTTCGCGCAACTGGGGTGCTACGGATCCGACATCGACACGCCGCACATCGACGCGCTCGCGGCGAACGGGCTCCAGTTCACGAACTTCCACGTGACGCCGCTGTGCTCGCCGACCCGGGCGTCGCTGCTCACCGGGCGGTCCCAGCACGCCGTGGGCATGCGCGCCCTGTCGAACTTCAACACCGGTTTCCCCAACCAGCTCGGGCACATCTCGAACCACGCGGCGACGATCGCCGAGGTCCTGCGGTCCGAGGGCTACGGCACCTACTGCACCGGCAAGTGGCACCTGGCGCCGATGGAACACTGCTCGGCAGCGGGACCCTTCGACCAGTGGCCGCTGGGCCGCGGCTTCGACCGGTTCTACGGGTTCCTCGAGGGCGAGACCGACCAGTTCCACCCGGATCTGACCTGCGACAACCATCCCGTCGACCCACCGGGCGGACCCGACGACGGCTACCACCTGTCAGAGGACCTCGTCGACCAGCTGTTGAAGATGATCTCGGATTCGCGCGGCGTGCGACCGGATCGGCCGTTCTTCGCGTACCTGCCCTTCGGCGCGACCCACGCACCGCACCAGGCGCCGCCGGAGTACCTGGCCAAGTACCGCGGCCGGTACGACGACGGCTGGGACACCCACCGCGAGGCGTGTTTCGAACGCCAGAAGGCACTGGGCGTGATTCCGCCGCACACGGAGCTCGCCCCGCACAATCCCGGCGTCGAACCGTGGGACACCCTGCCCGAGAACCAGCAGCGGCTCGCGGCGCGCCTGCAGGAGGCGTTCGCCGCGTTCCTGGACCACACCGACGACCAGATCGGCCGACTCGTCGCGGGCCTCGAGCACCTGGAGGTGCTGGAGAACACGATCCTGGTGGTGATGGCCGACAACGGGGCCTCCCAGGAGGGCGGGCCGTTCGGGGTCATGCACGAGATGAAGTTCTTCAACGGGATCCTCGAGACGCCCGATCAGGCGATCGAGCGCATCGACGACATCGGCGGCCCGCACAGCCACACCAACTACCCGTGGGGTTGGGCGCAGTGCGGCAACTCGCCGTACAAGTGGTACAAGCAGAACACCCACGAAGGCGGCGTGCACGTGCCGATGATCTGGCACTGGCCAGGGGGCATCGACGCCGCGCAGCGGGGCACCAAGCGCGACCAGTTCGTCAACGTGTCCGATGTCGTCCCGACCATCTACGACCTGCTCGGGGTGACGCCGCCCGAGACCCACCGCGGCTTCGACCAGCTTCCCGTCACCGGCACGAGTTTCGCGTCGGTGCTCGCGGACCCGGACGCGCCGGCGACCAACACCCGGCAGTACTTCGAGATGGGTGGGTCACGGGCGATGGTGCTGGGGGAGTACAAAGCGGTGCAGAAGCACACGCCCCGGGCCGACTACGCCGAAGAGACCTGGGAGCTGTACCACCTCGGTGACGATCCGTCGGAGTGCCACGACCTCGCGGCGACCATGCCCGACAAGCTTGCCGAGCTGATCGCAGCGTGGTGGGAAGAGGCCGACCGGCACGGCGTGCTGCCGCTCGACGACCGGCTCATCGAGCTGTTCGGCGCACGCTTCCGCGACAACTCGCCCCACCCGGTCGACCGCCGGTACACCTACCGCCCGCCACTGTCGCCGATCCCCGCGCAGGCGTCCGCCGCGATCGGCGGGCGCAGCTTCGATCTCACCGCCCGGATCACCCGCGGCGAAGGCGACGAGGGCGTGTTGTTCGCGACGGGCACCGAGAACTCGGGGGTGTCGGTGTTCGTGCAGGGCGACACCTTCGTCGTCGACTACAACGCGTTCGACGACCACGTCATCGTCGAGTCGGACGTCGCCGTGCCCACCGGCGACGTGGAGTTGACCGCGCGGTTCCGTCGGGGTGACGGGATGGCCGGGTCGGTGGCGATCGCGATCGACGGCGTCGACGCGGGCGAGGCGGAGCTGCCGTTGTTGATGCGGGTGATGTCGTCGGTCGGATCGAGCATCGGCTACGACCACGGTTCGCCGGTCTCCGCGCGGTACGGGGGGCCGTTCCCCTTCAGCGGCACGTTGCACGAGTTGGTGGTGCAGCTCATCGCCCGCGAGGGCGCGGACGGCCTCGAGCCCGACGACGCCGGCGGTGCCCGGGCACGCGAAGGCATGGCCCGCCAGTAGCCGACACGGCGATCTTAGGTCCGGTTTTCACCGTCGTCCCTAGGCTGGGGACGTGAACGAATCGGAGTGGAACATCGATCCGGGCGTGTCGCCCCCCACCCGCGACGACGCCTGGTTCCCGGCAGCGCCTCCGCCCTCGGCTCCACCACCGCACTTCACCGCTCCGCCGTGGGGCGATCCGTCGACCGGGACGCCGCCACCGGCGTCCCCCCGGTTCCCCGCGTCCACCCCGGTGCCTTCCCCTCCCTCCCTCCAGCACCGGGGTGGACCGGGACGGCTGATCTCCTCGGTGGCGATCGGTGTGGTCCTGGCATTGGCGATCGGATTCTTCGCCGGTCGGGCCACCTCCTCGCATTCGCCGAGTGTCGCCGTCGCCGATGCGCTCGCGCACGCGCAGGTCACGCCCACCGGGTCGAAGTCCGCGCCACTCACCGGCAAGGAGACCGAACCCGTCGCATCCGTGGCCAAGGTCCTCTCGCCGGCGGCGGTCCAGCTCCAGGGTGAGCAGGATCTGGGCTCGGGGTTCATCTACGACTCGAGCGGACTGATCCTCACCGCCGCCCACGTCGTGGCCGGCAACGAGACCATGACGGTCCGGCTCAACGACGGCACCCAGGTCGAGGGCACGATCGTCGGGTCCGACGACGCCACCGACGTCGCGGTCGTCAAGATCGACGTCGGCCACAAGCTGCCGGTGGCGCAGCTCGCCACGGGAGTGCCGGTCCAGGTCGGTCAGATGGCGATCGCCGTGGGCAGCCCGTACGGGCTCACCCAGAGCGTGACCTCGGGGATCGTGAGTGCCGTGAACCGGACCGTACCGGGTGCACCGAACAACACGGTCGCGCTGATCCAGACCGACGCGCCGATCAATCCCGGGAACTCCGGTGGCATGCTCGCCAACCGCAACGGTCAGGTGATCGGGGTGAACGACTCCATCATCTCCGGTTCGTCATCGGGCTCCGAGGCCGGCAACGTCGGCGTCGGCTTCGCCATTCCGATCGACCTCGCCAAGTCGGTCGCCGACAAGTTGGTCGCGGGGCAACCCATCGAGTTCGGTTATCTGGGGGTGAAGACCAAGGACGCGGACGGCTCCAGGGTCGGAGGTCTCGTCGCCGAGGTCGAGCCGAACAGCCCGGCGTCGAAGGCAGGCCTGAAGACCGGTGACGTCGTCGTCAAGGTCGACGACTCGCCGGTCGCCAGCGGTACCGACCTCGCGGCCGCGATCCGGGCGCGCAAGCCCGGCGACGAGGTACGCCTGTCGCTGTTCCGCGACGGCAAAGAACAGCAGGTGACGGTCACTCTCGGCCAGTCTCCCGGTTGACGGGACGTCGTCCGGGAGACCACTAGGCTCGAACCCCTCATGGACATCTGGCTTCCGATCCTGATCATCGCGGTCGTCCTCGTGGCGATCGCGGGGTTCGTGTTCGTACCCCGGCGCGGGGGCGGGGTGCTCGACGAGCCGCCCGCGCCCCAGGCCCCGCCGGTCGGAGCACCGCCGGTCGAACCCGACGTCGTCGAGTCCGACACGCCGTCGATCGCCTCGTCGACGACCGCGCCGGTCAAGCCGCGTCTGCGCGACCGACTGGCCAAGGCCCGCGGCACGGTTTCGGGGTATCTGTCGTTGGTGGTGGGCCGTTCCGGCATCGACCAGGCGACGTGGGACGACCTCGAAGAGGCACTGATCCGGGCCGACGTGGGCGTGTCGCTCACCGCGGAGATCCTCGATGGCGTGCGCGCCCAGGTCGACGCCGAGGGGATCAAGGAGCCCGAGCGCCTGCTCGAGGTGCTCCGGGCCGATCTGACCGCTCGTCTCGAGATGATCGACCGCACCCTCGCGCCGCTCGAGGAGGGCACCAACGTCTGGTTGCTGGTCGGCGTGAACGGCGTCGGCAAGACGACGACGGCCGGCAAGCTCGGCGCGCGCTACGCGGGCGAGGGTCGCCAGGTCGTGATGGTCGCGGGTGACACCTTCCGGGCCGCTGCGGCCGAACAGCTCCAGACCTGGGCCGAACGCTGCGACGCCCAGTTCGTCCGTGGCGCGGAAGGGGCGGACCCGTCATCGGTCGTCTTCGACGGGATCGAGGCCGGCGCGGCGCGGGGCGCCGACCTGGTGCTCGCCGACACCGCGGGGCGGTTGCACAACAAGTCGAACCTGATGGAAGAGCTGCGCAAGGTACGCCGCGTGGCCGACAAGGCGCCCGGGAACGTCACCGAGGTGTTGCTGGTGCTCGACGCCACGACCGGGCAGAACGGCCTGGCCCAGGCGCAGGTGTTCACCGAGGCGACGGACGTGACGGGCGTGGTGCTCACGAAACTCGACGGGTCGGCCAAAGGCGGCATCGTGTTGGCGATCCAGTCGGAGCTCGGCATCCCGGTCAAGCTGGTCGGCCTCGGCGAGTCGGCGGACGACCTCGTGGATTTCGAACCCGGTGAGTTCGTCGACGCCCTGCTCACCCCGGGAGACGACGCCTGATGTTCAAGACCCTGTCCGCGCCGGTGCGGCTCTCCACCCGGGCCGTCCGTGGCATCGGCGTGCGCCGGCTGGCACTGCTGGGTGCCGGAGCCGCCGTGGGCGCGTTGTGCACCCCGGTCGCCGGACCCGAATTGCGTCGCCGGATCACCGCCGAGATCGCGAAGCGGCGCAACGGCGCCGAGCCGACCGTCGAGGAGCGGGTCCGTCGCCGGCTCGCCGACGCGCCACGCACCTGGCACCTGCCCCAACCCGAGGTCGTCGCGGTGCGCGACGACGGCGGGACCGACTGGCGCATCATCCTCGCCGGCACCGCTCCCGACGACGCGGCACGCACCGACCTGGAGATCACCGCCCGGGCGGTCACCGGCGTCGGCGCCGTCGACAATCGCATCCGCGTGCCGGACGAGGAGGACTGATCGTCATGTTCGAGTCACTGTCGGATCGCTTCGACGGGATCTTCAAGCGACTCCGCGGGCACGGTCGCCTCGGCGAGGCCGAGGTCGACGAGGTGCTCCGTGAGATCCGGCTCGCGCTGTTGGAGGCGGACGTCAACTTCGTCGTCGTGCGCGACCTGCTCGAGCGCATCCGCGCACGCTGCGTCGGAGCGGAACTCCACCAGGCACTGAACCCCGCGCAGCAGGTCATCGACATCGTCCATTCCGAGCTCATCGCCATCCTGGGCGGCGAGGCGTTGCGCATCACCTACGCGTCGCAGCCGCCCACGATCGTGTTGATGGCCGGTCTGCAGGGATCGGGAAAGACGACGACGTCGGCGAAGCTGGCCCGCTGGTTCAAGTCGCAGGGGCGGAACCCGCTGCTCGTCGGGGCGGATCTGCAGCGACCAGCCGCGGTGGCACAGTTGCGCACGTTGGCGTCCCAGGTCGGGGTACCGGTGTACTCCGCGGACGACGAGGTGGTGGCCTCGGGCGACGGTGATCCGGTCGCGGTCGCCGAGGGCGCGCTGGCCGAGGCGCGGCGACTCGGCCGCGACGTGGTGATCGTCGACACCGCGGGCCGTCTGTCGATCGACGCGGAGCTCATGGAGCAGGTCCGCCGAATCGAAGAGGTGACGTCGCCGCACTACACCTTCCTGGTCGTCGATGCGATGACCGGGCAGGACGCGGTCACCACCGCCGAGAACTTCGACGCGTCGCTCAGCCTCGACGGCGTGATCCTGACCAAGCTCGACGGTGACGCCCGTGGTGGCGCCGCCCTGTCGGTCAAGGAGGTGGTCGGCAAACCGATCGCGTTCGCCTCGACGGGCGAGAAGCTCGTCGACTTCGACCGCTTCCACCCCGACCGGCTCGCCGGGCGGATCCTCGGCCACGGCGACGTGCTCACGCTCATCGAGAAGGCCAAGGAGGCCTTCGACGAGGACGAGGCCGAGGCCGCTGCGGCCCGGCTCATGGAAGGCACCTTCACCTTGGAGGACTTCCTCGAGCAGATGCAGCAGGTGAAGAAGATGGGGCCGATCGGCGGGCTCGTCGGCATGCTTCCGGGGCTGCCCAAGGAGCTGAAGAACACCGAGATCGACGACAGCGAGGTGGCGCGTCTCGAGGCCATGATCCGGTCGATGACCCCCGCCGAGCGCCGGGACCCCTCGATCATCGACGGGTCTCGCCGCCTGCGTATCGCAAACGGTTCCGGCGCGACGACCTCCGAGGTCAATCAACTGCTCAAGCAGTTCTCCGAGGTGCAGCGCATGATGAAGCGATTCGGCATCGGCGCCGGCGGCAAGCGCAAGAAGAAGAAGGGGCGCAAGTCGAAGGGTTCGGGGCGCACGACGCCCGCCGGTACCGGATCGAAGAAGCCGACCGGGTCGCCCCGGACCGAGTTGAAGCTGCCGGGTTTGAACTGAACGGTCCCGGGCGATCAGACTTCCATGACCGTTTCACCTTCTGTGAGAAAGTAGATCGACTGTGGCCGTGAAGCTCCGACTGACGCGGGTAGGCAAGAAGAAGCAACCGACGTACCGCATCGTGGCCGCCGACTCGCGTTCGCCGCGCGACGGTCGACAGATCGAGATCATCGGCACCTACCAGCCGCGCCTCGAACCCTCGGGCATCCTGATCGATGGCGACAAGGCGCTGAAGTGGCTGCGCAACGGTGCCAAGCCCACCGAGACCGTGCAGAAGTTGCTCGTGGCGACCGGCGTGTGGGACGCCTTCACCAGCGGCGCGACCACGGTGCCCGCGACCACGGTCGAGTCGGCGTCGTGAGCGACACCGCGGGCGACGTGCTCGAGTACCTGGTCCGGGCGATCGTCGACGCTCCCGAGGCCGTCGAGGTCGACCTGGTCTCGGGCGACCCGGACCGCTACGACGTGCGTGTCGCCGACGGTGACATGGGGCGCGTGATCGGTCGGCGGGGCCACACCGCCGGTGCGATCCGGACCGTGGTGCGCGCCGCCGCGGCGCGTACCGAACGCAGCATCGACGTGGAATTCGTCGACTGACGACGCTCGAAGTGGCCCGGATCGGGCGCGCCCACGGGATCGGCGGTGAGGTGAGCGTGACGCTCATCTCGGACCGGTCCGACCGCGTGACGGCGGGGGCCGAGTTCGACACCGACCGGGGTCCGTTGCGGGTGGTGTCCGCCCGACCCCACGGCAGGACGTTGCTGGTCCGATTCGACGGCGTCGACGGTCGCACCGACGCCGAGGCGCTCTCGGGTACCGTGCTCCGCGCGGAGGCCGACGACGCCGCCGAGGGGCTCTGGGTGCACCAGGTGATCGGCAGGGACGTGGTGGACCTCGACGGGGTCGTGCACGGTCGGGTCGTCGCGGTGCAACAGAATCCGGCGCATGACCTGCTGGTGCTCACCGGCGACGTGCTCGTGCCAGCGGTGTTCATCGTCGAGGTCGACGAGCACATCGTGGTGGACGCGCCCGACGGGCTCTTCCCGTGAGTGACGCGGCCGGCCTGCGGGTCGACGTCTTCACGATCTTTCCCGAGCTGATCACCGACTTCGCGGATCACTCGCTGCTCGGCCGGGCCCGTCGGAGCGGGCTGATCGACCTGCGGGTGACAGACCTGCGTGACGGGGCGCACGACGCGCACCGCAGCGTCGACGACGCGCCCTTCGGCGGGGGAGCGGGCATGGTGCTGATGGCCGAGCCGGTCTTCGAGGTCGTCGAAGCGGTCGGTCCGCCCCGTCCGTTGCTGCTGCTGTCGCCGTCGGGCCGACGCTTCGACCAGGGGATGGCCGACGAGCTGGCCGCGTCGGGCGGATTCTCGCTGTTGTGTGGACGCTACGAGGGCGTGGACGAGCGGATCCGGGAACATCTCGTCGACGGTGAGGTCTCGATCGGCGACGTCGTCGTGGCCGGTGGTGAGGTCGGCGCGTTGGTGATCCTCGAGGCGACGGCCCGTCTGGTGCCGGGCGTCATGGGCAACGCCGCGTCGGCCGAGGAGGAGTCGTTCAGGAGTGGACTGCTCGAGTACCCCCAGTACACCCGACCCGCGGTGTTCCGAGGCTGGGAGGTGCCCGGTGTGCTGCGTTCGGGCGACCATGGCCGGATCGCCCGCTGGCGCAGGATCCGGGCGCTGCGACGCACGCTGGAACGTCGGCCCGACCTGATCGAGGCACGCGGTGGGCTCACCGAGGCCGAGCGCGACCTTTTGGGCGCCGTCGACGACGAAAACTAGAGTGCACACACCATGAATCCCACCGACCTGATCGACCAGGAGAACCTGCGGGACGACGTCCCCGACTTCGCGCCGGGCGACACGCTCAAGGTGCACGTCCGCGTCGTCGAGGGCGACAAGGAACGGATTCAGATGTTCCAGGGAGTCGTGATCCGTCGTCAGGGCGACGGCGTGCGAGAGACCTTCACCGTTCGCAAGCTGAGCTACGGCGTCGGTGTGGAGCGCACCTTTCCCGTGCACACTCCGATCATCGACCGGATCGAGGTCGCGACCCGCGGCGACGTGCGTCGGGCGAAGCTGTACTACCTGCGCGATCGCATCGGCAAGGCCGCGAAGGTCAAGGAGAAGCGCGTCAACTGACGCCCGACCGGGGGCCCGAGGTTTGAACGCTCCGCCGGCGGGGTACTCATCGGAAGATGAGACGGTATTCCGACCAGGCGGTGCGTCGGCGCAGAGCCCTCGGCGCGCAGGGTGAACAGTCGGCCGCGGACGCCTACGTCGCGTCGGGCCACCGGATCCTCGATCGCAACTGGCGTTGTCGTGACGGTGAGTTGGATCTGGTCGTCACCGACGGGTCCGTCGTCGTGTTCTGCGAGGTCAAGACGCGCTCGTCGACCGCGTACGGCGTGCCCGCCGCTGCCGTCACTCCTGCGAAGCAGCGGCGCATCCGCCACCTGGCGATGCGCTGGCTCGACGAACACGACGTCCGCGCCCGTTCGCTGCGCTTCGACGTCGCCTCGGTGATCGACGGAACCGTCGAGATCGTCGAGGCCGCGTTCTGATGCGTCCCGAGCCCCACTCACCGTCCCGGTAGCGTTGCCGTCCATGACCATCCACACCCGGCGCGCCGGCCCGCTCGCGACGTTGATCATCGACAACCCCGCCCGCAAGAACGCCATCACCGACGCGATGTGGGGCGAGTTCGAGAACGCGGCGCGCGAGCTGGCGACCGACGAGTCGGTGCGCGTGGTGGTCGTCACGGGAAGCGGTGACGAGTTCTGCTCGGGCGCCGATCTCTCCGCAGGTGGCGAGGGTGCCATCTCCGCGCACTGGACACGACGGATGGAACAGGTGAACCGGGCGGCGCTCGCGCTCCATGACCTGCCCCAGCCCGTGATCGCGCGGGTGGACGGTGTCGCCGCGGGCGCCGGGGCGAATCTCGCGCTGGGATGCGATCTGGTGATCGCATCGGACCGGAGCCGATTCAGCGAGATCTTCACCAAACGGGGCCTCTCGGTCGATTTCGGCGGTTCGTGGTTGCTGCCGCGGCTCGTCGGGCTGCACAAGGCCCTCGAGTTGTGTCTGCTCGCGGACATCGTCGACGCCGACGAGGCGTTCCGGATCGGGCTCGTGAACCGGATCGTGCCGGCCGCGGAGCTCGACGCGGCGGTGGACGACTGGGTCGAACGCCTGCTCGCGTTGCCGCCGATCGCGCTCACGTCGGTCAAGCGGCTCGTCCATCTGGGGTCCCAGTCGACGTTCCCCGAGGCGCTGGCCGCGGAAGGCGTCGCCCAGGCGGTGAACTTCACGACCGACGACACCACCGAGGCGATGGTCGCCTTCCTGCAGAAACGCACCCCGACCTTCCGGGGTCGCTGACCCCGCCGTCACGAGTGTCCCACCCCCTCCCTAGGGTGGGATCGGAGGTGGGACTCGCGGCCTTGCCGCTCGCCGAACCGGAGAGCCCGTCGACGCCCCGGCGTACGACGGAGAAGCGAGGTAGGTCGTGTTCACCACCATTTCATCTGCAACCGTTCTCGGAGTCGAAGGACAGCCGGTCACGGTCGAGGCCCATGTCTCGTCGGGGCTTCCCGGGTTCTCGATCGTCGGTCTGCCCGACACGGCGTGTCGGGAGGCCCGTGACCGGGTGCGCGCCGCGCTGTTGTCGAGCGGCTGTCAGTGGCCCCAGAAGCGGGTGACCGTGAACCTGGCACCGTCCGGCGTGCGCAAGGTCGGGTCCGGGCTCGATCTCGCCATCGCGCTCGCCCTGCTCGTCGCGGACGACCAGCTGGGGGTCGAGTGCCTCGACGGTCTGGCGGCCGTGGGCGAGCTCGGTCTGGACGGCACGGTGCGCGGCGTGCCGGGGATCGTTCCGGCCGTCGACGCCATCACGTCCGACGAGCTCGTCGTGGCACGTGACGTCGCCCATCTCGTGGGACTCGTGAGCGGTGCAAGGGTACGCGCGGTCGCGACGCTGCACGAGGCCGTGGCGGCTCTCGCGGGGGAGGATCCGTGGCCACCCCTGCCACCCCGGCCGGACCCCGACCCGCCGGCCCGGGTTCCCGACCTGGCCGATGTACGCGGCCAGCACGCCGCGCGGCGTGCGCTCGAGATCGCGGCGGCCGGTGGCCACCATCTGCTGATGGTGGGTCCGCCGGGCGCCGGCAAGACCATGCTGGCCCGGCGGCTTCCGGGGCTGTTGCCCCGTCTCGACCCGGCTCAGTCGTTGGCGGTCACCAAGATCCACTCGGCCGCCGGGCTGAGTCTGCCCTCGGATCGCCTGTCGGCCGACCCGCCGTTCCGCGACCCGCACCACTCGACGACCATGGTGGCACTCATCGGTGGGGGCGCACCGACCCTGCGACCCGGTGAGGTGTCGTGTGCGACCCACGGGGTGTTGTTCCTCGACGAGTTGGGCGAGTTCCCGCCCCACGTGCTCGACGCGCTGCGCCAGCCGCTCGAACAGGGCTCGATCCGCATCTCACGGGCTGCGGCGTCAGTGGTGCTCCCCGCCCACTTCCTTCTGGTCGCGGCGATGAACCCCTGCCCGTGCGGCGAAGCGAACCGGCCCGGGTACTGTCGCTGCAGCGACCGTGAGCGGGCCCGCTACCGGCGTCGCCTGTCGGGGCCGTTGCTCGACCGGTTCGACCTGAGGATCGACGTCACGCGTCCCGACACCAACCGCCTGCTCGGTGGCGAGCCGGGCGCATCGACCGCGACCGTTGCCGCCCGGGTGGCCGCCGCCCGCGCCCGCGCCGCGGACCGGGGAGTGCGCTGCAATGCCGAGTTGGCCGATGCGCGACTCGAAGCGGCGACGCCGCTGGACACCGGCGCGACGGCGCTGCTCGACACGGCGCTGCGCGTGGGCTCGCTCACCGCCCGTGGCCTGACCCGGGTCCGTCGCCTCGCGCTCACCATCGCCGATCTGGCGGGCGCCGAAGCGCCGCTGACCGCGGAGCACGTGGGCATGGCCCTGGCCCTGCGCTCGGAACCGCTGAGCACGAGCGAGGCGGCGTGAAGGGCCCGGACGTCGGGTTCGTCACCGCGCTCGCGTCACTCCCCAAGGTCGGCCCGTCGCGCCTTGCCGGATTGTTGGATCTCGGCGAGCCGGGTGACGTGTGGGAGCGCGTTCGCCGGGGCGCGCTGGGCGACGAGCCCAGCCTGGTCGATGCACTGGGCACGCGGGCCGCCGATCTGCTGGCGTCGTGGCGGGACCACGCCGCGTCGATCGACCCGGAACGGCTCGGCCGACTCCACCACGACCGGGGCATCCGACTGCTGTGTGCGGACGATGCGGACTTCCCCGCCGCGTTCCGCACCGACCCGGAGCCGCCCCGGTTGCTGTGGGTCGCGGGCGACATCGGTGCGGTCCGTTCGCCGGCGGTGGCGATCGTCGGCACCCGGCGGTGTACCCGCTACGGGCACGACGTCGCCCGTCGGTTCGGTCGGGAACTCGCCACTGCGGGGGTCACCGTCGTCTCGGGGCTCGCGCTCGGCATCGACGCCGCCGCGCATGCGGGCGTCCTCGACGCGGAAGAGCTGGGCGCCCCGCCCGTCGGGGTGGTCGGTACGGGGCTCGACGTGGTGTACCCGCGGCGGAACGCCGGCCTGTGGCACTCGGTGGCCCAGAGGGGGGTGCTGCTCAGCGAGGCCCCGCCCGGCGCCTCGGCCGAACCGTGGCGCTTTCCGGCGCGCAACCGGCTCATCGCGGCGCTCGCGGACATCGTCGTGGTCGTCGAGTCCACCGAGCGTGGCGGGTCGCTCTACACGGTCGACGAGGCGATGGCCCGTGACGTCGAGGTCCGGGCCGTTCCCGGACCGGTGACCGCACCCTCCTCCGCGGGCACCAATCGACTGCTCGCCGATGGCGCGGCCCCCGCGCTCGACGCCGGCGAGCTCCTCGAGGCGCTCGGCGTGACGGCCGAAGCCCGGGGGAGGTCCGGACGGGCCGAACCGACCCCCTACCGCGACCCGGAGGAGGCCGAGATCCTCGACATCCTCACCACGGGGTCGGCCACCTTCGACGAACTCGCCGAACGCTCGGGCCTCGGCCTCGAGCGACTCGGACTGGTCACGGCACGCCTGCAGGCCGAGGGAATCGTGCAGCGCTCCGGCGGTTGGTACGAGCGTCGCGGGTAGCGTTGCCCCATGGCGCCCACCGACTGGGAGCTCGATGGCTTCATCGATTCTCTCGCCGGGCTCGCGGCGGCGACCCGCCGCGCGTACCGGACCGACCTCGACGGCTTCGTCACCTGGTGTGCCCGTGCCGGGCTTGAAGGGCCCGCACAGGTCGATCGCGTCGTCGCACGGCGGTACCTGGGCCATCTCACCTCGCGCGGGTACGCGGCCGGGTCGATCGCACGCAAGGCCACGACCCTGCGTCGGTACTTCGCCTGGGCGCTGCGCCGGGGCGCCGTCGAGGTGGATCCCACCCGGGGGCTCGGCACGCCCAGGGGTCCGAGTCGCGTCCCCCATGTGCTCACCGAGGCCGAGGTCGACCATCTGTTCCGCCGCGACCAGTTCGTCGACCCCGACGACGCCTTCGCGGCCGCGCTCGAAGTCCGCGACACCTGCGCGCTGGAGCTGCTCTATGGCAGCGGTCTGCGCGCGGCCGAGTTGTGTGCGATCCGCCTGGGCGACCTCACCGACCACGACCGGCGTCTGCTGGTGCGCGGCAAGGGCTCCAAGCAGCGGTTCGTGCCGGTGACCGAGCCGGCCCGGGACGCGGTCGGAGCGTGGCGGCGTCGGCACCGCGACGTCTTCCGGCGGCGCAGCCCGAAAGGGGAGCCGATGGTGGGCTCCGGGCACGGCGATCCGTTGTTCCTCAACCAGCGTGGGCGGCCGCTCTCGACGAGGGATCTGCGTCGGATCGTCGACGCGCGCGCCGCGCGGCCGACCCACCCGCACGAACTGCGTCACACGTTCGCGACCCATCTGCTCGAAGGGGGCGCGGACCTGCGCGTCGTCCAGGAACTGCTCGGTCATGCGGATCTGTCGACGACACAGCGGTACACTCATGTGACAAGAGACCGCCTCAGGAAGGTCTTGGACACGGCACATCCCCGTGCGTGAGGTCCACCCGATGTGACTGACGCTCAACGAGACGAGATCGATGCGCTCTGGAGCCGCTACAAGCGGTTCGGGAAGCGGCAGGTGCGCGACCAGCTCATCCTGCAGTACTCCCCGCTGGTCAAGTACGTCGCGGGCCGGGTCGCGGCCGGCCTGCCCAGCAGCGTCGACCAGGGCGACCTGGTGTCGTGTGGCATGTTCGGTCTCGTCGACGCGATCGAGAAGTTCGACCCCGAACGCGGCTTCCGGTTCGAGACCTACGCGATCACCCGCATCCGCGGCGCGATCATGGACGAGCTGCGCTCGATGGACTGGGTGCCCCGCTCGGTGCGGGTGAAGGTCAGACGCATCGAGGAGGCGATGGCCGCGCTCGAGTCCGAACTCCACCGGGCACCGACCGACGCGGAACTGGCCGCCGAGCTCTCGGTGAGCGTGGCCCAACTCCAGCAGATGCTGAGTCAGATCTCGATGACCGGTGTGGCTGCGCTCGACGAGGTGCTGTCGATGGGGGGCGATTCGAGTGCGTCGGTGACCCTCGGCGACACGATCGCCGGCGGCTCGGAGGACCCGTCCGACGTGTTCGAGTCGGTCGAGATGCGGGAGCGTCTCCGGGAGGCGGTCGCGGCGCTTCCCGAACGTGAACGCATGGTTCTCGGTCTCTACTACTACGAGGGCCTCACCCTGGCCCAGATCGGCGAGGTCATCGGCGTCACCGAGAGTCGGATCTGTCAGATCCACACCAAGTCGATGCTGCAGCTGCGGTCCCGTCTGACCGACTGGGACCGGCTCGTGTCCGCCGTCTGAGCCGAACCGGGGTTTGAAGTCGGTCGCAGCCGGGTACAGACCTGGGCGATGGGTCGACGAGGTCGGGGACTGCTCCTGGTGTGCGCGCTGCTCGCGGCGTGGGGCTGCGCGGCGCCACCGGGCGCGTCGTCGGCGACGTGTGAACTGCCGGTCGCGGCGCCGGTGTCCGATGGGTTCCGGCCCCCACCGGAACCGTGGTTGCCGGGCAACCGCGGCCTGACCTTCGCGACCACCCCCGCCGAGCCGGTACGGGCGGTCAGACCGGGGGTCGTCGGCTTCGCGGGTCGGATCGCGCAGCACTTCTACGTGACCGTCGACCTCGCCGACGGCACCGATGTGACCTATTCGTACCTGTCGTCGGTCACGGTGGCCACGCGGGATCACGTGGTCGTCGGTCAGGTGATCGGTCTCACCGGGCCGGTGCCGTTCCAGCTCGGCGTCCGCGACGGCGGCCGCTATCTCGACCCCACCGACCTCGTCACCGTCGCGTGCGGCTGGGACCACGCCGTGTTGGTTCCGGTCCCGGAATGAGGGTGTCCGGCAGGACTGGTCTAGGATCGTCCCCCGACCCGGCGCCCGCCGGGCCGTATCGTCGATCGCCCGGAGTACCCCACGGTCGTCGCCCGCGCCGCGGTCGACGCGAACTCCGGGTGTGCCACCAACCGATGGGAGCCATCCACATGTCCGCAGTCGTGACCATGAAGCAGTTGCTCGAGGCCGGAGTGCACTTCGGCCACCAGACGCGTCGCTGGAACCCGAAGATGAAGCGCTTCATCCACGGCGAGCGCAACGGCATCTACATCATCGACCTGAACCAGACGCTGACCCGCATCGAGCAGGCGTACACCTTCGTGCGCGATCTGGTCGCCGACGACGGCACCGTGCTGTTCGTGGGCACCAAGAAGCAGGTCCAGGATCCGGTGCAGTCCTACGCCTCCAAGTGCGGCATGCCGTACGTGAACCAGCGGTGGCTGGGTGGCATGCTCACCAACTTCGCCACGATGTCGAAGCGCATCGCGAAGATGCAGGAATACCGCCGCATGGCGGCTTCGGGCGAGTTCGACCTCATGCCGAAGAAAGAAGCCCTCCTCATCAGCCGGGAGCTGACCAAGCTGGAGCGGAACCTCGGCGGCATCGACGGGATGGAGAAGCTGCCCGACGCGGTGTTCATCCTCGACACCAAGACCGAACACATCGCCGTGACCGAGGCCAACAAGCTCGGTATCCCCGTCATCGCCGTGGTCGACACGAACTGCGACCCCGACGAGATCACCTACGTCATCCCCGGCAACGACGACGCCATGCGTTCGGG
>CAZQSU010000030.1:0-1191 GCA_964595905.1 uncultured Iamiaceae bacterium
TGCTCGACATCCTGCGGCTGTGGCGCCCCACGCCGCTGATCCGGGCGACCCGCCTCGAGGCCGAGCTTCAGACCCCGGCCCGGATCTACTACAAGGACGAGTCGATCTCGCCCGCCGGTTCGCACAAGCCCAACACCGCGGTGCCCCAGGCCTTCTACAACAAGTCCGAGGGCATCACCCGGATCGCGACCGAGACCGGCGCCGGGCAGTGGGGATCGTCGATGGCGTTCGCCGCCGCCCAGTACGGCATCGAATCCAAGGTCTACATGGTGCGCGCCTCGTATGAGCAGAAGCCGTACCGCCGGATTCTCATGGAGACCTGGGGGTCTGAATGCGTGCCCTCGCCGGTGGACGACCCGTCCAGCCCCGGCTCACTGGGGATGGCGATCTCTGACGCGGTGCGGGACGCGGCCGGCCGTGACGACACGCACTACGCGCTCGGCTCGGTGCTGAACCACGTGCTGCTGCACCAGACGGTGATCGGTCTGGAGGCCAAGGAGCAGTTGGCGCTCGCCGGGGAAGGGCTCCCCGACGTGGTGCTGTCGTCGCACGGCGGCGGGTCGAACCTGGGCGGGATCGCCTTCCCGTTCATGGAGGACGACCAGGTCCGTCTGCTCGCGGTCGAACCGACGTCGTGTCCGACGCTCACCGCCGGCGAGTTCAAGTACGACTTCGGCGACGAGGCCGGGCTCACGCCGCTGCTGCCCATGTACACCCTCGGGTCGCACTTCATCCCGCCCTCCATCCATGCCGGGGGGCTGCGCTACCACGGCTCCAGCCCGATCATCGCGTCACTGGTCAAGTCGGGTCGCATGAAGGCCACCGCGTACCCCCAGTCCAAGGTGTTCGAGGCCGCGGTGCTGATGGCCCGCACCGAGGGCAAGGTTCCCGCTCCGGAGACCGCGCATGCCATTCGTGGCGCGATCGACGAGGCACTGGCCGCCAAGGAGACCGGCGAGGAGCGGGTCATCCTGTTCAACTACTCCGGACACGGCTTCCTCGACCTCTCGGCCTACGACGCCTTCAACAACGGCCAACTCGTCGACGAGGGCTGATCGCTCGACTCCACCGGAGTCCCGACTGCCTTCTTTGCACGGTTTTCCCCCTCATGATGGGGAAAACCGTGCAAAGAACGACTCGACTCCTCCTGCTCGGTCCGGCGGCGCAGCGTCGACCTGCTCACCGCCGCGA
>CAZQSU010000030.1:1201-30946 GCA_964595905.1 uncultured Iamiaceae bacterium
GCCAAACCCGCCCAACCCACGACTCGACTCGTCGTGCTCGATCTGATCGCGCCGGGCCCCACGCGGGAGGACCCTTCGGATGGCGCGGAGTGGGTGGGTTTGGGCCATCGGCGGGCGGGAGCGGGCACAATGGACGCGTGGTCGCTGCTCCCGCCGAGTTGTTGGTATGGGACTTCGACGGCACCATCGCCGACACGCGCCGGGTGATCGTCAACACCTTCACGCAGGTGTTCGTCGAACGCGGACTCGGCCACTGCGACGTGGCGCTGGCCCAGGCGTCGATCGGCCTCCCTCTCGCCCAGACGTTCACGCGGCTCGTCGGTCAGACCGAACCGGGCGAGTTGGCCGCACTGGTGGCGCACTACCGCGAAGTGTTCGCGGTGCGCGTGCTCGCCGAGGCCGTGCTCTTCGACGGCATCGCGACCTTGCTGGACTCGGTCGCCGGTACCGGGGCGCCGTGTGCGATCACGACGAGTCGGGGCCGGGCCAGCCTGGAGCCCATGCTCGAGAGCTTCGGGATCACCCACCGGTTCGCCGTGGTCGTGTGTGACGACGACGTGACCAACCCCAAGCCGCATCCCGAGATGGTCCACCGGGTCGCCGATCGACTCGCCATCCCGACCGACCGGGCGCTCGTCATCGGCGACACCACCTTCGACCTCGCGATGGGCCGCAGTGCCGGCGCGGCCACGTGCGGCGTGACCTGGGGAAACCAGTCCGCTGTCGAACTCGGCGCCGCATCGCCGGATCACCTCGTCGACACCGTCGACGAACTCGCCGACCTGCTCGGTTTCGCCTGACGGAGCAACCCAGCGCATCGCAGCAGCTAGCGTCGCCGCGGTGGCGAACGGGGATGACGACCACGTCGGAGACGGTTCCGACGCCGGGTCGGGGACTGGCGAGCGACATCGGCGACGACCCGTAGCGGCGCTCGTGGTGGCCGTGGTCGTCGCGGCGCTGCTCGTCGTGGGGGTGTTCGCCACGGCCGACCCCGTCGAACGCCAGGGGCAGGTCGCCGGGCCGGGCGGCACGACGCCACCGCGAGCGGGCGATCGGGTGCAGCGGATCGTCCTCGATCCGGACGTGACGGTCGTCGCGCTCGCGACCGAGCCCGGAAACGCCGGGGTCTGGGCGCTCACCCGGGTCGATTCGGCTCCACGACTCGGACTGGAGGTCTGGCACTACGACCCCGTCTCGGGCACGTCCCGGTCGTGGCCGCTGATGTCTCCGACCAACTCGTCCACGCCGGACTCCTTCGCGGTGTGCGGTGACGTCGCGTGGTTCGCCGCCGGTGGCGAGTACGGCGGGCCTGTCGAGTTGGTCGGCTTCGACACCGCGACCAGTGCCTTCCACCACGTCGAGGTTCCTTCGCCGACTCGCCCGAATCACGCCGGCGCCACCGGTATCGAAGGGCCAGGTCGGGTCACCGGGATCACCTGCCGAGGCGCCGATGGATCGATGCGCGTGACCCGGGCGTACTGGACGTCGGTGTGGACCTACGACATCGGGGCCGGCACCTTCACCGAGCAGGCGATGCCGTGGAATCGCCTTCCCGAACAGATGGTCGCCGACGGCGACGGAGACCTGGCGATTGCCTCGTCGACCTTTCCGTCACCGTCCGACCTCGTCACGGTCGTGACGATCACCGACTCCCACGGCGGAGCCGGCGGTGACACGTCCTCGCTGGAGGCACCCGGCCAGATCGGCCTGGTCGGCACTCGTGCCGGGTTCCTGATCATCGGCACCCACGAGATCCAGCGGGTCGAAACGGGTGAGCACCGTGCCGGAGGTACTGGGACCGCGGCTCCGAACGGGGTGAACTTCGACGTGCGTGCGGGTGGTGGGATCCTCCGCGACGGTCGCGTGGTGGCGCTGTCGGGTGACCGGCTCGTCGTGCTCGATCCGACCGCGCCAGACCAGTACCGCACGGTCACCATCGGACGCTCGGCGTGTCGGGACGTCGCCGGATCGCTCGACCCGGGGGACTGCTGGCGTTCGTCGCCGATGGTGGCCGTCGACGGCGACGACCACGTGTTCCTGACCGACCCGTCGCACCACGCCATCGACCAGGTCGGCATCCCACCGCGCCGCTGAATCGTCGGATGGCCCAGGGACCGCCCTCCGCGGAGCAGGTGACGTCTCAGGCCTGGAGTGACGCAGGGTCGAGGTCGATGTCCATGACGTCGGCGATGCGTGCCAGATCGACGTCGTGGGCGAGCAGCGCGACGCCGTTCCGTCGTGCAACGGCCGCGATCATGCAATCGATGAGCCCACGCGGGGTGACCCCGACCCGCCGACACCGTCGGTAGATCACCGTCGCTCCGTCGAAATCGGTCGGTACCTCGAAACCGAGCAGTGCACCGCGTGCCAGCAGGCGTCGGTGCGCCAACTCCTGGGCGTCTCCCCGGGCACCACTGGCGACCTCCATGATCACCGGGTCGGTCACCGCGAGTTCGTGACCCTCGGCGATGAGGTCGACCATGCGCCGGTCAACCGTGCTGTCGGTGCCCCGGATGAACTCGACCCACGCCGACGTATCGGCGAGGATCACGCGGCGCCGCGTGGAGGTCGGTCAGCCGGTACGTCGAAGGCCGAGTCGGAACCGTGCATCGCCAATGCCTCGTCACGGGTCATGGGCTGTCCCGCCAGGTGGCGCAGGGCGAGGTCGACCGCTTCGGTCTTGGTCCGCAGGCCGTACCGCTGCTTGATCGCCTCGACGTAGTCGTTCTCGATCACGATGTTCGTCCGTGTCGCAGCCATACACGTATCATACACGCCCTCGGAGAGAGGGCTCGGTCATCCGTGCGCACCGAACCGAGCCGTTCGGTCCACGGACGGGTCAGGGATCTGTTGGCCAGGCTTCGACGAGGGCCCGGCCGAACTGTTCCCGTGCCTCGGCCGAGAGCGGTTCGCCTTCGGTGACGTAGCCGAAGATGCGCGTGCCGCGGCGATCATCGGGTTGGTCCGGCATGCGGGGAACAAGATGCACGTGCAGGTGGGCGAACCCTTCGTCTTCGGCGAACAGCATCACGTACGTCTTGACACAACCGGTCACCGCACGAAGCGCGATCGAGGCCTTGCGGAGCAGCGTGCCGAGTTCCACGGCCTCGGCCGGCGTCAACTCGTCGAGTGCCTGGACGTGCCGTTCCGGCACGAGGATGAGCCACCCGGGGAGACTCGAGTCGATGTCGTGCGCGACCCGCCAGGCGCCCTCCCGCACGATTCGTTCGAGAAACGGCGCATCCGGCCCGGCATGGTCGCAGGCGTAACACGAGGTGGCTCGGGTCATCGCCGCAAGCTACTCCACCCGATCGAGTTGCCGCCCCGCGCTCGGTGGCCCCGTCTTTGCACCGTCGAACCGCCGCTGACGGTGGAAAGCGTGCAAAGACGTGGCCGGCAGCTCAGCGGGTGAGCAGATCGGCGAGGAGCGCCGTCAACTCGTCGGCGGAGGCCGCGACCGCGTGGGCACCCGCATCGTGCAGGACCTCGGCATGGCCCGGCGCGCAGTGGCCGGCCGCGGTGAAGCCGATCACGTGCATGCCCGCGGCGACACCGGCGACCACGCCGGGACGGGCGTCCTCGACCACGACCCCCTCGTCGGGGGCGATCGCCAGTTGCGACGCCGCGTGGAGGAACAGGTCGGGCGCCGGCTTGCCGTGCTCGACCATCGTCGCCGAGTAGAGGTGTCCGTCGAAATACCCGTCGAGTCCGGTGACCGCGAGCTTGCGGGCGATGCTGCCCGGCGAACTCGACGACGCCACCGCAACAGGGACGCGACGGTCGGCGAGGGCCTCGAGCGCCGCGGCGATGCCCGGCACCGGCTGACCTTCCGCGGCGAAACGGGCCGCGACCTGCGCGCTCCGTGTCGACCAGAACTCCTCGGGGAGCTCCAGCTCCCAGTCGAGCCGCAGCGCCTCGGTCATCGACGCCTTCGACAACCCGACGAAGTGCGCGTAGATCTCGTCGACCGTGATGGTCACCCCGTACCCGGCCAACAACTCGGCCTCGACCTGCGCGGAGATGACCTCGGAGTCGACCAGCACTCCGTCCATGTCGAAGATCACGGCACTCGGCGTCATGGGAGCATCGTTGCAGGCCCGGGTTTGTGGGGCCGCGTCGATTCGGCGGCCGCCACCGGAGGGCGCACTCGGTTCGTGCGGGTCAGGAGACCGAGAACCTGCCGCTGCTGTACCAGGTGGCGACGTGGTAGCGGGTCGTACCGTCGTCGGTGACCAGGTGTCGGTGGCGACGATGCCGAGGTCGACGAGGCCGGGACCGATCAGGTATGCGTTCTTTGAACGGTTTTCCACTCCTCGGGGGGGAAAACCGTTCAAAGAAGGGCCGGGCCGACGGTGCAAAGTGTGGGACGAGCGGTCGGAGCCACGCAGCGCCTCAGCGGCGCGGGGAATGCCGACCTGGTCGATGGCGTGATGGGACGGGTCGGTCACGAACACGTGGTCGTCGCCGTCGACTGTGTCACCTTCATGAGTTTGGCGACAGCCTCTCAGGCGGCTCTGGGGGTTCTCGGCCCGACCAGGTGTGGCCGCGCGAAGAATCCCATCGGTTACCGAGATACCCATGACAGTATGGCTCGTCGTGTGGTGACGACTGAGTCGGCACAGGATCTCTGACCGCGGCAGGGTGACGTGGTCGCCCGCACTGTGCGGGTGCCTGGTCGCGCCGGGGAGGCCGTCAGCCCAGGTGGAGCGTCGAGGTTCCGACCTTCGTGAACCGGTGGTAGCGGGTTGCGCCGACATCGAAGACCGTGCCGCCGGTGATGGTCCGACCCGCGGCATCCGCGCGGGCATACGAGATCACCACCGCGCCCGAGCCGCCGTTGGCACCGTGTCCGTCGTCGGCATCGACACAGCCGCCGCCGCCACCACCGCCGGCGTGGGCGAGGCCCGCCGTCGGTGAGGTTCCGGCGGTCGCGCCGTTGCCGCCGCCGCCCTGGCCGCCGCTTCCGGCAGCGTAGGACGAGCCGGCATCGGGGCCGTCCGCGCCGCCGCCCCCACCGCCGGCGATCCAACCGTCGTCGCCGATCCCGACCGCGTGGGCCATCGCCTCGTACCGTCCGCTTCCCCCGTCCCCGGCGGTGGTGGCGGCAAATGAGGCGGAGCCGCCGCCGCCGCCGCCGCCGCCGCCACCCCCACCGGCGCCGCCGACCTCGTTGCCGTCGCCGTCGTACTGGGTGTTTCCCTCGCCACCGTCGTGTCCGGTGCCCGAGATTCCGTGGCCGGGCCACACCGAGAGCGAGTTGCCGCCGCCCCCCGATCCGCCATCGGCTCCGTAGGAGAAGCCCTGGGCACCATTCCCGCCTCCGGTCACGGTGTTGACGCCTGCCAGCTGGGACATCCCCCCGCTGCGGCCCCTGGTGCCGCCGCCGCCGACGAAGATCGAGTGGTCGCCGGAGTGGAGGCGGGTGCTGCCGGTGGCGACGCCGCCCGCCCCACCGCCACCGCCACCACCGGGGGAGTAGGTGCCACCGGCCCCGCCACCGGCGATCAACAGGTACGAGACCGCCAGGGCGTAGGGCTCAGGTGGTTCGGTCGTGGGAGGCGTCGTGGTCGACTCGGAGGGCGAGGCTGCCGCTGCCACGCTGGGCAGGGCGACCGTGGCGGCCGCGGCCGCCGCCGCGGCGCCACCGAGTTGGATGACCCGACGGCGAGACCAGGTGTCGGAGGCGACGATGCCGAGTTCGATCAGCCCGGCCATCGCTCCCTCCAGATGGGCGGGCACCTCGGTGGCGCCGTCGCGCGCTGCCTCGAGCGCTTCGGCCTGGTCGCCGACGATATGGACGACATCGGTTCGGCCGGGTCGCAAGACCAGGTAGCCGTCGTCGAGTGCTTCGATGAGCAGGTCGGGACGGATCGTGAATGCCATGTTCGAGATTCCCCTCTCGCTTGTCATCGGGCCGGCGGATGCAGTCCCTCCCCCGGCCCCGTGTCCCCTCCTGACACGAGGCAGTTTCGACCGTAGTGCACGCGTATGTTCTGCGACAAGGACTGTCAGA
Source organism: uncultured Iamiaceae bacterium (assembly GCA_964595905.1). Lineage (GTDB taxonomy): Bacteria > Actinomycetota > Acidimicrobiia > Acidimicrobiales > Iamiaceae > JAFDWI01. Next base: position 7,215 of record CAZQSU010000030.1, read on the forward strand.
AGATTGTGGGTCGGCGGGTCCCCGAACCGGTCAGATCGAATCCAGGGCGAACCGGACGGCCCGGTCGATCTCGGCGCGGAACTCCGGGTCGGTGACGGGGGCGCCGTCGGCGTCGACGATTGCGAACGCGTCGATCACCCGCTCGGTCTGGGTCTCGACCCGGGCGTAACGGATGTCGACGTCGAGTTCGGCCAGGGCATGGGTGATCGCGAACAGCACGCCGACGCCGTCGGGCGCGTCGACCTCGAGCACCGACTCGACCCCGGCGTCGGGGTCGCCCACGTCTTCGAAGCGGATCCGCACGGCCGCGTCGGCGGTTCGGATCCGTCGCTGGTAGGTCGTCGCCCGCGCGGCCACCCGCGCGGCGATCGCCACCCTGCCCGCGAGGGCCGCCTCGACGCGGCCGGCCACCTCCGGCCAGTCGATCGCGAAGTCGTCCGAGAGCACGCCGGTCGCGAACGCGGGCGTCACGCCGAAGACCTCCAGGGCCATGCCGTTCTCGGAGGTCACCTCGGCCGACACCACGTTCAACCCGGCGAGCACGAGCGTGCCCGCGACCCGCCAGAACAGACCCGGCCGGTCCGGGGCCACGACGGTCAACGTGCGGCCGTCACCGGTGACCGTCGTGATGCCTGCCGCGAGCAGGCGCTGCTGGTCGACGGATGGAAACGGCACGCCGAAGTAGGTGGCATCGGTGCCGGTGAGGGTGGCGCCGACCCGTTCGACGAGGGTGTGGACCAGGTCGGCCTTCCAGTCGGTCCACGCCGTGGGGCCGGTCGCCCGGGCGTCGGCCTCGGTCAGAGTGACCAGCAGGCCGAGCAACTCGACCGACCCTACCTCGTCGGCGACCGACCGGATCGTGGCCGCATCCGCGAGGTCGCGGCGGGTCGCGACCTCGGGCAACAGCAGGTGGTGGCGCACGAGTTCGGTGAGCGTGGTCGTGTCGGTGGCATCGAAACCCATGCGTGGGGCGATCTGTGCCGCCAGGTCGACTCCCAGCATCGTGTGGTCACCGCCGCGGCCCTTGCCCAGATCGTGCAGGAGTGCCGCGACCACCAACAGGTCGGCCCGGGCGACCCGATCCGCGGAAGCTGCCGCGATCACCACCGTCTCGAGCAGGTGCCGGTCGACGGTGTAACGGTGATGCGTCGTGCGCTGGGCACGGGTGCGCACCGCAGGCCATTCGGGCACGAAGCGTTCCCACACGCCGACCTGGTCGAGCGATTCGATCACCCGGATCATGCCGGGCCCGGCGCTGAGCAGTGCGACGAACGCGTCACGGGTCGCGCGCTCCCAGGGTCCGACCGGGGCAGGTGTCCGGGCGGCGAGCGCCGCCAGGAGCGGACGACCCAGCCGGCCGTCGGTCCGGGCGACCTCGGCTGAGCGGCGCAACACGTCGGCCGGGTCGGCCACGTCCCAGTCGTCGCCGGCGTCGGTCGCCTGATCGTCACGGGTCCTTCGACCGCGCCGACCGTGCCCGCGGGCACGCTTCGATCGGGCCGCGGCCTGCACCCAGACCTCGTCGAGGACCCAGTCGACGCTGCGGGCCGCGCCGGCCACGCGGGTCATCAGCACGTCGGCGTCGCCGGCCCCGAGCGCCTCGGCGACCGCGTCCTGGTCTTCGAGGCGCAACACGTCACCCGACCTCGGCGCGCACCGGTGCAACGCCAGACGCACATCGCCCAGCCACGACCGCGCCTCGGCGAGGGTGCGCGCATCGTCGGCGCCGATCAGTGGGTCGGTCGGCGCCAACCAGGTCGGAATCTGGGCATCCCGCAACCCTCCACCGGCGATCTTGAGGTTGGGCTCGACCGAGAAGGCCACGTCACCGGCCCTGGCCCGCCGGGCAGCAGCATCGGCGCGCAGCCGCTCGGTCGACGCGTCGATCATCGCTGCCCACGCCTCGCGCACCCGCATCGTCAGCTCGTCGGCGATGCCGGGGTCACCGGCCAGCGGCCGGGCATCCAACAACGCCGTCGCGGTCGCGAGATCGTCGCCGACCGCGCGAACCGCCTCGGCGATGCTGCGGGTGCTGTGGCCGAGGTGGACGCCGGTGTCCCACACCGGGTACCAGACCGCCTCGGCGATCGCGGCCGCGGCGTCGTGCTGGCGGCGATGGACGACCGCGAGGTCGAGGTCGCTGCCCGGCCACAACTCGCCGCGCCCGTAACCGCCGAGGGCGACCAGGGCGATGCCGTCGGAAGGTCCGCCCAGGGCGCGCACCGCGTCGTCGAACACGGCGGCGAGCCAGTCGTCGGTCAGCGCGCACAGGGCGCGGCGGAACTCCCCGCCACCGACCCGCGAGTCGGCGACGAGGAGGTCACGTGCCGTGCGGTACGACGCCGCCGACAGCGGTGCGCCGTCGGTGCTCACACGGCATCGTCGCCGCGTTCGCCGGTGCGGATCCGCACCACCTGCTCCAGGGGCGACACCCAGATCTTGCCGTCGCCGATGTTGCCGGTGCGACCGGCGCCGATGATCGCGTCGACGACGGTGTCGACCCGGTCGTCGGCCACGACGACCTCGACGCGGACCTTGGGAATGAAGTCGACCCGGTACTCGGCACCGCGGTAGACCTCGGTGTGGCCGGCCTGGCGGCCGAAGCCGCGCACCTCCGACACGGTCATGCCGTCGAGGCCGACCGCGGTGAGGGCATCCTTGACGTCGTCGAGCTTGAAGGGTTTGACGATGGCGGTGACGAGCTTCATGCGAGCTCCTCCTCGGGGGTGGTCGGTCTTGTGGAACGGTCGGAGACTGCTGAGCGGCGGCGCATCACAGGCGTCCCATCGAGCCGAGCTCGCCGTAGGTGTAGGCGGTCTCGGCGTGCAGGGCGAGGTCGAGACCCTCGGCTTCGGTCGACTCGTCGACCCGCAGTCCGATGGTGACGTCGATGCCCTTGGCGATGATCAGCGACACGACGAACGAGAAGGCGATCGTGACGACCGCGGCGAGGGCCTGCTCGCCGAGGAGCTCGGCACCCCCGCCGATGAACCACCCGTCACGGCCTGCGGGGTTGACGGCGGTGTCGGCGAACAGCCCGAGCAGCAGGGTGCCGACGAGGCCGCCGACGAGGTGCACACCGACCACGTCGAGCGCGTCGTCGTAGCCGAAGCGTTCTTTCAGCCCGATGGCTCCGAAGCAGACAGCGCCCGTGACGAGGCCGATGATGACGGCGGGCATCGTGCCGACGAAGCCGGCACACGGGGTGATCGCGACCAGCCCGGCGACGATGCCGGAGGCCGCGCCCAGGGTGGTGGCGTGGCCGTCTCGCAGCCGTTCGACGATCAGCCAGCCCAGCATCGCCGCCGAGGCGGCGACGAAGGTGTTCATGGCGGCCTGGGCGGCGAGGCCGTTCGCGGCCAGCGCGGAGCCGGCGTTGAAGCCGAACCAGCCGAACCACAGGATGCCGGTACCGAGCATCGTGAGGGGGAGCGAGTGCGGGTGCATCCGCTCTTTGGGCCATCCCTTGCGCTTGCCGAGCACGAGCACGAGCGCGAGTGCCGCGGCGCCGGCGTTCATGTGCACCACCGCGCCGCCGGCGAAGTCGAGGGCGCCGCGGGCCGCCAGCCAACCGCCGCCGAACACCCAGTGGGCGATGGGCGCGTAGACGAGCACCATCCAGATGCCGATGAACACGGCGTAGGCCGAGAACTTGAGCCGGTCGGCGGTGGCGCCGGTGATCAGGGCGGGGGTGATGACCGCGAAGGTCATCTGGTAGGCGGCGAACAGCACGAAGGGGATGGTCAGGCCGAGGCCGACGGTGCCGTCGACGTGGGCGAGCCCGAAATAGTGCAGGCCACCGAGCAGGCCGCCGTCACCGAAGTTGCCGAAGGCGAGGCTGAAGCCGATCACGACCCAGATCACGGCGACCAGGCCCATGGCGAAGATGTTCTGCATCAGCATGCCGAGCACGTTCTTCGAGCGGACCATGCCGCCGTAGAAGAAGGCGAGCCCGGGGGTCATGAACAGCACCAGCGCCGTGGCGGTCAGCATCCAGGCGGTATCACCGGTGTTCATCGTTCCTCCTGTGGGGTGGGTGGGACGAACGACAGTGTGCGGTCGCGCCGTTTCCCCGGCGTTTCTCGGGTGTTTCCAGTTCGTGAACTCGCCGCGATGCGCGTTCGAGCGGTTCGGGGCGTCGGGGTCCTCGTCCGACAGGGTGCGTCGGGTTGGCGGCGTCCCGCTCCCCGTGGTAGTGATAATGAGAACCGTTCTCATTATCAGGTTGGGTCGATGCTCCGACAACGCGCAGCTCCGAAGGTCGGTCGACGCCGACGCCCGCACGGCTGCGTGGCGGGCGCCGTCATCGTGGCCGCGGTGATCGTGCTGGGTGCCTGCGGGTCCGCCGCCGAACCAGGACGTGCGGCGAAGTCGGGCCCGAAGATCGTCGCCTCGACCAACATCTACGGCGCCATCGCCCATGCCGTCGCCGGCGACCACGCCGAGATCACGTCGATCATCGACGACGCGAACGCCGACCCGCACGACTACGAGGCGTCGACCCGCGACATCCTCACGGTGTCGAAGGCAGACATCGTGATCGTCAACGGCGCCGGCTACGACGAGTTCATGCAGAACCTCCTGGACGCCGCCGACCAGCATGATGCGACGGTGCTCGACGCCGTGGCGATCTCCGGCAAGAAGGCCGGGGAAGGCTCCGAACTCAACGAGCACGTGTGGTACAGCTTCGAAGCGATGATCCGGCTCGCCGAGCGCCTCCGGGACGCGCTCGTCGAGGTCGATCCGTCCCACGCCGACGACTACCGGACCAACGCCGAACAACTCATCGACGACCTGCACGAGCTGACCGACCGAGCCGAACAGGTCGGCTCCGAGCACCCGGACGCGACGGCGGCGGTGACCGAACCGGTGCCGCTGTATCTGCTCGCCACCATCGGCATCGAGAACCGCACACCCGAGGCGTTCAGTGAGGCGGTCGAGGAAGGAGAAGAGGCGTCGCCTGCGGTGTTGGTCGACACGCTCGCCCTGTTCACCCACGATCCGGTCGATCTGCTGGTCGTCAACGCACAGACCGTCAGCGACCAGACCGATCAGGTCGTCGCGGCCGCGAAGGACCACCGGATTCCGGTCGTGTCGGTCACCGAGACCCTGCCGAAGGGTGAGACCTACGTGGGATGGATGCGCGCGAACCTCGACGCGATCGCCGACGCCCTCGATCGACACGCAGGCCGGTCGGGCTCGTGACGCTCACCGACGCGTCGGTCGTCGAGTTCCATGCCGCGACCCTCGGCTACGGCGACCGCACCCTGTGGTCGGCACTCCACCTGGTGGTTCGTCGCGGGGAGTTCCTCGCCGTGCTCGGCGCGAACGGGTCGGGCAAGACCAGCCTGTTGCGGACCATCCTCGGCGTGCAGTCGCTGACGGCGGGATCCCTCGAGGTGATGGGTCGCCCGGTGCGGCGGGGCAACGCGAAGATCGGCTACATCCCCCAACAGCGCCGCTTCGACCCGCTCACCCCCCTGCGGGCCCGCGACCTGGTGCGTCAGGGCCTGGACGGGCACCGGTGGGGGTTCTCCCGACCGGGAAACATCGACTGGGACCGGATCGTCGCCGCACTCGACACCGTCGATGCCGCCCATCTCGCCGACGTTCCGGTCGGAGTGCTCTCGGGCGGTGAGCAGCAGCGGGTCCGGGTCGCGCAGGCACTCGTGGCAGAACGCGAGCTGCTCCTGTGCGACGAGCCGATGCTGTCGTTGGACCTCTCCGGGCAGGCCACGGTCACCGAACGCATCGAGCAGGCTCGCCGCGACCACGGCACCGCCGTCGTGTTCGTCACCCACGAGATCAACCCGGTGCTCGCCCACGTCGACCGGATCCTCTACCTGGCGGGAGGACGGTTCCGCATCGGCACCGTCGACGAGGTCCTCAACTCTGACACGTTGTCGGACCTGTACGGCGCGTCGGTCGAGGTGCTGCGTGTGGGGGAGCGGATCCTGGTCGTGGGCGCGCCGGCACACGCCCATCACAGCCACGAAGAGACCGAGGTCGACGCGTGAGCGTGCTCGCCGCCGCGGCCGACCCGGGTGTCTGGCAGCGGATCTTCGACTTCAGCGACTACGGCTCGCTGCTGCGCCTGGTGCAGCACTCGCTCATCGCCGGCGCGGTGCTCGGCGTCGTGGGCGGGTTGATCTCGTCGTTCGTGATGATGCGCGACCTCCCCTTCGCGGTGCACGGCATCAGCGAGCTGTCGTTCGCGGGTGCGGCCGCGGCGTTGCTGGTCGGGGTGAACGTGGTCGTCGGCTCCATCGTCGGGTCGCTCGTGGCGGCGTTGGTGATCGGCGCGATGGGCGTGCGCGCGCGGGACCGCAACTCGTCCATCGGCGTGCTCATGCCCTTCGGGCTGGGCCTGGGGGTGCTGTTCCTGTCGCTGTATCAGGGCCGCTCGGCGAACAAGTTCGGGCTGCTCGTCGGGCAGATCGTCGCGGTCGACGCGCCCCATCTCGCCTGGCTGCTCGGCACCTGCGCGGTCGTGACGGTGGGGCTGGCCGTGACCTGGCGCCCGTTGAGCTATGCGAGCACCGACCCGGAGGCCGCCGCGGCCGCCGGCGTGCCGGTGCGGGCACTGTCCGCGGTGTTCATGGTGCTGCTGGGCCTGGCGGTGGCGATGAGCGTGCAGATCGTGGGCGCGTTGTTGGTGCTGAGCATCATCTGCACGCCGGCCGCCGCGGCGCTGCGGGTCACGGCGTCACCGCGGCTGGTGGCGGCCCTCAGCATGCTCTTCGGCCTTCTGGCGATGCTCGGCGGCATCCTGCTGGCCCTCGGCGCGACGGGGCCGATCAGCCCGTACGTGACGACGATCTCGTTCGCGATCTACGTGGTCTGTCGACTGCTCGGTCGCCGCCGCCCACTCGCCAGGTGAACCTCGTCCCGGCCGATCGTGGCCGATCAGTCGGCCAGCGCGCTGATCGCCCGTTCGACCACCACGGTCGCGGCCATCCGGAGCGCGTCGATCCCGGAATCGTCGTCGGCTTCTCCGGTGCCGGTGGCGCACGCGACGAACGCGTCACCGTCGAAGCGGGTGTGGGTGGGGAAGACGGCCCGGGCCAACCCGTCGTGCGCGGACTCCGCGAGCAGTCGGCACGCCACCTTGTCGAGGCGCGCCGAGGTCGCGACCACGCCGATCGTGGTGTTCTCGCCTCGGCCGGTCCGCCCCAGCACCCCCTGCACCGAACCGTCGTCTTCGAGGGTCGCCGCGTGGCCCACCGAGCCGACGGCGTTCACGGCGACCAGACACGCGACCGTCATCTGGCCGACCCGCGTCGAGGCGGCGACCAGCCCGCCCGGTTCGGCACGCTCGGGGCCAAACCACTTCGCGGTCGTGCAACCCGTCCCGGCACCGACGAGGCCGACCTCGTGGGCGTCGGTGGTCGCCGATTCGGCAGCGGCCCGACCGGCGTCGGCGTCGGGTCGGACCGACGCGTCGCCGACGGCCAGGTCGTACAGGCCCATCGTCGGCACGATCGGCACCCGACCCGCCGGGGTGACGTACCCGCGACCCGCCTCCTCGAGGAACCGCATCACGCCGTCGGCGGCGGCCAAGCCGAACGCCGAGCCGCCCGTGAGCACGACGGCGTCGATCGACGCGACGTTTCGGTTGGGCTCCAGGAGGGCGAGTTCACGACTCGCCGGCCCCCCGCCGCGGATCTCGCCCGCCGCGACCGTGCCCGCGGGCACGATCACCACGGTGCAGCCGGTGCGCGCGACCGGGTCGGTCCAATGGCCGACCGCCACCCCGGGCACGTCGGTCAGCAGGCCGGGGTCTTCGGGGTCCACGCCGCGGAGCGTAGTGCGCACCTGAAGAGGTAGGGTCGCCGACATGGACGCACTCGACCGGTACACCCGCGCTTCGGAAGGTTTCGAGACCCGCCTGCGGGGTGTGCAGGCCGACCAGTGGACCGCTTCGACTCCCTGTGAGGAGTGGGACGTCCGGGCCCTGGTCACGCACCTGATCGGCAGCCACCACCTGATGCTGTCGACGCTCGGACAGTCTCACGACACGCCGGGAGCCGATGACGAGCTGTTGGCGATCTGGTCGACGAGCAGAGCCGCCGTCCTCGGCGCGCTCGGCGACGAAGCCACCGCCTCGCAGACCGTGGCGAGCCCGTTCGGTGAGATGCCCTTCGCCGATCTCGCCGGCGGACTGCTGGTCGGCGACACGTTGTTCCACACCTGGGACCTGGCCCGTGCCACCGGCCAGGACGAGACGCTCGACGCCGAGTTGTGCGCGACCCAGCTCGAGATGATGTTGCCGCTCGACGAGTTGATCCGGATGCCCGGCTTCTTCGGCCCGAAGCTCGACGCTCCCGACGACGCGACGATCCAGACGAAACTGTTGCACTTCGGCGGTCGCCGACCCTGAAGGCGCGGTTGTCGCCGATGACGGTCCGCGACGACCGGTTCGTCGACGCCCTACGCACCATCACCGGCCCGGCCGGCGTCGTCGACGATCCGGACCTCACGACCCGGTACCGCTGGGACTGGACCGGGCGTTTCGGCACCGACGACCCCGTCACCGTGGCACGGCCGGGCACCACCGACGAGGTCGCCGCGATCGTGCGGCTCTGCGTCGAACACGAGGTCGCGGTCGTCCCCCAGGGCGGCAACACCGGCCTGGTCGGCGGGTCGGTGCCGTTGGCGGGCGAGCTCGTGGTGTCGACCGAACGGCTACGCGGGGTCGCAGCCGTCGACGCGACGGCCGGGCTGTTGACGGCGCGGGCCGGTACGCCGCTGGCTGCGGTGCAGCACGCCGCGGCCGACCACGGGTGGCGGTACGGCGTCGACATCGCCAGTCGCGACTCGGCCACGATCGGGGGCACGGTCGCCACCAACGCCGGCGGGCTGCACGTGCTCCGCTACGGCGCCACCCGGGCGCAGCTGACCGGCGTCGCGTTCGTCGACGGCACCGGGGCGCGCCACGAGCTGGGCGGCACGAACCTCCGCGACAACACCGGTTACGACCTGCCCGGTCTGCTGTGTGGCAGCGAGGGCACGCTCGGAATCATCACCGACGTGCGGGTCCGACTCGTCGCCGACCTGGGTTTCCGGACCACGGCGCTGCTGCGGTTCGCCGAGGTCGACGATGCGGCGGTCGCGGTCGAGGCGATCCGAGGTGCCCTGCCGTCGATCGAGTCCGCCGAGTTCTTCTTCGCGCCGGGCCTGGAGTTGGTGTGTGCGGCCTTTTCGTATCCGCCGCCCTTCGCCGAGACCACCGGCGGGTACGTGCTCGTCGAGGTCGCCGACACCGAGGACCGGACCGGCGCCCTTGCCACCGCGGTCGACGGCCTGTCGGGGGTCTCGGACGTGGCCGTGGCCGACGACGCGGGCGGGCGCGCCCGACTGTGGCGCTACCGCGAACGGCACACCGAGGCGATCGCCACCGTCGGGGTGCCCCACAAACTCGACGTCGCCGTGCCCCCGGGCACACTCGCCGACTTCGTCGGCCGTGTCGCCGACGTCGTCGCGTCGGTCGACCCCGACGCCCGAGTGTGGCTGTTCGGCCACGGCGGCGAGGCGAGTGTGCACGTCAACGTCACCGGCCCGGCCGCCGACGACGAGACGACCGACGACGCCGTCCTCGACCTGGTGGTGGCGATGGGCGGGTCGATCAGCGCCGAACACGGCATCGGCACCGCGAAACGGACCCGCCTCGACCAACTCCGTGACCGGGCCGACCGGGACCTTCGCAACCGACTGCGGGACGCGTTCGATCCGCACCGCATCATGAACCCGGGGGTCCTCACCGGGTCCGGCTGACCGTCGCCGCGACCGAGAGGTGCTCGACCTCGTCGTCGTCGAGGGTCCGCGTGGTCACGAGATCCGGTACGACCTCGCCCGATGCGTCGGTCGGTTCCACCACGACGGTGGTGTGGCGGGGCCGGGCGCTCGGCTGTGGCGCGACCGTGAGGTGGTACCGATCGCCGGGCCGCAGGGTGCCCGTGAGGTCGATGCGGACCGTGACCCGACCTCCCGGGCCGACGGTGATGCTCTGGGAACCGACCCATGCGCCGAGCTCGCGCTGCACCTCGACGCCGGACTCCACCCCGTCGATCGCCAGGGCGGTGGGTCGCAGCGCCGAATACACACTCACCGCCAGGGTGTCGGACCCGAACGGTCGCCCGTCGGTCTTGCCGGTGCGGGTGTCCTGGTTACCCAGGACGTACGACGGTTCACCCGACGACGGTGCGTGGTTCACGAACGTGACGCGGGCGGTGGCGCGCGTCGCTCCGGTGCGGGGGTCGTAACGGACCGTGTACCGGGTCGTCTGGTCGATGAAGTAGTCGGCCTTGTTCGTCGAGGCGTTGCTGATCCGGACCGACAGCAGGTCGTGGCCGTCCGGGCGGGGGAACGCCCCGGTCATCCCCATCGAGGTGAAGTACGAATCGGTCTCGGCGTCGGCCGCCCAGAACAGCAGGCGACCCTGGCGGATCATCGGAGACAGGACCTCGGTGACCCGGCGGATCGGCGGAAGTTCGCCGTGGGTGAGCGCCTCGAACGTCGCCTCCGCCGTTTCCGAGAGCACGTCGATGCGCCGCTCCGTGCGGCCGGGATACCTCAGGTACTGGTCGTGCATGAGGTAATCGGCGGCGTTCTTCGCATGGATCCGATACCACGACCCCTCCGGCAGGACCGGGCCCGTCAACTCCAGCAGCGCGCCGAGCGCGATCGGATCGACGTACAACACCCCGTCGACCCGGGTGTGCATGGTCTGGCGGTAGAGCTCCGTGCTCACACGGGCAACGGTGGGGAAATCGGGCGAGGCGGAGACGTTCTGGATGAAGCGTTGTGGCTGGAGACGGGAGTACCGGGCCAGGTAGTCACTCGGTGCGGTGATCGTGCGGGTCTCCCAGTCGGTCGCGTCGTTGAGATCATCGATGTGGCCGTGCCGGGTCAGCCGCACGTGCCCGTTGTCGGCCTCGAGTTCGGCCCACGCTCCGATGAACCCGCCGAGGCCCCGTGACTCCGCCGGGTTCGCGAACAACACGAGATAGCGCTTCGGCCCCCGGGCGCCGAGCAGCGACGGCACCACGTCGAGGGCCCGGACGGCCTGCTCGGCCTTCGGCAACGAGTCGGTGAGCTCGGCCCGGTAGTCGACGATCCGGTGACGGACCGGGCCGACGAGCCACGGCGAGGAGGCCGCGTCGATGCGTGCGAGGGTCCGACGGGTCGAGGCGATCGTCGCGGACAAGCGGACACGCATCGCCTCGAGCCGTCCGAGGTCGACCGTGCCGTCATCGGCGCGCAGATCACCGTAGGGAGCCGCTGCCACCGCGCGGAACGCGTTCTCGGCGAGCTCCCCGCCCGAACGCGACGCCGTCGTCACCAGCCGGGCGTGCTGCGACAGGATCGGCACCGCGGCAGCCAGCCTGCCTGCGGGTGAGCGTTGCAGCTCGTGGGCCCGTTCGAAGGCCGATTCCGCCGCGAGAAAATGCAACGCCGCCAGGTACTGGGAACCGGCCTCGGCCTTCGCCATCCCGCCCTGGGAATGCGCGAGTGCCTCGTTCATCGGCGCCTGCGACCGCCAGATCGTGAAGCCGAACCCTGCGACGGCGACCAGCGTGACCGCGACGAGCGCGCCCGAGATCCGGCGGATCCGCCGCCGGGACATCTCGGGCGCAGCCCGGTAGCCCGACACCACCACGACGGCGACCACCACCGCGGTGACCAGCGCCGTGAACCCGAACCGTCCGATCGCCGCCGCTCGGAGCAGCACCTGGCCGCCGAGCAGACCGACGAGCGCGCCGAGCAGGCGCTCGTGACGTCTCGGCAGCCGATCGGCGCCGACCACGAGCGCCAGGGCGACGAGCGCGACCGCGGCCCCCCACAGGGTGCCGGCGAAGACCAGGGCCCCTCCGGCGACGACGAACCGGGTCCAGCGTCGGCTCCGTGCCGTGAACCACACGAAGACACCGCCCAGCACGGCGCGTTCGCACACGTCGAACACGACGACACCGGTCGGTCTGCACGGGGCGAACCCCGCGCCGACCACGCCGAGGACGACGAGCACCCACACCACTCCCGCGGCGCCCTTCGCATCGGGCGTCCGGCTGCTGAGCGGCACGCCTGGTCTGTGACGAAACATCGATCTGTTGACACCCGGTGCCGGAATTGATCTAGGGTAACTCGTCCGGTGGCCAATCGGTCACAGGGTCGGTCGAGCGAGGTGGCCTGACGGTCACCGACGGAGGACGGGGTTACATGAAGAGCACGAGGCGTCGCACTCCCGCGGTGTTGATCGTCGCCATCCTGGCGCTGGCGAGCGGTCTGTTCGCGATCACGTCATCGTCGGCCGGCGCGGCGGAGGCCTGCGTGGTCGGACCCGACGACTACGGCCCGGCGTTGACGCTCGCCACGAGTGCCACCACTGCCGACAACGGCACGTCGGTCGACATCATCGGTTCGGGCTTCCCGGCCGACTGTGAGGTCACCCTCGCCGTCGAGGGAACGACCATTGGTACCGTGACCACGAACGGCTCGGGTGAGTTCACCTACACCTGGGACATTCCGGCCGACGCCGCGGCAGGGATCGTGACCATCACGGCATCGGCCGCCGGGCAGGTGCTCGCGACCACCACACTCGAGATCGTCGACGCCCAGCCGGCCCCGTCGACGACGACGCCGAGCTCGGCCACGACCGTCGCTCCCGGCGGTGGCGCGGGCGGCACGTCCACTTCGGGGGGCAGCACGCTTCCCGCAACCGGTGCGCAGATCGGCATCCTGGTCGTCGGTGGTCTGGTGATGCTCGCCGCCGGATTCGCACTGTTGCTGTGGAACCGCGGCCGTCGGGTCTCGACTCAGCCCTGATCGTCGGCGGCCCCGCCGCGACCAACCGGAGATCCACGTCGGGACCCCTCCTCCGAGGGGTCCCGAGCGCGTGCGGCCTACGATCGCCGGGTGGACCTGAGCCTCGTCACCGTCGGCGCTCTGGTCGTGCTGGGCATCGCCGCCGGCTGGCTGGGCGCGATCATCGGCATCGGCGGCGGCATCGTCATCGTGCCCGTGTTGGTGCTCGCGTTCGGTTTCGACATCCGCATCGCGGTCGCGACCTCGCTGGTGGCGGTCGTCGCGACCTCCACCGCCGCGGGCAGCGCGTACGTCGGCAGAGGTACCGCGAACATGCGTCTGGGCATGACCCTCGAGGTCGCGACCACCATCGGTGGGATCGTCGGCGGGCTCGTCGCCGTGTTGATCGCGCCGTCGGTGCTCTCGGGCCTGTTCGCCGCGCTGATGGTCCTCACCGCGGTGCTGGTCGCCCGTCGAGGTGACGCCGCGGAAGCCTCCGACGAGCCGGTGCCCGCCTCGGAGGATCGAGAGGCCGTCGTCGGCTGGGAGGAACCCGGCGCACTCGCCGGAGCCTTCTACGACGACCGCGCCGGTCGACTCGTGCCCTACCGGGCCGACCGGGTGGCGGTCGGCGGCGCGATCTCACTGTTGGCCGGGACGGTGTCGGGCATGCTGGGCGTGGGCGGCGGATTCATCAAGGTCCCGGCGATGACCGAGGGCATGCGGGTGCCGATCAAGGTGGCGGCGGCGACCTCGAACTTCATGATCGGCGTGACCGCCATCGCCAGCCTCTTCGTGTACTTCGCCCGCGGGTACGTCCACCCCTACACCGTCGTGCCGGTCGCGCTCGGCGTCGTCGCCGGCGCGACCCTCGGCGCGGCGACCTCGTCGAAGGTGCATCCGTCATTGCTGCGCAAGATCCTGGTGGTCGTGCTGGTGTTCGTCGCCGTGCAGATGGCGCTGAGTGCGATCGGAGTCGACGTTGGCCGTTGACCGGCCGAGCATCGACGCCGCCACCGCGGACGAGGTGCACCGGGTGCAACGCATCGTCCAGGTGCTGTTGCGAGCCGGACTCGTGGTGGCGGTCGTGCTCATGGCCGTCGGTCTGGCGATGAAGATCGCTTCGGGGTCGCATCACTCCGGCGAGGTGAAGCTGTTCTCACTGGGCGATGCCGGGTCGTCGGCCGATCTGCTCATGGCGCTCGGAGTGCTGACGCTGGCGCTCACTCCGGCGTTCCGGGTGATCGCCCTGGTGGTGCTGTGGGCGCGCGAGCGCGACTGGCGTTTCGTCGGGGTGGCCCTGGCCGTGATCGTCACCTTGAGCGTCGCCGTGCTCGTCGGTCACGGCTGAGGATCAGTCGCTCACTTGGCTCCGGGCGCTCCGGGTGGCGGCGCGTAGGTCGGCGTCTTCAACCCGGGAGGTTGTCCGTCGAAGACGGTGACGCTCCCGGCCTTGGTGAAGAACGGTTGCAGCGCAGACGGCATCTTGCCGGGGAGGTACCGCTTGCCGCCGTCGACGTAGCGGTACATACCCACCCCGTCCTTGCCCTGTTCGTCGGGGCCCTTCGCGTCCGCGTCCCACCAGATCAGCGTCGAGTCGTCGACCGACGTGAAGTCTTCCTTGGCGAACGAGAACAGATCGGGGTTGCCGTAGGAGGCCTGCGGGGCGCCTGGCCTGCCGCCGGCGGGCGGCATCTTGAACATGCCGCCCGCGAAGGTCTGCGGGGTCAGTTTCGGTCCGGCCATCTGGATGCCCTGGAAGAGCTGGAGCAGGTTCGGGTAGAACACGCCGGCGGTCTTGTTGGCCTCGGGCATCTCGCCGAAGTACCAGTGGTAGATGCGGTAGGCGTCGGCGTCGTCGTGCGGCGTGCGAACCGGCAGCGTCGAGACCCCGAAGGCGTGCGCCCACTGCTTCTGGTCGTAGTTGCGAGCCAGGGAGGTGGTGTCGGTCAACACGGTTCCGGTGACGATCCACTCGGGGAAGTAGTTCTGTGCGGTGGCGGCCTTGGTCAGATAGATCGGCATGATCGGGTCGCCGAGGAACACCACGGTGGTGCACCCGGCCGCTTTGAGCTTCGCGATGATCGACGCGGCGGTCTCGGGCAGCTTGGCGAGGTCCAACAGGTACGTGATGTTCTCCTTGGGCTTCCAGCCGTTCTTGGCGCCCAGGTCGTTGAACACCTTCGACACCCCCGTGAACACCGGTGGGTCCTGGTCGTAGTGGACCACCCCGAACGTGCGCTTCCGGGTGCGCATCTTCGGGTCACCGGCCCACTTCGCGGGCTTGTTGTTGAGCTGCTTGGTGAGGAACAACCCCACGTTCTCGAGGAACTGTTCGGCGGTGGGAAGGGTGCCCCACATGTACGGCGCGTTCTTCGCATACGTCGAATTCGGCACCGACAGGCCGCACGACAGACACAGCACCCCACGGTTGGCCAGTTCGGTCGCGTACACCGCCGTCTGGGCGGGCCCGCCGATCGACGCGAACGCCTTGATCTGGGTTGCGACCTTCACCGCGTCGGCCCGCGCGGCGGTCTCGTCGGTGCTCACACCCGATCCGGTCATCGGGATGATCTCGACCTTGCGGCCGTAGGTCTCGAAGGTCGCCTCGAACAGGCGGATGTACTGCTTCACGCTGGCCGCGACGGCCTCGGGCGTGTCGAGGTTGCCCGAGATCGCGCTCGTCAGGTCTCCCGGCGGGGCGGTGTAGTAGACGACCTTGATCGCCGACGCGGTGACCCCCTGGGAGGTGGCACCACCGTTCGATCCGGTGGGTTCGGGGACACACGGCGGCGCGTAGACCGACGGGAACTTGATGCGTCCGGTGGTCGGGTCGCAGTTCGCCCACTTCATCGACGACGCCTTGCCTTCCTTCTTCGCCTCGGCGTAGGTGATCGGCAGGTCGGGGTTGTCGGCGAGTGACTGCGTCGTGGTCGCCGTCCCGGCGGCGACTTCGGTGGTGCCGTCCGGTGAGCGGGTGGTCGCCACCACGGCGAGCGCCACGAACACCGCGAGGACCAGCGCGATCGGTCCCCACCGGCGCAGGGGGTTCAGGGTCGGCCAAGGGCGCGGTTCGTCGCTCATGGTGCTCCTTGTTCGGACGAAGAGGTGGCGAGCGGTCCGGACCGCTCGCGGGCGGTCGTGCCCGTGCCCAGGTACGAGGCGATCACCTCGGGGTGGTCGAGGACCTCCGCGGGGGTCCCCGTCGTGACGATCCGGCCCTGGTCCATCGCCACGAGCCGGTCGGCCACCCGCGAGATCAGCGCGAGGTCGTGTTCGACGACGAGCAATGTCGCGTCGAGCCGGTCACGCAGGTTGCGCAGCAGCGGCGCGAGCGCTTCGGCTTCGCGTTGCGCGATGCCCGACGAGGGCTCGTCCAGCAGCACGACCGACGGCCCGTGTGCCACCACGCAGGCGAGGTCGACGACCCGACGGGAGCCGGTCGAGAGTTCTCTGAGCAACTTGTGGCGGAACGCCTCCAGCCCGAACGCCTCGATCAGTTCGTCGACTCGCATGGCGATCGCGGCTTCGGTCAACTGATGGGCGGGCAGCCGGAACACCGCGTTCACCACCCCCGACCCCTGCACCCAACGATCCAGGGCGACCGACAGGGTCTCGGTGACGCTGAGCGACTCGAACAACCGTGAATCCTGGAAGGAGCGTCCCAGCCCGATCCGGGCGCGGCGATCGGGCGACCACCGGGTCACGTCGTGGCCGTCGAAGGTCACCGTGCCGACGTCGGTCGAGACGAACCCCGAGATCGCGTCGAACAGGGTGGTCTTGCCGGCGCCGTTGGGGCCGATCACGCCGACGATCTCACCGGCTGCGAAGTCGAGGCTCACGTCGTCGACGGCGGCGATGCCGCCGAACGCGACCCGGAGGTGGTCGACCGAGAGACGTGGTCGACCCTCAGATGCCGACGGACGCTCGCCGTCGGGCGAGGCCAGGTTCGCTCCCGCAGAGGCCAGGTACACCGAGCGCACCAGGTCGGGCCGTTCGAGCAGCTCGGCGGTCGGCCCGGAGTAGCGGATCGCGCCCTTCTCCATGAAGTAGGCGCGGTCGGCGACGGCGAGGGCGACGTTCACCGACTGCTCCACCAGGATGATCGTGGTGCCCCGGTCGCGCAGCATCCGCACGACACCGAGCAACTCGTCGACGACGAGCGGCGCCAGTCCGAGAGACAGTTCGTCGATGAGCAGCAGGCGGGGCCGCACGATGAGCGCCATGCCGAGTGCGAGCATCTGCTGCTGCCCGCCCGACAGGTTGGCGGCCGGCTCGTCGGCGCGTTGGGCGAGGACGTCGAACAGCTCGTGCACCTCGGCGACCCGACGGTCGGTCTCGTCGCGGTCGCCCCGACTCATCCAGGCCGCGGCGCGGAGGTTCTCGGCCACCGTCAGGGTCGGGAAGACCCCCTTGCCGCCGGGCATCTGGGTGATGCCCAGGCGTGCGATCTCCTCGGGCGGGGCATGGGTGATGTCGCGTCCGTCGAACACGACCGCGCCGTTGGTGGCCTCGACCGTCCCGCAGATCGCGCCGAGCAGCGTCGACTTTCCGGCACCGTTGGTGCCCAACAGGGCCACGATCTCGCCTTCGGTGATCTCGGCGTCGACGTCGAAGAGCACCCGGACGTCGCCGTAGCGCACGTCCAGCGCGCGGATCATGAGCAACTGCATCTCGCCCCTCGCCCGGGCGGCGAGCAGTTCGGCACGGGTCACCGAACCCGTCCAGACGTCTGCGATGTCGGCGTCGACGACGCTGCGCGCCGAGGCGATGATCAGGCCGCCGATCACCAGCACCGGCGTCATCACCGCCATCCCCCAGCGCAGCCCCCAGGTGTCGCCGACCCAACCGACGATCGGCAGGACGGCCAGACCGGGCAGGATGAACAGCGCGCCGATCGAGAACCCGATCGCCCGCGCCCGGGCGGGAATCGCCAGCGACAGTGCTGCCAGGACTCCCGGTCCCACGATTGCAAGACACGCCACCAGGAGCGCATTGGCGACGACCGCGACGACCACGTTGGGCGCGGCGGCGAACACGAGAGCGATGAGCGCCGCCGCCCCGGCGGCCCAGCCGATCATCGTGAACATGCGGGCCACCGACTTGCTCGCCTCGCTGGTGGCCACCCGCGCGCCGATGAGCAACCCGCAGACGTGGACCACGAGCACGGGGACCGAGACCCAGCCCCGCTGCCAGGTCGACAGGTCGAAGGTCCGGTCGTACTGCAACGCTGCGATCGAGGTGAATCCGATGATCGACGCGGCCAGGAACGGCAGGGCGGCGAACACGCGTCGCAGCGTGCCGATCTTCCACACCATGCGGTACGCCTCGGCGTACGACGGTGGCACCTCGGCGACGGCCATCGCCTCGGCCTCGGGTCCGACTCCCGCGGCGGCGCGTTCGTAGTGGCCGCGCACCGGTTCACGCATCTTGAGGCCGAGCACGACCAGCAACGCGACCGGGATCCCGAACACGATGAAGGGCACCCGCCACCCGAACGCGGTCGCCAGTCCCGCTCCGGCGAGCACGCCGAAGAGCTGGCCCAACACGTTGCCGAGTTGGTGGGAGGCGTACACGCGCGGACGCACCTCGATCGGGAAGTAGTCGGCCAGCAGCGAGTTGTGGGTCGGGAACACCACCGCCTGGCCGATCGCGGTGCCGCACCGCACGATCACCAGCAGCACCACCACGGTGGCCAGACCGGTCGACATCGAGAACAGGGCCCAGACCGCGGCGCCGACCAGGGCGAGACGGACGCGGCTGGTCCGGTCGGCCAACCAGGCGATGGGCACGGTCCCCAGCAGACCCATCCCACCGCCGATCGCGGTCACCAGCAGGATGCCGGTGTCGGTCAGGTTCAGGGCGTCACGGATGTCGGGGAGCAGGATCCCGTAGGCCGCCTGGTCGGCGGCGTCCATGAACGCGAGCCCGGCGAGGATCACCAGCGGGTACGCCGAAACCCCACCGAACCGGTCGCGCAGTCCCCTCATGCGGATCGCTCCTCGCGAAGTGTCGAGGGTTCGTCGTCATCGCCGCCGTCGTCGTCGGACCGATCGACCGAGTTCGCCGTGTCGGCGGTTCCCGCCGTGGTCCGCGCGAGGTCGTCCAGGTCGATCCGGTCCGAGCCGTCGGGATCGTCACGGTGGCCGCGCAGCGACGGCACCTCGATCCCACGTCGCTCGGCGAGCCGGGCACCGCCGGCGTCGCGCAGTCGGAAGACCACGTCGGCGAGCCCACCCGGGAGGGCCAGGAGCACGCCGAGCACCCCGATGGCGCTGGGGAGCAGCTGCCAGTTCGCCGGCAGGAACCACGTCCCGCCCTTGGCGAAGATCGCGCCGATCACCGCGCCGGTGAGCGACCCCACCCCGCCGACGACCGCGGCGGTGAACACGCCGATGCTCTCGGTGGCGGTGAACGGGCCTTCGGTGTACTGCTGGGAGATCATCGTGAGCAGGCAGCCGGCCAGACCGGCGAGAAAGCCCGACACGGCGAACGCGGTGAGCTTCGCCCACAACAGCCGGACGCCGTAGGCCTGGGCGGCCGATTCGTTGCCCCGCACCGCGCGCAGCACCCGTCCGGTGTGGCTGTTCCTGATCCCGTGCGCGGCGACGAGGCCGACGAGCGCGACGATCATGCAGACGGTGTACATGGCGCCTTCCGACGACAGGTCGATCGTGCCCAACAGCGCGGGTCGGTCGATCCGTCCGTTGGGGATCCACGAGAACACCGACCGGTTCAACAGGTACCCGGACGTCGCGAGCGCGAGCGCGAGGGTCGCCACGGCCAGGTAGAACCCGCGCAGCCGCAGGCTCGGCAGGCCGACGAGCGTCGCGGCCGCGGCCCCGCACACCCCGGCGAACCCCAGCGCGGCGATCAGGTCCCAGTGCCAGGTGGCCACGGCGACCGCGCCGGCGACCGCGCCGACGGCCGCGAACGACATCTGCCCGAGCGACACCTGACCCGCCCACCCGGTCAACACCACGATCGACAGGGTGATCAGGGCGAAACAGGCGACGGTCGCGGCCTTCTGCTGATCGGCGGGGCCGAGCCAGGCGCCGAGTGCCGCGAGCGCGGCGAGTCCGACGACGACGCCGGCCCAACGGACCGACATGACGATGCCGAGCCGGCGGAGCGTCGCGGGAAGAGGCCGCGGGTCGTCCGCGATGTGCCACGAGGCGGTGTCGTCGGTGTCGACCCGGCGCCTGCCGGTGCGCTTGACGAGCAGACCGACGAACACGACCACCGCGTAGACGACGTAGACGAGTGTGGGGGAGTCGCCGGCGTGCCACGACACGCCCTGTTCGAGGATGCCGAGGGCGACCGCGGTGAGCGCGACGGCGGGCAGGCACGCCGCTCCGGCGAGCACGAGCGCGCTCAGTGCGGCGATCAGGGTGGTGATGCTGACCGTCGAGCTGAGTGGGATCCCCAGGATCGACGCCCGGAGGAACACCCCGAGGTACGACAGCACCGCGGCGATCACCCAGACCAGCGTGTTGATCCGCTTGACGGGGATCCCCAGGCTCGCGGCCCGTTCGGACCGTTCCGCGCTCGCCCGCACGGCGATGCCGATGCTGCTGCGGCCCAGGAACAGCGCCAGCGCGACCAGTGCGATCGCGGAGATGCCGACCGCGGCGATCGAATCGGCGCCGAAGAGCTGGGTGCCGATGGTCAGCTCGAAGTTGCCGGGAAACGAGATGTCGGAGGTGTTCAGCGCCTGTTCTCCCCAGATGCGGGGCATGAGCAGCGCGCAGACGATGAACAACTGGGAGATCCCGATCGTGGCGACGGTCAGCACGAGCCGGGACGCTTTGAAGAAGCGGCGGATCAACAGGAACTCGACCAGCGCGCCGATGACGACCGCGCCGGCGAGGCCGATGAAGAACGACAGCAGATACGGCAGCCCCCACGACGACGCGATGCAGCCGTACGCGAACGTCGAAGGAAGCGTGCCGAGGTCGGCCTGGGCGAAGTTCAGGATCCGGTTGGCGCGCTGGATCAATGCGAGGCCGAGGGCCACGAGCGCGCCGAGCATTCCGAGCACGATGCCGAGCGCGGTGACCCCGATGGGTACGGGGTACGCGGCCAGGGCGACGACGAGGATCACCACGGCCGGGACGTACGGCCCGACCGCGCCGAACGAGAAGCCGCGACGTCCGGTGGTGCTCGTCATGGTGTGATCGGTCACCGGCCCCCTTTTGGACTCTGTGCCGGTTCGGACTTGGTGCCTGTTGTGGACGCCGACCCCCTGGCACGGCGCGGCATGCAGACTAGTCGGATCCGCGGGTCGGTTCGTCCGAGCACGGTGGGATTCGCAGGACTACCGTCGGTGGCCATGAGTATCGACACCGCAATCGCCGAGGACATCGACTTCGCGACGGTGCGAGCCGAGCGCAAGGCGACCCTCGCGGCCGCGTTCCGGATCTTCGGGCGCTTCGGCTTCAACGAGGGCGTCGCCGGACACATCACCGTGCGCGACCCCGAGCATCTCGACCGCTTCTGGGTGAATCCGTTCTCGGTCTCGTTCAAGATGATCCGGGCCGAAGACCTGATCTGCGTCGACCACCACGGCGAGATCGTCGAGGGTGACGGGTTGTTGAACCGGGCGGCGTTCGCGATCCATTCGCGGATCCATCTGGCACGTCCCGACGTGATCGCCGCCGCGCATTCGCATTCGGTGTACGGCAAGGCGTTCTCGGCGCTGCACCGCGAATTGCGCCCGCTCACCCAGGACGCGTGCATCTTCTTCGAGGACCACGCGCTGTTCGACGACTACACCGGCGTGGTGTGGGACGAGTCCGAGGGCGACCGGATCGCCGAGGCGCTCGGTGAGCGCAAGGCGGTGATCCTCGCGAACCACGGACTGCTCACCGTCGGGCACAGCATCGAGGAGGCGGTGTACTGGTTCGTGACGATGGAACGCACCTGCCAGGCCGAACTCGCGGTGCTCGCCGCGGGTGGCGGAGAACCCATTCCCGACGATGTGGCGCGGCACACGTTTGCGATGGTCGGGAGCCACGCCGCGGGTCGGTTCGGCGCGACCCCGTTGTTCGACTGGATCAGAACGGTCGAAGAGGGCCTGTAGGCACCGGCCGAGGGTCGGCCGTCCAGTGCCTTCTCAGCCCGTGTAGTCGGGCCGAGCGGCGACCGCTTCGGCGGGCGACGCGGTCGGTGTCGGCGATGACGGGGGTGTCGTCGGCGTGGTGGCCGACTGCGGGGTCGTCGTCGACGGGGCGGGCGGAAGGTCGGTGCCGATCACCAGCACGTAGTCGCCCGCGGCAGCCACGCGGGCGGTGATGATCCGCCCGCCGGGGACGGTCGTCTGGCGCACGTCGGTGAGGCCCCGGGTGGCGACCCGGTGGTCGGCGTCGTCGCTCGTCGGGGTCCACACGACCAGGTCGCCGCCGACCGCGGCGGCATCCGCGTGGGCTTCGACGGTGAGCACGCCGGTGTCGGGGTCGCTGCGCAGCGAGGTGACGCGGCCCGGCGTGGCACGTGGGTACGCCCGACCGAGCACGTCGAGGAACGCGTCGTTGGGGCCGAGGTCGGTGTTGCCAGGGCACTGCAGCAGGTTCAGATGGGTCTCGACCACGTCGGGTGAGACCACGGTGGCGCCCTGCCACCGCACCGAGTGCGGGTCGCCACAGGATTGCCGCCACTGCCACCACGCCCCGCCCTGGACCTTGGCGTCTTCGTTCGCGGCGTAGCGGCGGATCTTGGCGAGGGTGTCGGCCGACGTGTCCCACCAGCCGTACTCGCCGACCCAGACCGGCACGCCCATGTCGGCCGCGAACGAGTCGAACAGGTCGCTCATCGCCTCGATCGTCAGAAAATCGGTGATCGACTCGGCGTAGTTGTGCGGCGCGGCCACGACGTTGGTGGTGCCCAGGCCGATGGCGGCCGGGTCGGGGATCATCAGACCACGGCTGAGGTCGGCCGCGGGGATCCCCGGCTCGACGAACACGATGTGGTCGAAGGTCGCTCCGGCGGCGTGTTCGGCGTCGCGGATGGCGGTGACCGCGTCGTGGATGAACGCTTCGTACAAGGGGGTGAGTTCCGCAGACGCGCGCGACACCTCGGGCTCGTTCAACAGGTCGTAGCCGGCGACCTCCGGACGGCCGGCGAAGCGTGCCGCGACGGCGCCCCAGGCGGCGGCGAGTTCGTCGCGGATCCCGTCGGTGTCGTCGTAGAAGTGGTTCCAGGCGGCGGTGACCGCCGGCGAGGAGTTGCGGTCGCCCGACTCCAGGCACGTCGACGATCCGTCGGTGATCGTCGCCCATCCGGGTGCGCCGTCCCAGCCTTTCGCCGGGTTCGTGCCCGCGGGGCACGCCGACGGGTCGGTGGTCGCGATCGCATCGGTGTATGCGTCCTGGTGCATGTCGATCACCGTGTAGATGCCGTGGGCGGCCGCGGCGTCGACGTAGGCGGAGACCTCGTCGAGATAGGTCTGGTCGATGTGCCCGCGGGTCGGCTCGACGCGTGACCAGGTGATGATCAGACGGATCACCGAGAACCCGTGGGCGGCCATGGTGTCCCAGTCGGCGTCGGTCACGGCGAGCGTGGGTGCGAGGGTGGGCACACCCTGCCAGTACCGCCCGAGTGAGTTGACGTTGGCGCCCCGCAGGAGCACCTGGCGGCCGGTGTCGTCGACGATCTGGCGGTCGGGCGAGGTCTGCAGCGGTCGCAGTTCGATCCGGGCCGGAGCCGCTTGCGCTGCCCGACCGGCCGGGATTGCCGCCGGAAGCACGGCGAGCGTGGTGACCACGATGAGGACGGCCGTGGCGACCGCAGCGGAAGGCGCCCGTCGGAACATGGGCGCACCCTAGGTGATGGTTCGTGTCCTACCGGCCCGCGATCGCCGCCCGGATGTCGTCGGCGAGCTTCTCGGGTTTGGTGGCGGGCCCATAGCGGCGGATCACGGTGCCGTCGCGGCC
>CAZQSU010000031.1:0-30866 GCA_964595905.1 uncultured Iamiaceae bacterium
TTCGGACACAGGAACCTGAATCCTGCGCGTCTGCCAATTCCGCCACTCGCCCGAGTGAGGAAGCCCCACGACGTTAGCGGTCGGGTCGACACTCCCACCAATGGCTTCCGCATCCGGGCGATGCCCGCCGGCGCGGCGGCGCGCTCAGGCGACGGGGCCGGCCTGGGGTCCGCGGATGAGCCGGCACGGGAGCGCGCCACGACGCAGCGGATCCCGGCGCTGATGCTCACCGTCGAGTGGAACCTTGGGCTGCGACCCGAACTCGCCGACGCCATGGCCGCGGGCGTCCCCGACCTGGTCTGTCACGATCTGCTCGGTGTCGGCCATCGGATCCACCAGGAGGTCCCCGAAAGCGGTGAACGACCACCTCGTGACCTGGTTGGCGACTCGTTCACCCGATGGGTGTCACCCGTGGACGGTCGAGGATCGTCGTCGTGGCGCGTATCGTTGGACGCCATGGGTGCCCGTGGCTTCGAACGCCGACTCGAGAACCTGGTCGAAGGCGTCTTCGGTCGGGTGTTCCGCTCGACCGTGCGTCCGGTCGAGATCGGTCGACGGCTCGTTCGCGAGCTCGACGCCACCCGTGACGTCGACGTGCGCGGCACCACGATCGTCGCGAACGCGTTCACCGTCTGTCTCAGCGAGGCCGACTACGAACAGTTCGCCGAGATCCACACCACGATGTGCGCGGAGCTGGCCGACGCGGCACGTGATCACGCGCGTGACGAGGGCTACTCCTTCGTCGGGCACGTGACCTGCGAACTCGTCGTCGACCCCGAGTTGCGGACCGGCGCCTTCGCCATCGACGCCAGGTTCCGCGAATCGGCCGGGGGAACCGGGCCGGGCACGTTGATCCTGCCGACGGGTGAGCGGCATCCGCTCGACGAGGAGATCGTGACGATCGGTCGCATGCCCGGATCGACCATCGTGCTGACCGACCCCAACGCGTCGCGCCGCCACGCGGAGATCAAACCCGTCGGCTCGGGCTACGTGCTCGTCGACCTCGGCTCCACGAACGGCTCCCGCGTGAACGGCTCGCGCGTCGACACCCACACGCTCGTCGACGGCGACACCTTGAGCTTCGGCAACACGGTCATCCGGTACGAGTCGTCCTGAGGGCACCGCGCCGCGTCGACCGACCCCCGCGCCGAGGCGCGGCCTGGACGCGTCGGCACACAACTAGGCTCGGCCCGTGGTTTCCGAGCAGCTGCTCAACGTGCTCAAGCTGTGCCTGCTCGCGCTCCTTTACCTGTTCTTCCTCAGGGTCCTCCGTGCCGTGTGGGTCGAGGTCAAAGGCCCGGCGCTCGCCGGCGGAAGCGACCATGCCCCGGCCCCGGCCGCCAAGGAACGCCACCGACGCCGCCGCACGCCGACCCAGCTCCGCATCGTCGCCCCGCCCGAACTCGTCGGGCTGCGCTTCGATCTGACCGACGAATTCACGCTGGGACGCGCCGCGGGGTGTCAGGTGACCCTCGACGACACCTATGCGTCGCAGGTGCACGCGCGGGCGTTCCGCCGAGACGGCCAGTACTACATCGAGGACCTGGGCTCGACGAACGGGACCTGGTTGAACCGCGCCAAGGTCACCGGTCCGCTCGAACTGCAGCGTGGCGACCAGATCCAGATCGGCAACACCGTGCTGGAGGTCGCCTGATGGAGTTGGCCGCGGGCGGCGCGACCGACGTCGGGATGGTGCGGAGCGCCAACGAGGACTCATGGCTTATCACCGACCGCCTCTGGGCCGTCGCCGACGGCATGGGTGGCCATCGGGGCGGCGAGGTCGCCTCGCAGTTGGCGATCGAGGTGCTCGCCGACCGGTTCGAGGAGTTCACCGCCGAGACGCTCGCCACGGCCGCCCGGGAGGCGAACGCCGCGGTTCACGAGCGCGCCACCGCCCACGCCGAGCTGCGCGGGATGGGCACCACGTTGTGCGCCCTGGCCCTGGTCGACACCGACGACGGCGGACAGGCCCTCGGCATCATCAACGTCGGAGACTCCCGGTGCTACCGATGGCGCGACGGCGAGATGACCCAGATCACGCGCGACCATTCGCTCGTCGAGGACATGCGGGCGGCGGGCCAGATCAGCGACGAGGAGGCCGCGGTCCACCCGCACCGCAACATCGTGACCCGCGCCCTCGGGATCCAGCCCGAGGTGAAGATCGACGCGTTCTCCGCGGTGCCGGTGGCCGGTGACCGCTTCGTGCTGTGCAGCGACGGATTGTTCAACGAGGTGCCCGCCGATCGGATCGCGGCGACGCTTCGACGGCTCGCCGACCCCTCCGAGGCAGCTTCGGAGCTGATCCGCCAGGCGAACGAAGCGGGCGGACGCGACAACGTGACCTGCGTGGTCGTCGACGTGATCGACGATGCCGGCGCGGCGGAATCGCTCGACGGAGTCGGCGGTGATCCGGTGACGGTCCCACCATCGACGACCCGCCGCCCCGATCTGGCGGGCATCACGACCGCACAACCGATCGTGGACGTCGAAGACGACGCCGACGAGTCGTCACCACGTCGCCGCGGCCGCCGTCGCGCGTCGAAGTCGGCGCAGCCCAGACTGCGCCGAGCGACATGGCGGAGCCTGTTGTTCGCCGTCCTGGTGCTGGCCGTGCTCGGCGTCGCCGCCCTCGCGATCGGCTGGTACAGCCGGGGGTCGTATTTCGTCGGACTCGACGGCGGCCAGGTGACGATCTTCAAGGGGCGCCCGCAACCGGTGCTCTGGTTCGAGCCCACCGTCGAGGCCCGCACCGGCATCGCCGAAGCGCAGATCCCGGCGCCGCTGCGCGACGCGATCGACGAAGGCAAGCAACAGTCCAGCCTCGACGAGGCCCACGCGTACGTCGGTCGGATGCGCACGATGATCTGCGCCGAACTCGAGAACGGCGCCAAGTCGCCGCCACAGAAAGCCGGTGCGCCGACCACCACGATCCCCGGGGAATGCCGTGCGGTGACGACCACGACGGTTCCGCCGACGACCACGGCGCGTGGTGCGACGACGACACCGACATCGTCGACGCCGTGAGGGCGCCATGAGACGGTCGCGATGCTGACCGCGAAGGTGCGCCGGCGGACCGAACTCGGTCTGATCATCATCGGCGCCGTCGTCATCGCCGGGGCCTATGCGCTGGCGAGTCTGGGACACACGGCGTCGCTGCCGGCCGACATCGGCCCCTTCCTCGGCGTCGTGCTCGGCCTCGTCGTCGTCGCCCACCTCGCGATCCGCCGTTTCGCCCGCTACGCCGACGGTCTGCTGCTGCCCGTCGCCGGGCTGTTGAACGGCCTGGGTTACATCATGATCGCCCGCCTCGACGCGAAACTCGCAGGGCTGCAGGCGGTGTGGTCGGCCGTGGGGGTCGCGGCGTTCATCGCGACGTTGGTCATCGTGCGCCGCAGCCGTGATCTGGAGCGTTACCGCTACACGCTCCTCCTGTTGGGCATCGTGCTCTTGATGCTGCCGATGTCACCGCTGGGCAAGGAGGTCAACGGGGCGCGCGTGTGGATCTCGGTGGGCTCGATGAGCTTCCAACCCGGTGAGATCGCCAAGCTGTGCCTCGTCGTGTTCGTCGCGTCGTACCTGGTGACCAACCGCGAACTGCTCGGCATGGCGACCTGGCCGCGCTTCCGGCCGTTCCTGCCGCACCCCAAGTACCTCGGGCCGTTGCTCGTCGCCATCGGGGTCGCGCTCGCCATGCTCGTCGTCCAGAACGACTTCGGCCAGTCGCTCGTGCTCATCACCCTGTTCATCGTGATGCTCTGGGTCGGCACCGGACGCAAGGGGTACCTCGCGGTCGGGTTCGGCGCGTTCGCCGCCGGCGCGTACCTCGCCATGCATCACGTCGCGCACGTCCGGGCCCGCTTCGACGTCTGGCTGCATCCGTGGGCCAGCTATCACGAGGTCGGCGGCGGCTACCAGGTGGCCCAGGGTGCCTACGCACTGGCCTGGGGTGGACTCACCGGGACCGGTCTCGGGCTCGGCTCGCCGGGCCTGGTGCCCGAGGCGCAGAACGACTTCATCTTCGCGGTGATCGGTGAGGAACTCGGCCTCGCTGGGACCACGATCATCCTGGTCGCGTACGTGATCCTGATCGGATGCGGTCTGAGGATCGCGGCCCGGGCGACCGACCGGTTCGATTCGTTGCTCGCGGTCGGGTTGACGACGCTGCTCGGGTTCCAGTCGTTCATCATCATCGGCGGCGTGACCCGGGTGTTGCCCCTCACCGGGGTCGCCCTGCCCTTCGTCTCCTACGGCGGGTCGTCGCTGGTCGCCAGCTACGTGCTGCTCGCATTGCTGATGCGGGTGTCCGACGAGTCGACGCGGCGCACCGTCGATGATCGGGCACACGCGGTGGCGGTGCCGGTGTGAACCGTCAGATCCGTGGTCTCGCAGCCATCCTGCTCGCCTGTTTCACGTTGTTGTTCGTCCAGGTGAACCTGCTCCAGGTCGGCAACCGTTCGTGTGCGGGTGCGGTCGGTGCGGTCATCGGTCCGTCGACGTGCCGTGACGACCTCGATTCGGATCAACTCAACAGTCGCGCGATCCTGCGTGACTTCACCCGACCCCGCGGGTCGATCGTCACCGCCGACGGTGTCGTGATCGCCAAATCGGTCGACTCCCACGATCGCTACGTGTACCAGCGGGTGTACCCGGAGGGATCGCTGTACGGGCAGATCACCGGGTACTACAGCTTCGTCTACGGCTCGTCGGGCCTGGAGAAGTACTACAACGACGATCTCGCCGGCCAGACGCTCTCCCAGCAGGTCGAGTCACTGTCGGACCTGTTCTCGAACGCCGACACCTCCGGCAACCTGACGATCACGATCCGTGACGACCTGCAGCGCACGGCCCGCCGGGCGCTCGGCGACCAGACGGGCACCGTCGTCGTCCTCGACCCGCGCACCGGGGCCGTGCTCGCCATGTGGTCGAATCCCAACTTCGACCCGAACCCGATCAGCCACCACGACACCGACACCGACCACACGGCCCGGGACGCGAAGGAACTGCTCGACGCGGCCGAGGGGAACCCCCTGATCAACGCGGCGGTCGGATCGCTGGAGGCGCCGGGCTCGACGTTCAAACTGGTCACCGGTTCGGTCGGCGTGGACACCGGGAAGGTGACCACCGAGCACCCCAGCTATCCGAACGCCACCCACTACCAGCCGCCGTACGGGTCGCCGATCTCGAACTTCGACGGCGAGATCTGCGGCGGCACCCTGATCCACATCCTCGCCGTGTCGTGCAACAGCGCCTTCGCCCAGATGGGCACCGAGACCATCGGGCCCGAGGCCATGCTGGTCGGCGCGGCGCGTTTCGGCTTCGACTCGAAGCCGCCGATCGACCTGGCAGATCCCAAGGCCGTATCCACGATCCGTCCGCCGAAGAGCGACGAGGATCCCGACCGCGACTTCACCCGTGAAATTCCGCAGCTCTCGTTGGCGTCGATCGGCCAGGGTCCGAACGTGGCGACCCCGCTGCAGATGGCGATGGTGACCGCGGCGATCGCGCACAACGGCACGATCATGACCCCGCACCTGCTCGACGTGGTGCGCGACACCGACGGCAAGGTCACCCGGACCTGGCACAACCGGTCGTGGCGCCGCGCGATCAGCGCGTCGACCGCGGCGACCATGCGTGAAGCGATGCGTCGCGTCGTCACCGACGGCACCGCGTCGGTCATGGCGATCGACGGCTACGACGTCGGTGCCAAGACCGGTACCGCGGAGACCCACGACAACACCATGAACAACGCCTGGATGGTGTCGTGGGGAGCACGTCAGGGTGCCGAACCGTCGGTCGTGGTCGCCGTCGTCGTCCCCGACGTGCCGGGGTACGGCAACGCCGCGACCGGATCGCGGATCGCCGGCCCGATCGCTCACACCGTGCTCCGCGCAGCGCTGGAGCACTCGTGACTCCCCGCTGCGAACTCTGGGAGGCAACCCACGAATGTTGCGGGTTTTCTCCCAGAGTTCGCGGTGTGTGGCGGTGTCGGTCGGGCCGCCGGAGCGGGGCCCCCGCCCAACTAGCATTGGCGCACGATGGCTGAGCGAGAACCGGTGGTGCTCAACGGGCGCTACGAACTCCACAAGCGGATCGCCCGGGGAGGCATGGCCGACGTGGTGCTCGCGCGCGACCAGCTCCTGGAGCGTCCGGTCGCGGTCAAGATCCTGTTCGCCGAGTACGCCACCGACAACGCATTCGTCGAGCGGTTCCGCCGTGAAGCGCAGGCGGCTGCCGGGTTGAACCATCCCAACATCGTCGGCGTGTACGACTGGGGACGGGAAGGCAACACCTACTTCATCGTCATGGAGTACGTCGACGGTCGCAGTCTCGCCGACCTGTTGCGCACCGAGGGTACCCTGCACCCCGATCGGGCCGCGGACATCGCCACCGACGTGGCCGCCGCTCTGGGATTCGCCCATCGCAACGGCGTGGTCCACCGCGACATCAAGCCCGGCAACGTGCTCATCTCGTCGACCGGGCTGGTCAAGGTCACCGACTTCGGGATCGCCCGGGCCATCACGCACAACGCCGAGGAGGCACTCACCCAGACCGGTTCGGTCATGGGAACCGCCACCTACTTCTCTCCCGAACAGGCCCAGGGCAAGGCGGTCGACCCGCGCAGCGACCTGTACTCGCTCGGTGTGGTCATGTACGAGATGGTCTGCGGCTCGGCGCCCTTCCAGGCCGAGAACCCGGTGGCGGTCGCCTACAAGCACGTCCAGGAACAGGTGGTTCCCCCCTCGCAGCTGAATCCGGCGGTACCCGCCTCGTACGAGGCGATCACCATGAAGCTCCTGGCGAAGAACCCCGACGCCCGGTACGCATCGGCCGAGGACCTGCGCAGTGATCTGCGACGGTTCCGCCAGGGCCAGGTCGTCCACGGCGCAGAGGACGCGACCCAGGCGGTCGGCGTGGCGCCCACCATGATGGCGGCGGGCGCCGTGACGCCCCCGGGAGGTACCCAGGTCATGCCCGGCAACGAGCACTACGACGCGGCCCCCGCCAAGCGCCGCACGCGGCGGTTCTGGATCGGACTCGTGTTGAGCCTCGTGGTGGTCGCGTTGCTCGTCTTCCTCGCGTACCGCACCCTCGGGGCCGGCGGCGACGACCAGGTCACGGTGCCCGACGTGTCGGGTCAGACGGTCTCCCAGGCCATGAAGACCCTCGCCGAGGCGGGGCTCGTGCCGAGCAGTGTCGGTGAACCATCCGCGACCGTCCCCCAGAACCACGTGATCCGCACCGACCCGGCCGCCGGGGAAGAGCTCGACAAGGGCAAGCGCATCGTCGTGTACTTCGCATCGGAGAAGCCCCAGTCGATGCCGAAGGTGATCGGCATGACCCTCGCGGATGCGCGCGACACGCTCGGCAATGCGGGCGTGGACAGCTCACGCATCACCGTGCGGCACGTCCGGAGCGACTCCTGTGAGGCCGGCAGGGTGACCCGTTCCAATCCGGTGCCGACCTCCGAGTTGGGTTCGACGACGAAGGTCACCCTGTGGGTGTGTTCGGGGCCCGAGTCGCAGGTCCCGTCGATCGGCGCCGGGACGACCGTCGAGGACGCCGAACGGGTGCTGCAAGGCGCGGGCTACAACACCACCCAGGAGTCGCAGTACTCCGACTCGGTCGAGGCCGGCCGGGTCATCGGGACCGACCCCTCCAGTGGCACCCACCTCGCCCAGGGGCAGACGGTCACGATCATCGTGTCGTCGGGCCCGACGCCCACGACCCCGCCGCCGACGACGGCGCCCCCGACCGCGGCGCCCACGACGGCCCCACCGACCCAGGCGCCGACCACCGCTGCGCCGACCACGGCGCCTCCGTCCTCGGCCGCGCCGGGCGGCGGAGGCGGAGGCTGAGAGAACGTCAGGCGCAGCGGGCGAGGAAGTTCGCCAACAGATCGTGCCCCGCGGTCGTGAGGACCGATTCGGGATGGAACTGCACGCCTTCGACGTCGACGTCGCGGTGCCGGAGCCCCATGATGACGCCGTCTCCGGTCTCCGCGGTGACCTCGAGGACCGCAGGCAGGCCCGACCGGTCGACGACGAGCGAGTGGTACCTGGTCGCCTCCAGCGGGTTCGGCAGCCCGGTGAACACCCCGGTGCCGTGGTGATGCACCGCGGAGGTGCGGCCGTGCATCAGCTCGGGCGCGGTCACGATCCGGCCGCCGTAGACCTGGCCGATGCACTGGTTGCCCAGACACACGCCGAAGACGGGACGTACGCCGGCGAAGGTGGTGATCACGTCGTTCGAGACGCCGGCGTCGTCGGGCGTGCCGGGTCCGGGACTGATCAGGACGCCGTCGAAATCGGCCGCCGAGAGGTCGCCGACGGTGCAGTCGTCGTTGCGGATCACCGTCGGCCGGGCGCCCAGCTCACCCAGGTACTGCACCAGGTTGTAGACGAACGAGTCGTAGTTGTCGATCACCAGCACGCGGGCACCCACGGACGCCGATCGTACTCGTGGCCCGCGCGGGAGCCCCTTCCCGGTTTCCTAGACTGTCGGGTTCATGGCGTCGAAGTCGACCAGTTCACGAAAGAGATCCGGACGTCCCACTCCGAGCGGAGGCCGGGTGACCCCCAAGGGCGGCCACCGCGCCCGACGGCAGTCCCACGCCAGGTCCGACGCCGAGACCGACTGGTCGGGCGAGACCAGTCGCTACACCGCGCCGACACCTTCGGGGGCGAAGGCGAGCCCGTCGTGGTGGCCGGTGTTGATGTTCGGACTGCTGGGGATCGGCATCTTGTTGATCATCGTCGACTACGCCGGCCTGTTGCCGGGGACCCCGAACAACTGGATGCTCGTTCCCGCCATGGTGTGTATCGCCGCGGGCCTGTTCGCGGCCATGAGCTACCGCTGAGCTGGCCTGGCGCGCCGGTGACCGGCACGTGAAGCTCGGCTGAACGAGCCACGGCGGACGAGTTACAGCGATGTGATCCTCCCCAGGGTTGTCCACAAGCTGTGGACAACCTCTCGGGGTCGGATCTCAGAGCTCCGGCGTGGCGACGAGCTCCATCTCCTCCATGCAGTGCCGGGGAGGTTCGGGGACCTCGTCGTTCGCGCGCGTCATCCGCAGCTCGGCGCCGCACACCCCGCACCGGTAGGTCAACTTCACCTTGCGCAACTCGCCCGGTGGCGGCGGTTCGGGGGGCGGGGTGGCCAGGGCCCGCAGGATCGAGAACCCGACCCTGAAGATGATCACGGCGGCGACGATCGCGATCGCCACCTTCAGAACGATCCACACACCTCTACGCTACGGGCGACCGGTGCGGGCACGCGAACAGGTAGAGCAGCCCGCTGCGCTGCAACCGTTCGAGCGTGCGCGTGAAGTCCCGGTAACGGGGCGGCGCATCCGCCGGATCGTAGACGGCGACCCGCTGACAACCGGGGGGCGGCAGGTCGAAACCGTCGATCGTCAACGTCGTCGGCTCGGTCCCGTCGGCACGATGGAGTGGCCCGGGCAGGATCTGAGCGAGCGAAGCCGCGTGTACCGTGCACCCACGCATCGTGAGCATCGCGATGAGGCCCAGTGCGGCCGGCGCATCGACCAGCGTCGTCGGCCTGACGACGATCGGGCCCTGTGCACAGTAGGGAGTCGCGACCGCGGTGAATGTCTCGACGGCACCGAACGCACTCGATCCGGACTCCCGCTCTGGCGATGTCCGCCCGATGGTCCCCACGCTGGCGACGACGACCACCGACACGACCGCGGCGGCTGCGACGGTGCCCGTCCACGGTGATCCGATCCGCCGCGGGAGCCGGCGGATCGCCACAGACGCTTCGACAGCCACGTCGACCAGGGAGGCCGCGAGGAATCCCCAGGTGAACAGCCCCGCCGAACGCCAGATCTCCCGATGACCGAGCAGGCTGAAGGGTTCGTCGGGCATCAGCACCGAGGCGATGAAGCAGCCCCCGAGCGCAGCCACGGCGACGATGCCGAGGGCGGCCAGCAGCCGGCGGCGTCGCCTGACCGCGCGCCGGATGCTCAGACCCAGCGCCACCGCGACGACGGCCGCGGTCGTCCACTGCAGCGCGCTGGTGTGCCAGATCACACGAGTGCCGCCCACGACGGTGATCGAGAGGTGCAGGTCGAGGCTGATCCACGATGGCGGAATCGCCAGCGTGCCGGCCAGTTCCCGCAACGCCCAGAGCGGGCCGACCGCGCTCCCGTCACGGCCGGTCACGAACAGCGCCCACAGATTGCCCGTGCCGGCGAACTGATCCCACAACGGCCCCGCCCAGCACGCGGCCGTCACGATGACGGTGGTGGCCGCCACCCGTCGCGACCTCCGGCGACACCGGACCGTTCGGTCGGTGGCACCGACGGTCGACGGAACGGCATCGCGGCGCCCCCGGGTAACTGCGCGAACGATCCGTACGGTCGCCACGACCACGAGCACCACCGCGCCGGGAACCATGAACGCCACCTGCGCCTGTCCGGCGACGCTCAGAAAGAACACGGCGATCGGCCAGAACCATTCGTCGTGATCGAGCACGGCCCAGGCGCTCGCCAGAAAGCCGATCATCGCGTACGTGGCCATCCAGGTGTGCAACGGCGCGTACAGCATGACCGGCCCGGTGGCGAGCATGTAGGCACTCACGGCGACCGTGGCTGCGGCCAGGCCGCACCAGCCACCTCGACGGTGCGCCACGACCAGCACGGTGAGAATCGGAGCGCTCACCAAGAGGGCCGAGCCCAGGAGGATTCCGGCGGTGCTCGGCGCGAGCAGGTGGATCGGACCCGCCAGCAGCCACTCCTGCAGGGGACCCGGGTGGTAGACGCTCCGGGTGCTCCCCGCGCTCGTGGTCGCCGAAGAGTAGATGCCCACCAGTGGTGGGCGGGCCGAAAAGGTGTCGTAGGCGCGAATGACGACCGACGCCCAGTCGCTGGTCGGCATCCAGCCCTTCTTCCAGGCGATCAGCGCCGAGACGAAGGGCAGGGCCGTGACGACGGCCGCGGCGGCGACCACGACGCGGCGCGCCCAGCGCGGCACCGCGCCTGCCGAGGGAGCGTCCGGGACCTCAGACCCGGCGCCCGCCTCGTCACCGGTGGATGCCGTGCCCGCGGCGTGTGCCGCGAGCACATCACCGTCGTGGGCGCTCACGACACGAGCCCCAGCGGGTCGACGTCGCCGGGCGGGGTGTCAGTCGAGGCGTTCGATGATGGTGGCGTTGGCCATGCCGCCGCCCTCGCACATGGTCTGCAGGCCGTAGCGGCCTCCGGTGCGCTCGAGCTCGTTGAGCAGCGTCGCCATCAGCTTGGTACCCGATGCGCCGAGCGGGTGACCCAGCGCGATCGCGCCACCGTTGACGTTGACCTTCTCCCACGGCACGTCGAATTCCTGCTGCCAGGCGGCGACGACCGAGGCGAACGCCTCGTTGACCTCGAAGAGGTCGATGTCGTCGATGCTCAACCCCGAGCGGTCGAGCGCCTTCTGGGTGGCGGGGATCGGGCCGGTCAGCATCGAGATCGGGTCGACGCCGGCGACGGCGAAGGTGTGGAAGCGGGCGCGGGGCTTGTAGCCGAGCTCCTTCGCCTTCTCCGCGCTCATGATCAGCATCGCGGAGGCACCGTCGGTGATCTGGGAAGAGTTGCCCGCGGTGACCTTGCCGATCTCGGGCAGGAAGGCGGGCTTGAGCTTGGCGAGACCCTCCATGGAGGAGTCACGGATGCCCTCGTCGGCGGTGACGATCTCGTCGGTCTCGATGAGCTGACCGGTCTCCTTGTCGCGGGGCATCGCCTTGACGGCGATGATCTCGTTGTCGAAACGGCCCTCGTCGCGGGCACGGGCGGCGTTGTTCTGGCTGCGCAGCGACAACTCGTCGAGGTCCTCGCGTGACAGGTTCCACTTGTCGGCGATGATCTCGGCGCCGATGCCCTGACCCTGCATGCCCTTCTTGCCGTAGTGCTCGACCTCGGCGTAGCGGGCCATGGCCTGCGGGCCGAACGGAAAGCTGCCCGGGGTGATCGAGGCGCCCATCGGCGTGGTCGTCATGACCTCGACACCGGCGGCGATCACGATGTCGTACGCGCCCGCCATCACGCCCTGGGCGGCGAAGTGGGCGGCCTGCTGGGACGATCCGCACTGGCGGTCGAGCGTGGTGCCGGGGATCTCCTCGGGCCAGCCGGCGGCGAGGATGGCGTTGCGGCCCACGTTCAGGCCCTGGTTGCCGACCTGCATGACGCAGCCCATGATCACGTCTTCGACCAGCGCCGGGTCGAGGTCGTTGCGCTCGGCCAACGCCTTGAGGGTCTCGGCTGCGAGGTCGACCGGATGCCAACCCGACAGCTTGCCGTTCCGCTTGCCCCCCGGGGTCCGGACAGCGTCGACGATCACCGCATCAGTCATTTCTCACAACTCCCTTTGAGTGCCACGCCCGATCGACGTGGGAATGGCCGAATACCGACCGCTCGGTCAAGATTCTGGCTGGGGCGCGTCGGGTTGTGCAACCTCGTCGCCGTTCGTCGGAGCGGTCACTTCGCCCGTGGACGCCGCGTCGGCGGGCTCGTTCGCTCCCACGCTCGCCCGCTGGCCGTCGCCGACGGTCTCGCCGCCCGTGGGGCCATCGGTCCCGTCCGGTGCCGTCGTCGGCGCGCCGTCGTCCACCCCCGGTTCCGCGACCGAACCGGAGCCCACCTCGATCGGACGCAGTTCGTCGGTCCGACCCCGCCACCTGAGCACGGCGAGCGCACACAGCCCGACGATGATCGCGACCCATTCGTTGAGGCGGAGCCCGACGATCGTGTTGGCCGTGTCGATCCGCAGCGATTCGACCCACAGCCGCCCCAGGAAGTACCCGGCGATGTAGGTGACGAACAGATCCGCCCGACGGCGCAGGCCGCGACGGTTCAGCCCGCTGGCCCATCCGAACAGCGCGGCGACCGTGACGGCCCCGACGACGAACAACGGAATCTGGGCGCCGAGACCGAGTTCGGTCTGGCGCTGGACCACCAGCAACACGTCCAGCCCGCCTCCCAGGGCGAACAGCCCGTACGCGCACCACACCGCGACCCGTGGCAGGTCGCGCCCGGTGCCCCGGCGGTGGTCGATCGCCAACAGCACACCCACGAGCATCAGGTTCCACGCCGCCTCGTACGCGAACGTCGGATGGAACGTCGTGACGCCGATCAGGTCGACCGGGCGGTGCGCGGCGTCGATCTGCAGGCCCCACGGCAGGGTCGTGGGTCGACCGTAGAGCTCCTGGTTGAAGTAGTTGCCGAAGCGTCCGATCGCCTGGGCGAGCGGCAGCGCCGGCGCCACCATGTCCAACAGGTTCGGCACCGGTGCTTTGTGCCGGCGGGCGCAGAGGTAGCCGGCGAGAACGCCGCCGAGGATTCCGCCGGGAATACCCAGGCCGCCATCCCAGATCTTGAAGATACCCCAGAAGTCGTGGACGTACAGCCGGTTGTAGTCGGTGACGACGTGGTAGAGCCGGGCACCGATCAGCCCGCCCGGGACCCCCCAGTACGCCAGGTCGATCACCAGGTCGGGGTCGTACCCCCACGACGCCCAACGCTTGCGTGACAGCCAGATCGCGGCCAGCACCCCGAGCGCGATCATCAACCCGTAGACGTGCAGGGGAAGGTGGAAGCTCCCCAAGTGGATGTCCCACACGTTGTCGGCCGGGCTCGGAATCGACGCGAAGACCGTCACGCCGGTCAGACTATTGCCTCGGTCCACTATCGTTGAACGGCCAGACGTCGAACGGCCAGATGCCCGAATGCTGCCGTTCGATGCCCAGCCACCGCACCTCCGAGGGGACGATGTGACCGAGAAATCCGAAGCCACCGCACGAGCGGCAGCGGAGATCGATGCCACCGTGAAGGGCGAGACGGTCACCCGTCTGCTGATCGAGGCGACCGAACAGTTCGGCGCCCAGACCGCCCTCCGTTCGCTCGGCGACGCCGGCGAGAAGGTGTCGTACACCGAGCTGGCCGACCGGGTGGCACGGTTCGCGGCCGGCCTGCGCTCGATCGGCGTGCGCCCGGGTGACCGGGTCGTGATGATGATCCGGAACCGGATCGAGTTCCACGTCGTCGACCTGGCCGTGGTGGCCTGCGGCGCCACACCCATCTCGATCTACAACTCGTCGTCGGTCGACCAGGTCGCGTACCTCGCCGCGCACTGCGGTGCGAAGGTCGCGGTCGCCGGCAACCGGGATTTTCTCGACATCTTCACCGCGGCGCGCCCCGAGTTGCCCGAGCTCGCCGCGTTGGTCGTCATCGACGCCGACGCGGACACCCCCGGAGACGTGCACCGCTTCGACGACCTGGTGGGTCACGAGCCGGTCGACCTCGCCGAGGCGGCGACCCTGGTGCGCCCCGATGATCTCGCGACGGTCATCTACACCTCGGGCACCACGGGCAACCCCAAGGGGGTCATGCTCACCCACCGCAACGTGTGCTGGACGCTCGAGTCGCTGCGCCGCACCCTCGACATCGAACCGGTGCCCTGGCGGGTCGTGTCGTATCTGCCGATGGCGCACATCGCCGAGCGCATGGTCAGCCACTACATGATGATCGGGATGGGCTTCGAGATCACGCCGTTGGCCGACGTGGCGAATCTGGCCGCGACCCTGGCCGAGGTGCGACCGAACATGATGTTCGGGGTGCCCCGCGTGTACGAGAAGATCCACGGCGGGGTCACCGCGGTGCTCGCGGCCGACGCGGAGAAGTTCGCGCAGTTCAACGAGGGCGTCGCCGCGGCCGAGCCGATCGCGCTGCGCAAGGCGTGGGGAGAAGCGACCGAGGACGACGAGGCGACCTGGGCGTTCCTCGACGAGGTCGCGTTCGCCCCGGTCCGCCAGTTGCTGGGCCTCGACGAGTTGGAGATCGCAGTGACCGGCGCCGCGCCGATGTCGGCCGAGTTGCTGGGGTGGTTCCGGGCCATCGGGGTGCCGTTGTCGGAGATCTACGGCATGTCCGAGTCGACCGGTCCGATGAACTGGGCACCGCGCCGGATCCGTCCGGGCACCGTCGGGCCGGCGATCGTCGGCGAGGAGTGCAAGCTCGCGGATGACGGCGAGGTGCTGGTGCGTGGCGGCAACGTGTTCACCGGGTACCTGAACGATCCGGTCAAGACCGCCGAAGCCCTCGATGCGGACGGGTGGCTGCATTCGGGCGACATCGGCGTGCTCGAGGACGACGGCTACGTGCGGATCGTCGACCGTAAGAAGGAACTGATCGTCACCGCCGGGGGGAAGAACATCTCGCCGGCGAATCTCGAAGCCGCGATCAAGGACATCCCGCTCGTGGGCCAGGCGTGTGTCGTGGGCGACAAGCGCAAGTTCGTCTCGGCGCTGGTCACTCTCGACCCCGACTACGCGCCGGTGTGGGCCGCGGAGCGCGGGCTGCCCACCGATCTGGCGTCACTCGCCGCATCCGACGAGGTGCGGGCCGAGATCGAAGCGGGTCTCGCCAAGGTGATGACGCCGTTCAACCACGCGGAGCAGGTCAAGAAGTTCACGGTGCTCAGTCATGACTGGCAACCCGATTCCGACGTACTCACGCCCACGTCGAAGCTGAAGCGGCGGGGCATCCTGGCCCGCTACGCCGACGACATCGACGCGATGTACGCCTGATCCGATCCGACGGTGCCCGTCTCCGCAACCGACTCTGCTGCGCTGGAGGTCTTCGTCGAGAACTTGCGCGCCCGGCTCGAGGCCGACGGGGTCGTGGTGCTCGCGCCGAGCGACGTGGAGGTGACGCTGTCGCTGTGGGCGGCGATCACGGCGGCGGCCGAGACGCCCGACGAGGTGACCGGCGCGGCGTCGCTCGCGCCGGCGTGCGTGATGCTCGACCCCTGGTACAACAAGGGCGTCGGCGGGGTGCGCGACGACTACGTCGACTACGTGACCGGGTTGCTCGCCGCGGCGGGGCGCGCCGCCCCGCACGTGTACCTGTGGGGGTTTCCCGAGATCATCGCCCGGTTCGTCGACGTGCTGCCCGCGCCGCTGGAACTCGAGGCGTGGCTCACCTGGTACTACAAGAACAATCCGTCGGTGATTCGCGGTTGGCGCAGCGCGCAGATGACGTGTCTGCACCTGAAGCGGCCCGACGGCGTGATGCACCCCGAGGCGTTTCTCAACGAGGCGCAACTCGCCAAGCAGGCCGAAGGCAAGCTCCGCTACCTCCCGGGGCCGCCGAGCGTGATCGAAGCGGCGCTGCTGGTCGGGTTCATCGGCCGGAGCGAACAGACCGGGCATCCGTCGCAGAAACCGGTGAAGGTGTACGACCCGCTGGTGCGGATGGCCACGGTCGAGGGCGACCTGGTGCTCGACCCGATGTGCGGGTCGGGCACGACGGGCGCGGTGGCGCGGGCGACCGGGCGGCGGGCGATCCTGGCCGATACGTCCGAGGAGTACGTCGCCATGGTCGAGGAACGCCTCGGCATCACCAGGGTCGAGGTGCCGGTCGAAGTCGGCGTGTCGGTGGACGGCGGGGACTCGGCCTGAGGCTCACCATCTCCGAAAATTGCAGGACCCTGCTGACGTAGGCGGGCTATCCCTGCAGATTTCATCGGGAGGTCGGCGCACGACCCGAAATGTGTAGCGGTCTGCCGCTGTGGACGGGGAATCTCTGCAGATTTCGTCCGAGGATGGCAGGCGATGGGACAGGCGTGGTCGCGCTGGCGTCAGGTGAAGATGCGGAGCCATTCGTCGCGTTCCATGGGGCGGAGCACCATGTTGCGGTCGCGGACCTCGCCCATGGGAGCGGCCGGCTTCTCCGAGTAGAGGTGCCCCGGGTACAGCACGGTGTCGTCGGGGACCTTGGCCAGCTTGGTGGTGAGCGACTCGTACATGGCTTCGGGGTCCGATCCGGGCAGGTCGGTACGGCCACAGCCGTTCAGGAACAACGTGTCGCCGGCGACGAGTCGGCCGTCCACGAGGAAACACTGACTGCCGGGGGTGTGCCCGGGCGTGTGGATGGTGGTGATCGCCACGTCGCCGACCTCGATCACGTCACCCGAGTCGTGGGCGACGAGATGCTCGCCGCCCACGCCGGTCGCCTTGGTGACCCACTCGGCCTCGTCGCGTTGCACGTGCACGGGCACGTCGACGGTCTCGAGCAACTCGGCGATGCCCGGGATCGGATGACCGCCGAGCGAGCCGCCCACGTGGTCGGGGTGAAAGTGGGTCGCCAGGTTGCCGACCAGGCGCATACCGTCGGCGGCCAGGATGTCGAGGGTGCCGGCGATGTCGTAGGCGAGGTCGATCGCGACCGCCTCGCCCGTGGCCCGGTCGCCGATCAGGTACACGAAGTTGACCATCTGGAGGGCCACGGGGTCGCCGTCGGCGATGTCCATACCGGCGAGGAGCTGGCGGAAGTACACCCGATCGTCGGGTGTGTCGGCGTCGAGAGCAGCAGTGTCGGCCATGAGCCCGACGCTACCGGGTTCCGGTCCCGGGCGGCTCGCCCGTCCGTGCTCGTCGGACGCACACACCCGTCGGTACCTCCGCTTACCAATTGGTAGACTGCCGCTCGGCAGCTCCGTTCGGTCGGGTCGCCAGCTTCTTCGAGACTTCCGTGGAGCACGATGAAATGGCCCGTCCAACAGTCGAACTGATGAACCACGAGTCGGTGTACCGGTTCTACGAGCATCATCGGCAGAACATGCCATTCGCACGGATCGCCCATTTCGTGTTCGCCCGGGTGTTCCGCTGCGACATCACCGCGGACGACGGCGCATCCGAGGCGATCACGGACGCCATCGACTCGGGCACCCGCCTGATCGTCTCGCCGAATCACATCACCGGCGACGACCAGTACGTGATCGTGTCGTTCGCCGAGTCGTTCAAGCCGCTCCGGCCGTTACGCGGGACGACGTTCATCCCCGCCGAGCCGTCGCTGTTCTCGCGTCGCGGGCGCACGGGTCGACTGCTGCGCTGGGCCGTCGACGAACTCGGCGCGCTGCCGACCTTCCGCCTCGAAGACCTGCGGCGTCGCAAGATCGAGATCACCGACGAGGTCGACGCCGTCTACAGGGCGGCGACGCTCGAGGCGAGTCGGATCCAGGTGGCCAAGCTCGCCGCCGGTGAGATGATGGCCGGATTCTGGGAGGGCACCCGCAACCGCACCGATTACCGCATCGTGCAGCCACTCAAGAAGGGTATGGCCCACACCGCGATCGCCGCCGCGGCGACGGCCGCGGTCGCGGTGTTGCCCGTGGGTATCTACTACGGCTCCGAACCGGCCGACTACGCCCACCCCGACGTGCCCGGCAAGCGGCGCCCGCACATCCACATCGGGATGCCGCTGCCGGTCGACACCGACGATGTGGCGGTCCTGACCAAGCGGGTGCACGGCGAGATCCAGCGGTGCGTCGACGTGGTGGTACGGCGCGCCGAAGCGGCCGCCGCCCGCCGCGGTTGACGCGGCCACCGCGGGGGCGGCCGATGTGACCAGGCGGGCCCGCTCTGGCAGGGTTGGGCCATGGGTTCCCGTCGCTACGCGGTGATCGGCACCGGCGCGATCGGTGGCCTCTACGGGGCCCGGCTCGCCGCCGAGGGTTTCGATGTCGCATTCCTGGGCCGCTCCGATGTGGACACCCTTCGACATCACGGACTCCACGTGTCGACCCCCACGGGGGACCTCGCCATCGACGGGGTGACCGCCGAGCGGGACCCGGGCCGGATCGGGCCAGTCGACGTGGTGCTGGTGACGATCAAGACCACCGGACAGGCGGCCCTCGCCGAGCTGCTCCCGCCGCTGGTACGGCCCGGCACGATCGTCGTGTTGATGCAGAACGGCTTCGGCCTCGAGGCCGGTGTCGCACCGCTGGTCCCCGAGGCGACCGTGTTGGGCGGGATGTGCTTCGTGTGTGCGACCCGGACGGCACCCGGACGCATCGCCCACCTCGACTACGGCTCGGTGACCCTCGGCGAGCACACCCCTGACGGGGTCCCGGCCGGCGTCACCCCGTCGATGTCCGCGGTCGCCGACGACCTCGCCCTGGTGGGCGTCCGGGTGTCGACTCCGAGCGACCTGCTCGCCGCGCGGTGGCGCAAGCTGGTGTGGAACATGCCCTTCAACGGGTTGTCGGTGGTGCTCGACGCCGGAACCGACGAGATGATCGGCGACGCACGGTCGCGGCGACTCGTGCGCGCGCTCATGGACGAGGTCGCGGCCGCGGCCGACGCCCACGGTCACGGCGTCGGGGAGGGTTTCGTCGACACGATGATCGCCGACACCGAGGCGATGACGCCCTATGCCCCGTCGATGAAGCTGGACTTCGACGCGGGCCGCCGGCTCGAGTTGGCCGCGATCTACGATGCGCCGCTGGCCGTCGCCGCATCGCTCGGGGTGGCCACCCCGCGGCTGAGGATGCTCGCCGACCAGTTGCACTTCCTGGACGCCCGCAACCGTCGCTGACGACTCGCCGGCGTCGACAGGATCAGGCGACCGGATCGGCCGGCCCTTCCTCCGACCAATCCGAGTGCAGGTGCTCGTGCGGATGGGGATGCTCGTGCTCGTGCTCGTGCTCGTGCTCGTGCGGATGCTCGTGCACGTGTGGCGCCTCATCGGCGTCGGCGTTGCGACGCCACGCGTCCTCCAGGGCGGCCTGCATTTCGCGCAGCGGCAAGCGTCGTTGTTCGGCCAGACGGACCGCGTCGTCGAACTCGGCCTTGGCCCGGTGCACCGAGACCTTGACGGTCCCCGATCCGATGCCGGCCTCGACGGTGCGGAAGGTGCGGGCCTCGGGCCACCGCTCGAGTCGCTGACCGCGTACGCCCAGCGATCCGGTCTCGGCGACGAGCACGCGCCGGAGCAGCTCGGCATCGGCCACATCCGCGAGCGCGTGGACGACATGGCCCGGGCGGCCCTTCTTCATCAGCACCGGCGACACCCATGCATCGTGCGCGCCCGCCTCGATCAGCGCGGCGAGCGCATGCGCGACCACCTCGCCGGTCACGTCGTCGAGGTTCGTCTCCAACAGCACGACGGGTTGGCCCTCGACGAGCGCCGCGTCTTCGGTGTCGCCGACCACCACCTGGGTGAGGTTCGGACGGTGGTCGAGTTCGGTCGCTCCCGCTCCGAATCCCTGCGTCGTGATCGTGAGCGGGGGAAGCGGCCCCCACGCGTCCACCAGGGCCGCGAGGATCGCCGCACCGGTCGGCGTGGTCAGCTCCACCGGGACGCCGATGCCCCGGGTCGGGGCGCCGGCGAGCAGTTCGACCACGGCGGGGGAGGGGTTCGGGATGATGCCGTGCGCAGCCCGCACCATGCCGGTGCCGGTCACGACCGGCGCGGACGCGACGCGCTCGACGCCCAGCACCTCGAGCGCCGCGCACGTACCCACCACGTCGATGATCGCGTCGGTGCTGCCGACCTCGTGGAAGTGCACCTGGGCCGGTTCGCTGCGATGTAGGCGACCCTCGGCCCGGGCCAGCGCGGCGAAGACCAGACGGGCCCGGTCGCGCACCCGATCGGGGAGCG
Organism: uncultured Iamiaceae bacterium; assembly: GCA_964595905.1. Lineage (GTDB taxonomy): Bacteria > Actinomycetota > Acidimicrobiia > Acidimicrobiales > Iamiaceae > JAFDWI01. The sequence continues at coordinate 20,435 of CAZQSU010000031.1, forward strand.
GCGCAGCGGCGACGAGCGCGTCGATCGAGGCGGCGGTGCGCACCACGCTCGAGGCCTGCACGCGCACGTGGATCTTCGTGCCGGCGATCCCGGCGCGGAGCACCGGCTCGGCCGACACGTCCCAGTCGCGCACGCCGAGACCGTCCAGCATCGTGCGGACCTCGCCGAGGTCGGCGCCCGCGTCGACCAACGAGCCGAGCGCCATGTCACCGGCGATGCCCGAGAAGGGATGGAACCAGGCGACCTTCATCGGATCGGCTCCGCGGTGCGGTCCATGGCGAACACCAGACGCAGCGTCGCGCACGCGGCACCGAACCCGTTGTCGATACCGACCACCGTGATGCCCGAGGCGCACGCCGCGGTCATGCCCAACAGAGCGGTCACCCCGTCGAGGCCAGATCCGTAGCCGACGCTGGTGGGCACCGCGACGACGGGCACGCCGGTGAGGCCGCCAACGACGCTGGCGAGCGCGGCTTCCATCCCGGCGACGACCACCACGGCCGTCGCGGTCTGCAGGCGTTCGACCTCGCCGAGGAGGCGGTGGATGCCGGCGACCCCCGCGTCGGTGACGCGGGTGACCGGCAGGCCGTGAGCCTCGAGCACGACGGCGCATTCGTCCGCGACGGGAAGGTCCGCGGTGCCGGCGGTCACCACGACCACGGGGGCGCAGTCGTGTCGGGTCGGCCGCGCACGCCAGACGAGCGTCGTGCCCGCGGGCGCGGTGGCGTCGCCGTGGACCGCCGCTCCCGGGTGGGCGTCGGTCGCGACGGCGAGCTGGGCGGCATCCGCGCGCGTCACGATCACCGGGCCGGCGTCGGGATCGGCCGTCAGCAGATCGCCGACGATCGCGGCGACGTGCTCGGCGGCCTTGCCCGGCGCATACACCGCCTCGGGCCGGCCCTGGCGCAGCGCGCGGTGGTGGTCGACGCGGGCGAAACCCAGGTCGGTGAAGGGCAGCTTCTGCAGGCGCGCGACGGCTTCGTCCGCGTCGAGCGCGCCGCTGGAGACCTGTTCGATCAACGTGCGAAGGTCGCCGGCGTCCACGTCACTATCCTTGCCGGTCGTGCCAGGACCGTCAGATTCCCATGCCCCGCGTTGGTCGCGGGTCGGCTTCCTCGGTCCCGAAGCGACGTTCTGCGAACAGGCCGCCCAGTCGCTTCCCGGCATCGACGCCATCGACCTGGTGCCGTTCCCGTCGATGCCCGAGGTGCTGCACGCCACCGAGAACGGTGAGGTCGACGCGGGGGTGGTGGCGATCGAGAACGCCCTCGAAGGCATGGTGAACGTCACGGTCGACACGCTCACCTTCGAGGTCGATCTGTTGATCCAGACCGAGATGGTCGTCCCGGTGAGCCTCGACCTGTTGGGCGTGCCGGGCGCGACCCTGGGCGACATCTCCTCGGTGGCCTCCATGCCGGTGGCGTTCGGTCAGTGTCGTCGGTTTCTGCACACCACGCTGCCCGGCGTCATCGAACGCGCCGCCGACTCGACTGCCGGGGCGGCCCGCACCGTCGCCGAGGCCGGCGACAAGCGCGTCGCGGCGCTGGCGAACACCCTTGCCGGCGAGCGGTACGGGCTCGAGGTGTTGTCGTCCGCGGTCGAGGACGACGCCGAGAACGCCACCCGGTTCGTGCTGGTCGCCCCCGAGCGGGTGCCGGCGCCGACCGGACACGACAAGACCACGATCGTGGTGTTCCAGCAGGCCGACCGGCCGGGGTCGCTGTTGGCGATCCTGGCGGAGTTCGCCGCGCGGGCGATCAACCTGACCCGTCTCGAGTCGCGCCCGGCCCGATCGGGTCTGGGTGACTACTGCTTTCTGATGGACCTGGAGGGCCACATCGCCGACGAGGTCGTCGCCGACGCCCTGCGCAGCCTGTACGCCGAGCAGGCCCGGTGCAAGTTCCTCGGCTCGTATCCGGCCGCGGGCGACGAAGGGGTCGCGACCCGGGCCGAGGCGTCGTCCGCCCAGCAGGACGCAGCGCGCTGGATCGACACCCTGCGCCGCCGTATCGTCGACTGAGCGCCCTCCGCAATCGTGGTGGCGCGGGCTCAGGTCGCGTGTGGGGCGACCCAGCGGTCGGCCATGCTGCACGGCTGCACGTCGACGCCGATCCGTTCGAAGTAGCCGGTGTCGTGGAGCTGTTCCATGAAGGTGCGTTCGGCGGTGGTCGATGCAGGGACGACCTGCGACGGGGTCGCGTCGTCGGGGGGAGAGAAGGCGGCGAGGCCGCCCGATTCGCCCGCGCACGCGGGCGTCGGTGACGGGATCCTCACATCGAGGTCGAAGCCGAGGTCGAGGTCCGCCTTCTCGGTGAGCATCGACGCGATGTCGTGCGCGTGACGGTCCCGGGTCGTGAGTGACCAGCCCTTGCCCCCGCCAGTTCCGGTCGGCGGGGCGCCGAGGAAGCGCCACTCGATCATCCGCAGGATCGACGTGTGGTCGTAGAGGGTGTGGTCGACCGATCCGCGTCGGGCGAAGGGTGACGCCACGACGGTCGGGACCCGGAAACCGGCCTGGCCGAAGTTCTCGGCGTCATTGCGACTGGCCCGGGCATCGGGCAGCAGCGGAGGCTTCACGTGGTCGAAGAAGCCGCCCCACTCGTCGTAGGTGTGGACGAACACCCCGTGCTTCCAGTGCGGTGAGCGGGCGAACGCGGCGAACACGTCGCGGGCGAATCGTTCACCGGCGTGGATGTCACCGAAGGGGTGGTTGTCGGTGCGGGTCGCCCCGAGGAATCCCGGGTCGATGAACGTGACGTTCGGCAGCGTGCCCTTGTCGCACGCGTCGAAGTACTCCTCGACCCTGCGGGTGATGCCATGGAGCCGATCACCCCACAGGAACGTGACCGGCAGGTCGCTGTAGTAGTACGCCGCGTCGACCTGCGCGGCGGCGAGTCGGTCCCAGATCGTGTCCCAGGCGAAACCGCCGTCGGTCGGGAGCGCGTTGTCCTTCTGGCCACCCGACTGGGCCGAATGCAGGTACATGCGGTTGGGAAACGTCGACGACAGCAGCGACGCGTGGCTGTGGTCGCACACGCTGAACCGCTTGGCGAGTTGCGCGGTGAAGGGCAGGTCCGCGCCCTGGTAGTAGCCGAGCGCGAAGTCGTCGTTGCCGCTCGCCTCGGCGAGAAAGCCGTGGTCACGCTGGGCACGCCCGTCGCTCCAGGAATGTCCCGGGTCGGGATGGCCACAACCCCGGTACGGGTTCGTCTCGTCGGCCGCGCCCGGCAGGTGCGCCGTGGCGACCTCGCCGTGCGCGCCGGGGAATCGCTGCCGTTGATCACCCGCGATCGTGAAGTGAGATCCGTAGCGACGGCGCCCCGCTTCGAGATGGTCCTCGTCGTCGGCGAGCCACCCCAACCAGTGGTCGAATGAGCGGTTCTCCTGCATCAGCACCACGATGTGGCTGACCGGCGACGACGAGGCGGGGACGTCCAACAGCGCCGTCGGCGTGGTGGTGGCGCTGCGCAACGCGGTCGTCGTGGCCGCGCCCCCGCCGCTCGGTGACGAACTGCTGCACGCCCCGAGCAGGGCGCTCCCACCCAGCAGTGCCCCGCCGGTCGCGCCCAGCCCGCCGAGGAACCGGCGGCGACTCATCGACGATTCCTGTCGCTCGACCATGCACCCTCGACGATAGCCAGCGACTTTCGAGCGATGCGTCGATTCCGCCAACAGGTCGCTTCTCGTCTCGGGCCGGACGCGGATGGGAGACTCCGCGGGTGCCGCACGTCTCCGTGGACGACCCCGACGACCCGCGCATCGTCGCGTTCACGGGGATGCGTGATCACGATCTTCGACTCCGGCGGGAGTCGCCCGGAGGTGACCTCGACGGGATCTTCCTCGCAGAAGGCGACATCGTCGTGGAACGTGCGCTCTCGGCGGGCTACCGCCTGCGCGCCGCGCTGATCGACGCCACCCGCACGAAGCCACTGCCGGCCTCGGTTCCCGTCGACATACCCGTGTTCACCGCCGGGCCCGACGTGGTGCGACGCATCACCGGCATGGCCGTGCACCGGGGCATGCTGGCCGTGTTCGAGCGGCGAGCGGTGCCGCCACCCGAGGAGGTGCTGGTCGACGCGACCCGCGTGGTGGTGCTCGAACGGGTGGTGAACCCGACGAATCTGGGGATCATCGCCCGCACCGCCCGCGGGCTGGGTGCCGACGCGCTCCTGTTGGACCCGACCGGGGTCGACCCGCTCTACCGGCGGGCGTCGCGGGTGTCGATGGGGGAGGTGTTCGGTCTGCCCTACGCGCGCCTACCCACGTTTCCCGGTGGGCTCGACGTGGTGCTCGACCACGGCTTCGCGCTCGTTGCGTTGACGCCTGAGCCTTCCGCGACGTCGATCGACGACGTGGCGTTCGCGCCGGACCAGAAGGTCGCGTTGGTGCTCGGCTCCGAAGGCCCGGGACTCGCGCCCGAGACGATGGCGCGGATCGGCCGGCGGGTACGGATCCCGCTTCACGGTGGGGTCGACTCGCTCAACGTGGCCGCCGCGGCCGCGATCGCGTGTTACGTGCTGGGTCGGCGACGCGCCTGAACTGGTTTCCGGACCTCAGGCGGTGGGCGTCCAGTTCGGGTCCCGGCCGGTGAACGCGATGAGCTCGTCGGTGGGGTGCGCGCCCTCGGGCGCGTCGACACGCGGCGCGAACACGCCGGGTCGCCGGGCGACCTCGTCGGGGATGTGGTCGAACATCGCCCGGGTGAACGCGATGGCCTCGTCGGGGATGACCACCGACTGGCCGGTCGCCGTGGCGAGGTCCCAGCCGTGGATGAACAGGTCGACCGCCGGGAACGAAAGCCCCTCGCGCACGGTGCGGCGGCCCATGGGGGAGTCGACCTCACGGTCGAGGTCGTCGACGGTGGCGAGCGCGTCGCGGGCATCGGCAGCGAGGCCGTGCCACCAGTCCGTCGGGTCGCCTTCGACCGCGGTGGACGGCGGTTCGGCGCGCTCGAAGGTCATGTCGCCGCCGCGCAGGATCCGCGCGCCCATGTCGGCGGCCTGGCCGAGGTGGCCGAGCACGTCGAGCGCGGTCCATCCCGCGCAGGGTGCGGGGCGGTCCCACGAGCCCGCGGGCACGCCGTCGACGACGGCGGTGAAGAAGTCGAGACCTTCTCGGTAGGTGTCGGCGGCGGTCCAGGTCATGACGGCTCTCCTGACGTGGCGGATACGAACGAGCGTTCGATGCTACTGCCGGTCGGAGCGAAAATCCAGTGGTCGGTCACGCACCGACGTGGCAGGCTCCGGCGATGACGCGGTGCGACGCGTGCGCGTTCGGCTACGGCGAACATCCGCCTGCGGGCGTGGTCGGCGAGCTGGACGCCGCGGGGCACGAGTTCGTGGTGCGGGTGGCGGCGGCGTCAGATGATCCCGTCGAGCGGTCGCGACTGGGCGTCCGTCCCACTGGCGGTGAGTGGTCGGCCCTGGAGTACGCGGGCCACGTGCGTGACGTGTTGCTGGTCCAACGGGAGCGGCTGCTGCTCGCTCTCGTCGAGGACACGCCCACGATCGTCACGATGCACCGCGACCACCGTCCGCGCCTCGCCGGCTACAGCGACACCGACCCGGCCCGCCTCGTCGCCCACCTCGAGGTCGCCACCGAGCTGCTCGTCGCCGTGGCCGTGAGGCTCGACGACACGGCATGGCGCCGTACGTGCGTCTATGGCCATCCCGAACCCGCCGAGGTCGACCTCGCCTGGGTCGCGGCGCACACCCTGCACGAGTTGGTCCATCACCGCGACGATGTCGACCGCACGCTCGCGCGGGTGATCCCGGCGAGGTGATCTGCGGGGGCGCGGACGGCTCTAGGGAGCCCGTCGATCCGCGCCGTCGACACCGACGTCGACACCGACGTCGACGACGTGGGCCTCGATGCGCCGCAGCGCGGCGTTGATCCGGTCGATCTCATCGGCGTCGTCGAACACCCCGTCGAGGAGCCGACTCCAGGTGTCCCGCAGGGTCTCGAGCTGCCGGTCGGCGACCTCGGTCGGATACAGGCGTACCCGGCGAGCGTCGTCCCGGTCGACGGTGCGGCGCACCAGTCCCTTGCGTTCGAGCCCGCGCACCGCTCGGCTGAAGTTGCTGGAGACGAGCCGGGTCGCCTCGGCCGCGGCGCTCGCCGTCGTGCCCGGGTTTCGGTCGATGTAGCGCATCACGGCGCTCTCCAGCGGCGTCCAGGCTTCGAACGCGAAGTCCTTCGACGCGTGGATGTGGCGGCTCAGCGCCAGGATCAGGTCGGCGAGTTCGAACAGACGAGTCCGTTGTGCTTCGTCCATGTGGTCACGGTATATTGGCTGTCAATCGACAGTTGTCAAATGATAGATATTTGAACCCGCGTCCCCGAACGAGGAGTGACCGACATGAGACTGGTCGCCATCGAAGAACACTGGATCCTCCCGGAGCTCACCGAGGCGCTCCGTGCTGCTGCATCCCCTGACGAGAGCCTCGCCTTCAACGACCTCGGCGACCATCAGGAGCGACTCCGCGATCTCGGTGCGGGGCGGATCGCCGCCATGGACGCGCAGGGCATCGACCTCGCCGTGATCGCTCTCACGCCGCCGGGTACCCAGCCCCTCGCCCCTGACGAGGCGGTGAGGCTCAGCCGCGCGGCGAACGACGTCGCCGCAGAAGCGGTACGCGCCCACCCGAGCCGGCTGCGCGCCCTGTCGACCCTGCCGATGTCGGCGCCCGAGGCGGTCGCGGGACAGCTCGAACGGGCCGCTGGGCTCGGGCACGTCGGCACGATGGTGTACGGCCGATCCGGCGACCGTTTCCTCGACGATCCGGTCTACGACGAGTTCTTCGCCACCGCGGCCGCGCTGGGCCACCCCGTGTTCATCCACCCCCAACTCCCGTCCGCTGCGGTCCGCGACGCGTCCTACCGCGGCTTCGACGAGCTGACCGACCTCGGCCTGGCCACGTTCGGGTGGGGGTGGCACGTCGACGCCGCGACCGCGGCGTTGCGGTTGATCCTGCGCGGCACCTTCGACCGGCACCCCGACCTGCAGGTGATCCTGGGCCACTGGGGCGAGCTGCTGGCGTTCTGGCTCGACCGGGTCGACAGTCTGTCGGGCCCCGCCGGGCTGGCACGGAAGGTGTCCGAGTACTTCCGGACCAACATCCACCTCACCACGTCGGGCATGCTGGACCCGGCGCTGCTGGCCTACGCGATGTCGGTGACGGGCCCCGACCGGCTGGTGTTCTCCACCGACTACCCGTTCCAGCACCCCACGCGTTCCGAGATCGACACGTTCCTCGCGGCGTTCGACTCGAGCGACGACCGAGCGCGGTTCGCGCACCGCAACGCGACGGCACTCTTCGGTCTGGATCCGGAATGAGTCGGTGGCACAGGGCCGGTGGTGGTGGGCCGTGTGGGACTCGAACCCACAACCAACGGATTAAAAGTCCGCGGCTCTACCAATTGAGCTAACGGCCCGCAAGACCCGTCAATGCTATCGGCAGGCACCGCTGCGGCCCTGGCCGCGCGACGACGCGGACGCGACCGGTCCACCGACGACAGGTGACCTGCGGCGTGCCCGTTCCGGCATCGACGCTCCCGTCGTGGGCCATGGCCCGGTGCGAAGGTCGTGGCGGCAATGAAACCCCAAGTCACCCGCCGTCCGCGTCCGATGTCACCGCGGGGTCCTAGATTCGACGGGTGATGAGTGCTGGTTCCGCTCCCGCTTCGGCGTCGGTGACCGCCACGGTGCCCGCCGCGGCGGTCGCCACCGCCGGGTTCGCCGTCCTCGACCTCGAGACGACGGGACTCTCTCCGCGTCGAGGGGCACGCACGATCGAGATCGGTCTCGTCCTGGTCGCCGCCGACGGTGCGGTCGAGGAGCGCTGGGAGACCCTCGTCGACCCGGGGTGCGCGCCCGGCCCGACCCACATCCACGGGGTCACCGGGTCGATGCTGGACGGAGCCCCCACCTTCGCCGACATCGCCGGCGATCTCGCGTTCCGGCTTTCGGGGCGCACGATCGTGGCCCACAACGCGTCGTTCGACGTGGGCTTTCTCGACGCCGAGTTCAGGCGGGTGGGGCTCCGCTGGACCCGCGAACCGTTGTGCACGATGGCCCTGGCCCGCCGGCGTGGGTACCGTCCGGCCAACCTCGCATACCTGTGTGAGACCTTCGGCATCGTCAACCACGGTGCGCACCACGCCCTCGGCGACGCCGTCGCCACGGCCGAGCTGCTGGTCCATCTCGCCGTGGAGGCCGACGAGACCCCCGCGGCCGTCGCGTTTCCGTCCGGGCATCCGTTCCCCTGCGGGCGAGTGCATCTCCGCCCGACCGGCTGACCCGGGACCGAACTGGGCGGACGCCGCGGAAGGTTCCGGTCGGTGCCGGCGGCGCGGAAGCCCTCGGCCGGTCTCGTCTTCGGATTCAGGCCGAGGCCGGCCAGGGATACTCGACGCCGGTCAGCTCCGTCGACACCTCCCAGAGCCGGCGTGCCGCCTCGGCGTCCGACGCCCGGCGGGTCCGGCCGACACGTTTTGCGGCCCTGCCCGACTGTTCGAGAAAGCCGTCGGGCCCGAAGTAGTCGTTCGCCTTCACGTCGGGCGCGGTCGCGGCGTGGATCTGGGGGATCGCACCCTGCTCGGATGACTGGGCGAGCAGGCGGTCGCCGATGCGGGTGAGGGTGTCCATGATGCGGTTCGCGCCCCGGTTGCCCGGGCCGTTGTGGGTCAGGCTCGTCGCGGCATAGCCGGGGTGGGCCGCGACGGCGAGGAGCGACGTGTCGTGCTCGGTGGCGAGCCGCGCCAGCTCGGCGGTGAACAGCAGGTTCGCGAGCTTGGACTGGCCGTAGCGCAGCCATGCGCTGTAGTGCCGTTCGGCGGCCAGGTCGTCCCAGTGGATCCACCCGGCCCGGTGGCCGCCCGACGACACGGTGACGACTCGCGGTTCGGCGGCCGCCAGCAGGGTCGGCAGGAGTCGCCCGGTGAGCGCGAAGTGGCCGAGGTGGTTGACGCCGAACTGGGTCTCGAAGCCCTGGACGGTGCGCGATCGGGGCGGCGCCATGATCCCGGCGTTGTTGACCAGCACGGCCAGCGCATCGATGCGCCCGGCGATGTCGTCCGCGGCGGCGGCGACCGAGTCGAGGTCGGCCAGATCGAGCCGGACGGTCTCGGGTGCCGGACCGGTCGCCGCGGCCCGCACGTCGTCGAGCGCGGTCGCGGCCCGCTCGGGGTCGCGACAGGCGAGCACGACGCGGGCACCGGCGGCGGCGAGCGTGCGGGCGGTCACCAGGCCGAGCCCCGAGTTGGCGCCGGTCACCACCGCGGTGCGGCCGTGCTGGTCGGGGATCGGCGGGGCGCTCACCCGTCCAGTCTCGCACGCCGCTTCCCGTCGGCCCGGCCGCCCGCCCGTTCGCGGTCGCGTCCGAACTCCGGGGCGGAAGGATCGTCACCGCAGGATCGTCACCGCACCATCGGCCCCGGAGTTGCGATGCGGTGGCGTTGGTCAGGAGGTCGGGAGGTCAGGAGGGGGTGTCGGTGAGGATGCCGCGGAGCACCAGGTCGACCGCAGCGGTCGCCTGGGTGACCGGGTCGGGGTCGTCGGGGCCGAAGCGCCCGGCGAGTGCGGGCAGGCTGGCCAGCCCGCCGGCGCCATGGCCGATCAGAAAATGCAGCGTCGCGGCCGGGATGCGATGGGTGCGCCCCTGGTGTTCCAACAACCGCAGCGCCGCGTCGGCCACCTGGTGCGCCGGTCGAAGGTACGACGAGTACAGGTGGTCGAGACGCTCGCCGGGGTGCATCGCCTCGTAGTTGATGATGCGGATCAAGGCGGGTCGGGCCGCCGTCAGTTCCACGTACCGGATGAGGATCGCACGTAACCGGTCGTACGGGTCGTCGGGCGCGGCCGATGCGGCGGCGGCGAGCTCCACCGCCAGCGCGGTGAACCCGTGGGCCACGGCGTAGCGCCACAGGTCGTCCTTGGTGCCGAACCGTTCGTGGACGAGGTTGTGGCTCACCCCGAGCCGGCGGCACAGCGCACGCACCGAGGTCCCCTCGAACCCCTGGTCGCCGAACTCCTCGAGCGCCGCGTCGAGCAGGTCGGCATCGGAGATCCGCCGGGTGGTTGCCATCGGTGCAGGGTGCCCCGTAGTCTTGACACTTGTCAAGTCCAACTTCTACCGTGACGGCAGCAGCCTCGGCATCGGTTCCGTCGATGCCGCCGTCACCCAGGAGCATCGCAGATGCGCATCGATCCGCTCGCCCCCGCCCGCAACCTGGTGGCCTCGAACCTCCAGGCGGCGTTCTCGGCCGGCACGCTGCCGGGCATCCAGTACACCGATCCGCCCGGCGACCCGGGCCTGTTCGGTCCCGACTCGGTCACCTGGACGGTGCACGGCCATCCGTCGGGCATCATCGGCGGATTCTCGTCGTTGATGCTCCAGTCGCTGCATCCCCTCGCCATGGCCGGCGTCGCCGA
>CAZQSU010000032.1:0-29810 GCA_964595905.1 uncultured Iamiaceae bacterium
CCCGTCACCGCTCATGGCCCGATCCACGTGGGGTCCAGCGGCGCCGCGCACACCCGCGCCGAGCGCGAGGCACGCGAAGACGCCATGCTCGCTGGCGGCGCCACCCGAGCCGCAGGCGCAGGGAACCGTCTGATCGCCGAGGCACCTGACCCGTATCGCACCTGCTTCGAACGCGACCGTGACCGGATCAAGCATTCCCGCGCCTTCCGCCGGCTCGCCGGGAAGTGCCAGGTGTTCGTCGCTCCAGAGAACGACCACCTGCGTACTCGGCTCACCCATGCGATCGAGGTCGCCCAGGTCGCGGTGTCGATCGCCCGGCCGATCGGGCTGAACGTGGCCCTCACCGAAGCCGCTGCGATCGGCCACGACTGTGGGCACGGCCCCGCTGGGCATGCGTCAGAGGGCGCACTGTCGCCCTTCGTCGATGGCGGCTACCACCACGCCGTCTACGGAGCCGATGTCGTGCTCGCGCCGCTGAACCTCTGTGCCGAGACGCTCGACGCGATCCGCAACCACTCCTGGAACCGCCCAGCACCCATGACCCCCGAAGGGGAGGTCGTGGCCTGGGCAGACCGCATCGCCTACGTCTGCCACGACTTCGAAGACGCCGTCGCCGCCGGCATCGTCTCACCCGACGACCTGCCTCGAGAGGTCCGCGACGTGCTGGGAGCCGAGCGGCGGGTACAACTCGGGGCACTGGTCACCGCAATGATCGAGACGATCGCTTCGTCTGGCATCGTGGCGCTTCGGGCGACCGAGGCCGAGGCACTTTCGGCTTTCCGGGCGTTCAACTACGAACGCATCTATCTCCGCGACGAATCGGTCGCCCAGGCCGAGAGCGCCGCCGCGGTCATCACCGAACTGTGCCAGTACTTCATCGAACACCCGGAGCGTATGTGGCACGGCCCGCAGCGTGCCGAAGACGTGCCCGCGGGCACGAGCGCACACCATCCAGACACCGTGCCCGCGGGCACGATCACGCCGTCGAGCCCAACGGCCCTTGTGCCCGGCGCCGGCTCGGCGGCAAGCGCAACCCAGATGCCCGCGGGCACGTCACGGGCCGGCATGCATGATCCCGATCCGGTTGCCGAGGCCGTGCGCTACGTCAGCGGCATGACCGACCGGTACCTTCTGCGCTGCGCCGTCGATGAACTCGGCTGGAATCCCGACCGCCTCCCTGCCGCTGTCTGACCACCTCGGGGGTGCCTCGATCGCGTCACGAGATTGCACCGTGATCGAACCGCCAGCGGGTCACGGCGGCCACGCTCGGCTCAGGTGAAACCGTGCACCGGCAAGCCGCCGCAACGGTGGGCAGCTCCGAAGACGAGGTGACGCGACGCGGGCCGATCGCCCTGGCCTCAGCCGATGGCCACACCCTGTGGGAACACCAGACCGGACCCGACGTTCGTGGACGCGCCCCCACCCGCAGGGAACTTCACGACGCGCGCATTGCCAGGATCCGCGACATACACGTTTCCGTCGTCGTCGACCGCCACACCGAACGACATGAAGCCGAGGCCCGATCCGACGTCGACCGGGGTGCCGCCACCCGGCGGATACCGCTTCACGCTCGACCCGAATTTCCCGGTGACGTACACGGATCCGGCAGCATCCACCGTCACTCCCCAGGGCGTCGAGAGACCATCGGCGAACGTCGACGGCGTGCCGCCACCCGCGGGAACCCGCACGACGCGGCCGCTGGACTCGTCGGTGATGTAGAGGTTTCCGTCCGCATCCAGGGCCACCCCGTTCGGTCGGTCGAGGGGGCCGGTCGACACGACACTCGCAGCCCCACCGCCGGCAGGTACGGCGAGCAGCCGGTCCATGGATTTCTCCACGACGTACACCGTGCCGTCCGAGCCGACCGCCACCCCCATGGGCTGGGACAGGCCGGTCGAGAAATCCGACACCGTCCCGTCAGGGGCGACGACGACCACCTTGCTCGTCACCGTCACGTACACATGGCCTGAGGGGGCGACGGCAATGGCGTTCGGCAGTGACAGACCACTCGCAACCTCCGACTGAACGTCGTCTTCGGCGATCGCGAACACCTTTCCCAGGTTCCAATCGGCGATGTAGAGACTCGTACCACGTTGTGGCGGTACGGTCGTCGTGGTCGTCGTGGTCGAGCTCGTCGCGATCGTCGTCGAGGGGTCGGCGCCCGGAGAATCCGCCGCCGCGACCCCGGGCAACGCGATCATCGCGACCGCGGCCGCCGCTCCCGCGCCACCGAGCTGGAGCACGCGCCGGCGGGACCAGGCGTCGGTGTGGACGATCCCCAACTCGACCAGGCCGGCCATCGCCGTCTGCAAGCGCTCGGGAACCTCGGTCGCGCCACCGTCGACCAGTACGAAAGCCTCTGCTTCTTCGCCTCGCAGATGAAGCACCCGGTCGGCTCCTGCAACGAGCACCAGGAACCCGTCTTCGACTGCTTCGGTGCGCAGCCCTTCCGCACGCCGAAAGACCATGCGGTGCCCCCTTCCACGTCGGCCAACTCAACAGGTGACCAAACGGCCACCGTCAAGCGACCCTACCTACGAGCGAATCGAGACGTCAACCAGGCGCGCGAACGGTGGTCCGCGCAGCGACCACCAGAACTGACCACGTGGCCGCCGCGGCTCGACGGCCAGTGGCGGCCGACCGGACCGCGCTCAGCCCGGCAGCACGTCGACGAGCTTGCGGCCCTTGCGAGCGCCGAACTTCACCTTGCCCGGAGCCAGCGCGAACAGGGTGTCGTCGCCGCCGCGACCGACGTTCTCACCCGGGTGGATGCGCGTGCCGCGCTGGCGGACGATGATCGTGCCGGCGTGCACCTCGGTGCCGTCGAACACCTTGACGCCCAGGCGCTGGGCGTTGGAGTCGCGGCCGTTGCGGGTCGAGCCGCCACCTTTGGTCTTTGACATGGTTGGTACCTCAGCGTGAAAGAGGGCGGTCAGGAAGGCGAGATGCCGGTGATCCGGATCGTGGCGTACCGCTGACGGTGACCCCAACGCCTGCTCTGGTTCGACTTGTTCTTGTAGGTGTAGCCCGTGATCTTCGGGCCCTTGGCTTCGCCGACGACCTCGGCGGTCACCTTGGCGCCGGCGAGCGCTGAGGGCGTCGCGGTGACCGTGTCACCGTCGACCAGCAGCACCGGGGTGAGTTCGACTTCGCCGCTGGTCACACCGAGACGTTCGACGTCGAGGGTGTCACCTTCTGCGACTCGATACTGCTTTCCACCGGTTGCGATCACGGCATACATGGGTGCGAATGTTACCGGCTGACCCGGCGATCCACAGAATCAGAGGTCGAAGAGCGCCCGGTCGAAGACCACGCCCCGCCCCTCACAGGTCGTGCACGGCTCGCTGAACGATTCGAGCAGACCTTCGCCGATCCGCTTGCGGGTCATCTGCACCAGTCCCAGCTCGGAGATGTCGAACACCTGGGTGCGGGTCTTGTCGCGGGCCAGGGCCTCGCGGAACACCCGCACGACCTCCGCCCGGTTCTTCTTCACCTCCATGTCGACGAAGTCGATCACGATGATCCCGCCCACGTCGCGGAGCCGGAGCTGACGCGCGATCTCGACCGCCGCCTCCAGGTTGTTCGCGAACACCGTCTCCTCGAGGCTCGACTTGCCCACGTTCTTTCCCGTGTTCACGTCGATCACGGTGAGCGCTTCGGTGTGCTCGATGATCAACGACCCACCCGAGGGGAGCCAGACCTTGCGGTCCAGCGCCCGACGGAGCTGTTCGACGATGTGGTGCTGTTCGAACAGCGGCAGGCTCTCGGTCGACGGATCGAAGTAGCTGACCCGTTCGGCCAACGCCGGCGACACGCTGGCCACGTAATCGTGGACGTCGTCGAAGATCTCCTTGTCGTCGATCACGACCGAACGGAAGTCCTTGGAGAACTCCTCACGGATCACCCGCAACGCCATGTCGGGCTCGCGGTACAACAACGCCGGTGCCGAGGCCTTCTTGGCCAGCGCGTCGATCTTCTCCCACTGGGCCACGAGCCGGGCCAGGTCGCGTTCGATCTCGGGCCCGGTGATCGACTCGGCGGCGGTGCGCACGATCACCCCGTGACCTTCGGGGCGGGCCCGGTCGACGATCTTGCGGAGCCGCTTGCGTTCGGCGTCGGGCAGCCGTTTGGAGATCCCGAGGGTGCGCGAGTTCGGCACGAGCACCACGAAGCGCCCCGGCAACGACACCTCCTGGGTGAGTCGGGCGCCCTTGTGCATGATCGGGTTCTTGGTGACCTGGCACAGCACCGTCTGGCGGGGTTGGAGGAGCTGTTCGATCCGGGCGTCGTCGCGTTCCTCGATGTCCTCGGGGTCGAAGTGCAGGTCCCCGCGGTACAGCACGGCGTTCTTGGGGGTGCCGATGTCGATGAATGCGGCCTCCATACCGGGCAGGACGTTCTGCACCCGCCCCAGATAGATGTTGCCGTGGATCTGGGTGATGTCGTCGGAGGGTCGGGCGACGTAGTGCTCGATGAGTGAACGCCCCTCGAGGATCGAGATCTGGGTCGCCTCGGATTGCACGTGCACGGCCATGAGGTAGCGACCCACGGGCTTGCCGTTGCGGGTGCGCCCACGGCGCTCTTCCAAGACGTCTTCGTCGAGTTCGATCGCCTCACCGCCGGTCAGCGCGGTGACGGGCTTGGCGACCCCCGACCGCACGCCTTCGGGCTCGCGCCCCTGAGCGGTCTTGGCCGGACCCTTGCCCGACGACCGGCCCCGTCCACCCCGACGACGACGCTTCCGGGCCTGCCCGGCGCCACCGTCGGAACCGCCACCGGCCCGCCGGTCACGGTTTCCCTTCGAGCCGGACCCGGCGCTCTGCTCGCCACCGCTCGGCTCAGGCGCAGGCCGGGTGTCACCGATGCGGGGCTTGGGGGCCTGCCCCCCGACGTCGGTGCGCTCGGCACCGGCCGGAGCCGGCTTGGCGCGGTGGCCTGCGCGTTCGACCTCCGGGGTGCCGACCAGGCCCTTCGCCGCGTCGTCGGCCGAGGGCCGGCCCTCCCGGGCCGGTTTGGGCAGTTCGTCGGGTTCGCTCTCGGCCCTGGCGGCCCGGTCGCCCGCGCGGACCCGCTGGTCGGCACGCCCGCCGCCGCGCCGATCGGAGCCACCGGTTCCGCCGCCCGTCGGTCCACCGGCGCCCGGGGACGACCCATCACCGTTCGAACGACCTTCGCCGTTCTGGCCCTGGCTCTGGCCCTGACCCTGACTCTGGCCTCGCCCCCGACCGCCGCGGCGGCGTCGCCGCTTGCGGGCTCCCGTGCCGGACGACTCCGAGGCACCGCTCTGGGATGCCTGAGAGGCGTCGCGGGGCTTCAGTTCAGCCGCTGACGGCTCGGACCCGCTCGGCTCCGAGCGCGGCGCTCGGGACGCGGCCTGCGCTCGGGCACCGTCGGCGCCCGAGCTGGTCTGTTGTTCGTTGCGCGGCGCGGTCGCCGCACCGTTGCCGCCGGACGTGGCGTCCGGGGTCGCGGGTTCGTTCATGGAAAATCCTCACAAGATCATGGTCACCCCGTCCGCGCCCCGAGCGGCCCGCCGATGTCGGGGGCACACGCACGGTCACCGGTGTCGACGCGGCGCACAGGGCGAGACCCGAAGGTCCGCCGCGGCCGGCGACACCGTTCGCGATGAACAGAATGACTCGAAACATGCTGATCTGCAGTGAATCCCCGTGCCGTCCGTGAAGGACGCCGGTCACTGCATGGGTTCGGTCACACAACCGAATCGATCGCATACCCGGCCCAGCCTAGTGCCCACCCGTGCGCCTGCCCGGTACTGCCCACGGCGGGCGCACCCCAACCGTCGGCCTCCACCGTCCGATCGAGCACCGTGCCGACGACGCCGGCCACACGGCGGCACCCCCGCCGATCAGGCGAAACGACGGGCGTGCACGTTCAGCACGAGGCCGACCGCGGCGAAGTTCGCCAGGGTC
The DNA here is from genome assembly GCA_964595905.1 of uncultured Iamiaceae bacterium. Lineage (GTDB taxonomy): Bacteria > Actinomycetota > Acidimicrobiia > Acidimicrobiales > Iamiaceae > JAFDWI01. Next base: position 5,931 of record CAZQSU010000032.1, read on the forward strand.
GACGAGCCGCCGTACGACATGAAAGGCAGGGGAATACCGGTGATCGGCATGATCCCCATCGTCATGCCGACGTTCTCGAAGATCTGGAACAGGAACATCGCCAGCACCCCGGCGCACACGTACGCGCCGAAGTCGTCGCGGGCCAACTGGGCGGTCCGCCACACCCGGACCACCACCAACCCCATCACCGCCAACAGCACGGCGGCCCCCACGAACCCGAACTGTTCGGCCGCCGCGGTGAAGATGAAGTCGGTGTCCTGCTCGGGCACCTGGCCCGTCCGGGTCTGGGAACCGTTGAACAGCCCCCGCCCCCACAGGCCACCGTGACCGATCGCGATCTTCGCCTGGTCGAGGTTGTAGGCGGCACCCTGGCTGTGGGCGGCGGCCACCCCGGTGTCGGTCTGGGTGACGAACACCGTCAACCGGTCGGTCTGGTACTGCTTGAGCGCGCCGGAGGTGACGATCGCGAACGCCACCACCACCGCGAGCAGCGCGAGCACCACCAGGTAGCGACCCTTGGTGCCCCCGATCCACAGGATCGTCGGCACCATCGCGACGAACACCAGCGCCGTGCCCAGATCGCCCTGGGCGAGCACCAGCACGATCGGCACCCCCGAGACGGCCAACAGCGCCGCCACCCGACCCAGCGTCGGCTCGCCGCGGTAGTGCGCGGCCAGTCCGGCGATGCCGATGATGAACGTGACCTTCGCGATCTCCGATGGCTGGAGCTGGAACATGCCCAGGTCGATCCAGCTCTGGGATCCCTTGTGCGACGAGCCCAGCGGGGTCAGCACGAACAGCAACAACGCCAGACCGGCGCCGTAGATGAACGGCGCCCAGTCCCGGTAGTGCCGGTAGTCGATCGCCAGGATGATCGCGGCGGCGACGATGCCGAGCACCACGAAGAAGAGCTGCTTGGCCGCCTGGGCGTAGTAGTACGGCGGGCTCGCCCCACGCGAGGTGGAGAACACCATCAGCAGGCCCACCGCCGAGATGGCGAGCACCGCCACGATCAGCACCCAGTCCAGGTGCCGGTACGGCGCGGCCGGATCGTGCCGCAGCGAGCCGAGTGTGCCGCGTGCCGGTCGGCTCCGGCGGCCCAGCGAGGTCGGCGCGCTCATCGTCCCCCCGCAGCGACCGAGCCCGACGTCGTGGTCTCGGTGGTGTCGCCGGCGCCGCCGGAAACGGCTTCAGGCGAACGCACGCCGTCCTCGGTCGCTACTTCACCGGGCAGCGTCGACGTCGTCGAAGTGGTCGTGGTGGTCGACGTCGTCGGCGGTGGCGGCGACGACGGGACGACCGGGGCCACCGTCGGCCAGCGACCGGTCGTGGCGACCGGTTCGAGCATCGCCCGCACCACCGGCGCCGCGGCCGCGGCGCCGTACCCCGCCTCCTCGAGGGTGGCCACGCCGACGTAGCGCGCGTCGGTCGTCGGACCGAATCCGACGAAGAACGCGTTCGAGAACTTCTCCTTCCCCGTCTCCGGGTCCTTGCCGGTCTGCGCGGTACCGGTCTTGCCGGCGACCGGGAAGCGGTCGAAGGGGAACCCGGCGAACACTTCCGAGGCGGTACCGCGCGGGCTGGTCGACTGGGTCACGCCCGAGAACCCCTGCATCATCGCAGCGTGCCAGTCGGGCTGCAGGTCGACGTGCCCGATCTTGACCGGAGCCGGTTCGGACACCACGTCGCTCTTGTCGACCGGGGCACCCGACGCGTCGAGCTCCGCGAACGGCTTCAGCACCCGGAGCAACAACGTGGGCTGATACCGGTCGCCACCGTTCGCGAACTGTCCGTAGGCGTTCGCGAGCTGCAAGGGAGTGACCAGCAGGTCGCCCTGGCCGATCGCCAGGTTCAGGTTGTCACCCGTGTACCAGTCTTCGGTGGGGAACGCGTCGGGATGCTCATCGTGCAGCTTCTTGCGCCGGGCCGGCGTCGGTACCGGCACGGCCTTCTCGTCGGGAAGGTCGATGCCGCTCATCTGCCCGAACCCGAAGTCGTTCGCCGTGTTCTGGAGCGCATCCTCGCCGAGCCGACCGCGCCCTTCCCAGAGGCGCTGACCGATGTTGAAGAAGTACACGTTCGACGACTGGGTCAGCGCTTGGGGCATCGACAGCCACCCCAGTGCGCCGTCGCCCTTGTCGTTCGTGAACCGCTGTCCACCGACCTCGACGTAGCCGACGTCGTGGTAGGGCGAGTCCGCCGTCACGATACCGTGCTGCAATCCCGACACCGCAGTCACCAGCTTGAACGTCGACCCGGGCGAGTACAACCCGCCGTCGGCCCGGTTCGTCAACGGTGAATGGGCGTTCTCGGACTGCAGCGCCTTCCAGTCGTTCTCGGAGATGGCCGGCACGAAGATCGACGGGTCGTAGGTGGGATACGACGCCATCGACAGCACCCGGCCCGTCTTGGGATCCATCAACAACGCGGCCGCGCCCGGCACGGGCGGATTGCCCTTCGACTCCCTGGTGGCGGCGATCTGGGCGGCAAGCGCCGCTTCGGTCGCCGCCTGCGCGTCGATGTCGATCGTCAGTTCCACGTCGTGCCCGGGTGTCGGCGGCACGGTCTTGACCGTCCGCACGACCTTGCCCGCCGGAGTCACCTCGACCACGCGTTCACCGTCGGTGCCGCGCAGGTACTTCTCGAGCGACTGCTCGACGCCCGACAGCCCGACCTGCGCGTCCTTGGGGTACGGGTCGTCGTCGTGTTCGTGGGCCTGCCACATCTTCTCGGGGATCGGTCCCACCCGGCCCAGCACCTGCGCCGCCAGGCTGCCGTAGTGGTACTGACGCAACAGTCGGGTCTCGGCCACCACGCCGGGGTAGTCGGCCTGGTGCTCGATCAGCTCCACCAGCAGCTCGTCGGAGACGTTCTCGGCGAGCGGGACCGGGTCGAAGGGACCGACCTGGTTGACCGAGAGGTCCCGTTCGATCCCGGCAGGCGTGTACGGGGTCTTCGGGTGTTCGAAGTGGTTCAACAGGGTCGCGACCCGCGAAATCACGGCGTCGCGGTTCGGGGCGTTCTCGAGCTTCTGACGGTCGATCGCCACCACCTTGGTCGGCACGTTGTCGACCAGGACCTTGCCGTTGCGGTCGAGGATCCGCCCCCTCGGAGCGGGGATCGTCACCGTGCGTGTCGAGGTCAGCGTGGCGACGTGCTCATAGGTCGGTGCGTTCAGCACCTGCAGATACCACAGGCGGGCGAACAGCGCCGCGAACACGCCCAGACACACCAGTGCCAGCGCCCGGAACCGCACCCGACGGTCGGCGGCGACTACCACCGGCCGATCCCCTGGATCCGGCGGTCGTCCTCCTCGGCGAACGCCCAGCCCATGACGCGGCGTGCCGGTAGGCACAACACCGCCGTCGACACCGTCACCACCAGGGCGACGGTGGGCACCTCGGCCACGGCGAACAGGTGCTGGCCGAGCACCTCACCGACCCACGCGTACGCGAACACGGCGACCAGCGCCGCGATGGTGGCGCTCGCCAGCGGGATCAGCCGACTGGTCCGCAACACCCCGATCTGTGACACCCCCACGCCGTAGCCGATCAACGTGTACACCAGCGCGGTGAGCCCCACCGGGCCCACCCCCAACAGGTCGATCACCAGCCCGCAGGCGAACCCGACCGCGGCGCCGGCCTCGGGGCCCGCCGCGAGGCCCGCGGCGATCGTGGCGACGAGGATCACGTCGACCATCGCGCCGGCGATGGGCAACTGCGCCGCCACCGACACCTGGAGCGCGACGGCGACGAACGCGACGAACGAGACCTTCGCGATCCGCAGACCGGTCACGGGGTCGGCTCCCACAACACGACCCGCACGATCGACAGTCGGTCGAAGCTCACGTACGGACGCACGTCGACCCGCTGCTGGGTCCGGTCCGCGGTCGGCGCGACCGCCGACACCGTGCCGACCGGGATCCCCGGCGGGTAGGTGCTCGTGGCGACCCCGCTCGTGTAGACCGGGTCACGCTTGGTGACCCGGACGTTCGCGAGGATCCCGTCGCTGATCCGTACGTCGCGGCCGGTGCCCATGCCGTGGGCCTCGCCGGTGGTACCGGGGTCCTCCTTGTCGGTCCGCGCATAGACCTTGACGAAGAACGCCAGATTGGGGTCGGTGATCGGCTGGACCTGCGCCTGGCCGCCCGACACCTTCGCCACCTTCCCCACGAGCCCCTGGTCGGTCACCACCGCCATGCCGACCTTGATCCCGTCGCCCGAGCCACGGTCGATCGTGAGCGAATCCGAGAAGTTCGACACCGGCCCCGAGGTGACCTGCGCGGCGACCGTGGGGAGCCCCTTCAGGTAGGTGATGTCGGCCTGGGCGAGCAACTGCCGGTAGAGGCGCTGGTCGATCTGGTCGTGGACCTTGCGGGCTTCGAGCTCGTCGACCCGCCGCTGCAGCCGTTGGTTCTCGCGTTTGACCTCCGAGTAGTGGAACGCCGAGTTCCACAGGTTGCCGAAGGGATGGCCGACCCAGGCCGCGGCGTCGCGCACCGGCGAGAACACCGAACCGGCGACACGTCCGACGCTCTGGACCGCGCCGGTCGAGCGGAAGTTGATCGTCAGGATCGTCAGCGAGGCGAGGATCAACACGACGAGCGTGAATCGACGTCGACGGCGGGATCGCCCGGGACCGGCCACCAGCTTCCGCTACTCAGGCGTCGTTGGTCGAGCCGAACATTCCCCCACCTTTGACACCGATCTCCTCGAGCCACTGGCCCGATCCGATGGCCACGGAGTGCAGCGGATTCTGCGCGGTGACGATCGGCATGCCGGTCTCGTGCTCGAGCCGGGCCTCGAGACCGTGGAGCAGCGCGCCGCCGCCGGTCACCATGATGCCCTTCTCCATGATGTCGGCGGCCAACTCGGGCGGGGTCTTGTCGAGGGTCGTCTTGACCGCGTCGACGATCGCGTCGACCGGTTCGGCGAGCGCCTCACGGATCTCGTCGGTCGAGGTCACGATCGTCTTGGGTAGCCCCGTCACCAGGTCACGTCCGCGGATCTCGGCGTGCATCTCCTCCTGGAGCGGCCAGGCCGAGCCGAGCGCGATCTTGACCTCCTCGGCCGTGCGCTCACCGAGGGCGAGGCTGTACTCCTTCTTGATGTACTGCACGATCGAATCGTCGAGTTCGTCGCCACCGACCCTGACCGACTGCGACGCCACGATCCCACCCAGGGAGATGACCGCCACTTCGGTCGTGCCGCCGCCGATGTCGACCACCATGTTCCCGGTCGGTTCGTGCACGGGCAGTCCCGCACCGATCGCCGCGGCCATGGGCTCTTCGATGATGTGGGCGGGCTTGCGGGCGCCGGCGAACTCCGCGGCTTCCTGCACCGCACGCTGCTCGACGCCGGTGATGCCCGAGGGTACGCACACGACCATGCGCGGTTTCGACCAACGGCGCTGGTGCACCTTGTTGATGAAGTACCGCAGCATCTTCTCGCACATCTGGAAGTCCGCGATGACCCCGTCCTTCAGGGGGCGGACCGCGGTGATGTAGGCGGGCGTGCGGCCGATCATGCGCTTCGCCTCGGTGCCGACGGCCAGGAGGCGGTCGTCGCGGGTCGACACGGCGACCACCGACGGTTCGTTCAACACGATCCCCCGTCCGCGCACGTACACCAACGTGTTCGCCGTTCCCAGATCGACCGCCATGTCGCGACCCATGAGCGATGAGAAGACGGATTCGGTCATCTGGGAGGGAACCTCTCCCTTGCGAGTCTTTGACGGGACGGGTCGGACGGTCGACCACGCACAGGACCCACCGACGGGTGAGCAGGAGCGACGGGGATCGACCCGGCAAGCCTAGCGAACCGAAACAGTGTACGCACTGTCACGAAATTGCAACAATTGTCACCGCGGCGACCCCGACGGGACCCAGCGGCATCCCTGGTCAGATCATACCGGGATCAGGCCAGGCCGGGGAACCAGAGGGCGATCTCGGCGGCGGCCGATTCCGGCCCGTCGGAACCGTGGACGAGGTTCTCGGTGGTGGTCGTTGCCAGGTCGCCGCGGATCGAACCGGGCTGGGCGTCGTCGACCGAGGTGGCGCCCATGATCGTCCGGACCAGATGCCAGGTGTTGTCACCCGGGCCTTCCACGACCATCGCCAGCACCGGCGAACGGGTGATGAACTCGATCAGTTCACCGAAGAACGGCTTGTCGGACAGCTCCGCGTAGTGCTGTTCGGCGAAGGCCCGATCGACCGACCGCAACTCGGCGGCGACCAGGCGGAGACCCTTGGCCTCGATGCGGGCGATGATCTGTCCCGACAGGCCGCGTTCGACGGCGTCGGGCTTGCACATGACGAAGGTGCGGTTCACGCTCGCCAAAGCTACGCGTCCGTCCCCGAACACCGCGAATCACCCCCGCACCCCGCCCCACCCGAACAATGGGAGGTTTCCCACGTTCATCGCCGGCAACCTCCCAGAGTTCGCAACAAGAACCCAGATCCACCCCGCCGCACCCCGCCCCACCCGAACAATGGGAGGTTTCCCACGTTCTTCGCCGGGAACCTCCCAGAGTTCGCAACAGGGTGGCGGGGGCGGGGCGGGCGCCGGCTGGATCAGGTCGGGTCAGGAGAGGTCGGTGGAAGGGCCCTGCTCGCCGGCCCACCGGCCGTCGGGGGCCAGCGTGAGGATGTCGACCCCGTCCGCGGTCACCACCAGGGAGTGTTCGAACTGGGCGGTACGCCGACCATCGCGGGTCACCGCCGTCCAGTCGTCGTCCCACATGCGGTGGTGCCAGTCCCCCAACGCGATCATCGGCTCGATCGTGAAGGTCATCCCCTCTTCGATGACCCGGGTGTCGCGGGGGTCGTGGTAGTGCAGGACCGCCAGGTCCGAATGGAACGTCTCGCCCACCCCGTGGCCGATGAAGGCGCGCACCACCCCGAATCCGTGCGCCTCGGCGTGTTCGGCGATCACCCGGCCGATCGCGTTGAAGGGGCGACCGGGCGCGACCTGTTCGATGGCCCGTTCCAGACACTCCCGGGTCACCCGCACCAACTGCCGTGACAACGCATCGACCGTGCCCACGCACCAGGTCGCGTTGGTGTCGCCGTGCACCCCTTCGCGGTAGAGGGTCACGTCGAGGTTGACGATGTCGCCGTCGACGAGCGCCCGTGCGTCGGGAATGCCGTGACAGATCACCTCGTTGACCGACGTGCACACCGACTTGGGGAAGCCGCCGTAGTTGAGCGGACTCGGGTACCCGCCCGCCTCGATCGACGCCTCGTGGCAGATCTCGTCCAACTCGTCGGTGGTGACCCCGGGAGCGACCGCCTCACCGACGGTGCGCAGGATCTCCGCTGCGGCCTGACCGGTCCGGCGCATCCGCTCGATCACGTCGGCCGACTTCACGTCGGGCTCGCCCCGCACGCTGCGCTCACCGGTGTCGGCGTAGGGCGGCCGCTCGATGTGGTCGGGCACCGTGCGCATCGGCGACCGCTCGTGCGGTCGGATCGCCTCGAACGACGGCCGGTGACACCGTTTGAACTTGCGGCCCGAACCGCAGAAGCACGGGTCGTTCGCCCGCAGACTCACCGGATCGACCAGAGGCAGGGTGGGGCTCATCGGCGGTCGGCTCCTTCGCGGTCGTCGGGATCGTCCGCCTCGGGGTCCGGGGCGTCGAGGTCGGCCGGTGGTGCGATGCCGACCGTCGCCAGCGTACGGGCTTCCCCCTCGTTCGCGCGGGCGTCGTCCCAGACCCGGATCCAGTCGGCTTCGTCCGCGTCGCCGCCGACCCGGGCGACCGCGTCGGCATGGACCAGTGCCCGCCGGGCCGCGCCGACCACGTACAGCGAACCGGTGACCAGCACGAGGTCCTCCGACGTCGCCAGTGCCAACGCGCGCCGCAGCGCGTCGGTCACGTCGGGGACCGCTTCGGCGACGACACCCAACCCGTCGGCCGCGGCGGCGACCTCGGCCGCGGGAATCGCCCGTGGCGACGGCGGTGTACAGGCGATCAGAAAGCCCGCGTCGCGGGCCCCCAGCGCCTCGAGCATCTCGACCGGGTCGCGCCCGGAGAGCAGCCCCACCACCAACACGAGCGACCCGCCCAGGGTGAAGTCCTCGGCCAGGGTCGCCGCGGCGACCCTCGCCCCGTCGGGGTTGTGGGCGCCGTCGATGATCACGGTGGGTTCGGTTCCCACCACCTCGAAACGACCCGGCACCCGCACCGACGCGAACGCCTCGCGCACCAGGTCGGCATCGAGCGGTCGGTTCACCAGCGCCTCGGTCGCGGCCAGCGCGAGCGCCGCGTTCGTCGCCTGGTGCGAGCCGTGTAGCGGCAGGAAGATCTCGTCGATCGTGTGCGCAGGCGTCGACAGGGCCACCATGCGGCCACCGAGCGCGACCCGGTCGTCGACCACCTCGAAGTCGACGCCCCGCACCAGGACCTCCGCGGCCGGGGCTCTTCCGAACACGTCCGCGAGGTCGGGGTCGGTCTCACCCAGTACGAGCGTCGCGCCGGGCTTGACGATCCCGACCTTCTCCTCGGCGATGCGGCGGCGCCAGTCGCCCTCGCCGTCGGTGTGGTCCTTGCCGACGTTGGTGACCACGGCCACGGTGGCATCGGCGACGTTCGTCGCGTCGAAGCGGCCCAGCAGCCCCACCTCGACCACGGCCACGTCGACCGGCCGATCGGCGAACCACCGGAACGCGGCCGCCGTGAGCAGTTCGAAGTACGACGGGCGATCGGCGAGCATCGGCTCCAGCGCCGCGAGATCGCCGACGATCCGGGCGAAGTCGTCAGGGTCGATCGGTCGTCCGTCGTAGGCGAGCCGTTCGGTGACCGACTCGAGGTGCGGGCTCGTGTAGGTGCCCACGCCGAGGCCCGCCGCGCGCAACAACGCCGTGGTCATCGCCGTCACCGAGCCCTTGCCGTTGGTGCCGGTCACCTGCACCACCGGATAGGCCTCCTGGGGATCACCCAGCACGTCGCACAACGCCCGCATCCGTTCCAGCGACAGCCCTTGGATCCGCCCCGCCGTGGCCTCGAGGTTGATGTGGGCGTCGAGAAACGCCAACGCGGCGTGCAGATCGGTCATCGGTCCACCCACGCTACCGCCGCGGCCGCGGTGAGCCGGTAGTGTTCTGGCCCATCGCCGCAACCACTGCGGGTGTAGCTCAACGGTAGAGCATCTGGCTTCCATCCAGACGACGGGGGTTCGACTCCCCTCACCCGCTCTCAGATCGCCACCGATCCGATCACCATCGATCCCTTCGTGCCGGGCCACGCCGAGCGGGGCGTCGGCGGGAGGTGCCGACGAGGAGCCGGGATGACCACGAGCCCGTACGACACCGGCACGAGCGACGGCGCGGCCGACGACCCTTGTGTCCTCGCGATCGACCTGGGCACGGGCGGGCCCAAGGTCGGGCTCGTGCGACCGACCGGCGAGCTGTTGTGGCACGGGTTCACACCGGTCGACACCCGCCACTCCGACGACGGCGGGGCCGTCCAGGATCCCCACGCCTGGTGGGAGGCGATCGTGGGGCTCACCCGCGCCGCGCTCGCCGCCGGTGTCGCAGCACCGACGTCGGTCGAGGCCGTGTCGATAACCGGCCAGTACGCCAGCACGGTCCCCGTCGACGGCACCGGCACCCCGGTGGGCGACGCGCTGCTCTGGATGGACACGCGCGGCCGGCCCCACGCCCGCAGACGATTCGGCGGGCGGGCCGCCGGATACGACGTCCGCACCGTCACGACGTGGGTGCGCCGCACCGGTGGCGCCCCCGCCCTCAGCGGTGCCGATCCCATCGGCCAGCGCCTGTACCTGCAGGCCGAGCACCCCGATCTCGTCGCCCGCGCCCGTTGGATGCTCGAACCCATCGACGCGCTCACCATGCGCTTCACCGGCGTCGCCATCGCGTCGCCGGCGTCGATGGCCGTCGCCTGGCTGATCGACACCCGCCGGCCCGACCACCTCGTCTACGACGCCGAGCTGGTCAGGCGTGCCGGGATCGACCCGCGCCAGCTTCCCCCGCTGGGGCCATCGGGTCGCTTCGTCGGCACCGTCCTTCCCTCGGTGGCACGGGAACTGGGTCTTCCCGAGGGCGTGCGCGTGACCGCGGCGCTTCCCGACCTGCACACCGCGGCACTGGGCTCCGGCGCCGTGCAGCGTCACCGGGCCCACCTCGCGTTGAGCACGTCGTCGTGGATCTCGGCGCCCGTCGACGCCAAGAAGACCGACATCGTCCATCAGGTCGCGACCGTGCCGGGCCTCACGCCCCGTGGTCATCTCGTGATCGACAATCACGAGGTCGGCGGGCTCGCCCTGCAATGGTTCCGCGACCGCGTGTGGGCCGGCGGCGACGAACCCGCCGACTACGACGCCATCACCGCGGCCGCCGCCCGGGTTCCCGCCGGCAGCGGCAACGTGCTGTTCACGCCGTGGTTGAACGGCGAACGTTCACCCGTCGACGATTCCCGCGCCCGGGGCGGTTTCCACAACCTGTCGCTCGCGACGGGGCGCGACGAGTTGGCCCGAGCAGTGCTCGAAGGCGTCGCCTACAACTCGCGGTGGCTGCACGAAGTGGTCGAGAAGTTCACGTCGACACGCCTCGATCCGATCCGGATCATCGGGGGCGGCGCGCAGTCCGATCTGTGGTGTCAGATCCACGCCGACGTCATGAACCGGACGATCGAACGCCCACCCGACCCGATGCACGCGAACCTCCGTGGCGCCGGGCTCGCCGCGGGCATCGCGTCGGGACGCGTCACGATCACCGACGTCGACGGGCTGGTCCCGGTGGCGCGCACGTTTCGTCCCGACCCGGCGAACCGGGCCGTCTACGACCTGCTCTTCACCCAGTTCCCCAAGCGCTACCGGGCCGACAAGTCGATGTTCCGGCGGCTGAACCGGGGCTGAAAACGGCGCGAACCACCGGATGCGACCGAACCGCCACCGGCACGATCACTGGAAGTCGGACGCGGTCGCCTCCACGGCGCAGCCGCCGCCCGACTCCTGTGCCCGACGCAAGGCGTGCCCGGCCGCCACCAACGCCAGGGTCGGCGTTTCCCCGGCCCGGGCGTACCCGGCCGAGAACCCTCCCTGGTCTTCGTGGCCGGCCCAGGCCTCGCGGATCCGCTCCACCACCGATTCGGGATCCTGTTCGACGCCGCCGAGAATCACCACGACGAAGCGCCCGTCACCCAGGTACCCACAGCGGTCCCGACTACGGACCACGTCGCGCAAGACCCGGGCGAATGCCCCGTTGCGTTCATCGTCGCCCGGCGCGGCCGCATCGTCGAAGGCGAGCGTGACGACCACGTCGTCGGCGCCCAGACGGCCGATCAGGTTGGTCGCCACCTCACCGGTGACCAGGCCGGTCGTCGGATCGATCGACAGCTCGCTCTCGAGCAGGTGTTGACCGGCCAACAGGGTCAGCGACCTGGCTCCGGCGGCCGCATAGCGGTGGAACTGCCGCTCGGCGAGCCCGGCGTAGGCGTGGTCGCGGGGACGCTGCACCCGCAGTGGCTCCCCCGCGCCGAACGACAGGTCGACGTCGATCACCTCGACGGCCGACGCGTCGGGCGCGGCCTCCGACAGGCCGAGCGCGGCGACCAGATCGACACTGACCTTGCGGGCGGCCTCGGGCGATCCGATCCACAACAGTTCCTCGGTCGCGCCGAGCACCGCCTCGTACAGCCGGGCCGACTCGTCTGCGTCGACCCGACTCGAAGGCGGCCGGTAGTCGTCGTCGCCGTCGGACGGCGCGGTGCCCGCCGCGGTCCGGTTCGAGGTGCCGTGCATGTCGTCTTCGGTGCTAAAGAACATCACGAGGGCACGTTCGAGGGTCTCCCGGTTCATGACCGGGGTCGTCCCCTCGTACGCGGCGATCGAGGTCACGAGCGTTGCGATCGCCCCGGGCAGGTACGGGCGCAGGTCACCGTCGCCCATCACCCGACTGCCCTTGCGCAGGATCGTCGGCGCTTCGGGTTGGACCGTGACCCCGCGACTCTCGCCGACCCGGCGCAGCACCTCGTCGAAGGCCTCGTCGGTGATCGGTGGGATCAGGATCTTGGAGCCGATCCGGCGGTAGAAGGCCTCGTCCGCGAGCTTGGAGGGGTCGAGGTTCGTGGCGAAGACGATCTTGGTGAGGAACGGCACCTCGAACTTGGCGCCGTAGTCGAGCGACAGGAAGTCGACGTCGCGGTCGAGCGGGACGATCCAGCGGTTCAGGAGCTGTTCGGGGGTGAGCGCCTGCCGGCCGAAGTCGTCGATCGTGAGCACGCCGTTGTTCGCGATCATCTGCAGCGGAGCCAGGTACACGCCCGCGTCGGCCTGGTAGCTCAGGTCGAGCTGCCGCGCCTGGAGCTCGCCGCCCACGATGACGCTCGGTCGCTCGCAGCGCACCCATCGACGGTCGAGTCGGTCGGGCTGCGGATCGATCGCCCGGTGCACCATCGGGTCGTACACGGTGATGATCTGGGAGTCGACCTCGACCGCGTGGGGGATCAGCACCGAGTCGTGTTCGGTGTTGATCATGCGCTCGGCGATCGACGTCTTCCCGGTTCCGGGCGGGCCGTAGAGGAAGATCGAACCCGGCGTGTGGATCGCCGGGCCGAGTTGACCGAGCAGCTCGTCGGAGATGACCAGATCCGAGAACGCGTCCTTGATCGAGTCCGGAGTGATGGTGGGCCGTTGGTGTTGGGCCTTCACCGTCCGCGTGTAGTCGTCGAGACTCACCGGGACCGCCCCGGTGTACTTGGAGGACTCCATCCGTTCGATCGCGAACTGCCGGCCCGGCTCGGAGAGTTGCAGGATGTAGCTGCGCCCTTCCGCTCCCTGGATCTCGATCATGCGGTCGTGGCGCAGCTTCTCGATCACCTGGTCCGCCAACACCGGCGAGATGCGCAGGCGTTCGGCGAGGCGCATCGTGGTGGTCTGGCCTTCGCGGAGGATGCGCCGGACCGCGATGTCGAGGACGAGACTCGGGGGGACCCCGAGGTCCTGGACGCGGAGCGGCTCGGCGGGATCGGCAACTGGCATGGACCCCTTATCGGCATCCATCGGCCGATTTTCACGTTCGACGGCATCGAAGATCGTCACGATCGACGTGAACCGCCCCGGACACCTCCGAACCGGCGGAAGCGCCCTCGGCAGGATTCGAACCTGCGACCGGCCGATTAGAAGTCGGCTGCTCTATCCGGGCTGAGCTACGAGGGCCGGGGCGAACCGTGGGCACACGCGACGTACGCGCCGCCGCCGTTCGGGCCGTCTCATCCTACGCTGGGCCACGCGCACCGACCCCGATGGCGCGACGCTCGGCCCCAACGCGGGGCGCCACGCCCGCTCGCGAAACGTCGACGGGCTCGTCGCCGATGCGCGGTTCGGAACCCCCACCGGGTAGCGTGGCCGACGGTCACGAGACCGGGTGGAGGCATGCGCATTCGCGCCGCCCCGGTCCACGACACCCCCGCACGGGGCGGTCGGGCCACTCTCTCGCAACGACGGGCTGCCTCTCTCGTCCCGGCATCCCTCGAACCGATTCGGAGTTCTCTCTCGTGACCACCTTCGCCGACCTCGGCGTGCCCGACGACGTGTGCGACGCGCTCGCCGCCCACGGCATCGCCGACGCATTCGACATCCAAGCCGCCACCATCCCCGCCGCCCTCGACGGGCGTGACGTGGCCGGGCGTGCCCCGACGGGCAGTGGCAAGACCCTCGCCTTCGGCATCCCCCTCGTCGCCAACGTCGCCCGGGCCCGACCGAAGCATCCCCGGGCCCTCGTGCTGGTTCCCACCCGTGAACTCGCCGCCCAGGTGGCCCGTGACCTCGTCTGGCTGGGCGCCGCGGGGGGCACCCGCGTGCAGTCGTTCTACGGCGGCGTCGGCTTCGACAAGCAGGTCAAGGCCCTGCGGCGTGGCGTCGACATCGCCGTGGCCTGCCCGGGACGCCTCGCCGACCTGGTGCACCAGGGCATCGTGCACCTCGACCAGGTCGACCGGGTGGTCGTGGACGAAGCCGACCGGATGGCCGACATGGGGTTCCTGCCCGAGGTGCGTCGGCTGCTCGACGCGACCAGTTCCAAGCGTCAGACGCTGCTGTTCTCGGCGACCCTCGACGGCGACGTCGACGTGCTCGTCCGCCGGTACCAGCACGAGCCGATCCGGGCCGACGTCACTCCCGAAGAGACCGGCGGCAACGTCGTCCACCGCCACTGGGTGGTCGAGCGCTCGGACCGGGTCGGCATGACCGCCGCGATCATCGAGCAGTCCGGCTCCACGATCGTGTTCTCACGGACCCGGCACGGCGCCGACCGGATCGCCCGGCAGCTCGGCCGGTTCGGCGTGCGCGCCGTGGCGATCCACGGCAGCCGGACCCAGAAGCAACGTGACCGGGCGCTCGCGGACTTCACGTCCGATCGTGCCCGCGCCCTGGTCGCGACCGACGTCGCGGCCCGCGGCATCCACGTCGACGACGTGGCGTGCGTGGTGCACTTCGACCTGCCCGACGACCCCAAGGACTACGTCCACCGCTCGGGCCGGACCGGCCGCGCCGGCACCGAGGGGACGGTCATCGCCCTGGTCGGTGCCGACCAGCGCAAGGCGGCGCGCAAACTGGCGCGCAGCCTCGACCTGGACGTGACCGTCGGCGGCGCCGAGATGTCACCGATCCGGGCCGGCGAACGGACCCCGATCGTCGAAGCCGCCCCGCGGTCGTCCGGCCCCAAGCGTGCCGCGCGCGGCAAGCCCAAGGGCAAGAGCGGCGGGAACGGCCGGGGATCCCATCAGAAGCGTCGCCCACAGGAGCGTTCGGGCGCGGTGGAGCCGTCACGCTCGGGAGGCAAGGCCCGGTCGCACTCGACCGGTGCGTCGACCGGCAACCGATCGCGCACCGACGGCAAGCCGCGCCGTGCGTCGGGACCCGACGGCCGCTCCCAGCACGACCGCTCGGCACGCCGCAGCGGCGGAACGAAGGCCGGTGGCCACAAGTCGCGCAATCGTCGCGGCTCGACGCCCGCCCGCGCCCGCGACGGCCGCTGAGCATCGCCCGGCGGACCCCACCGTTGCCGTCTCGATCTCCGGGTGGTCGCTCCGGTCACTCCGGGTGGGCCATCCGCAGGTCGAGCAGCAGCGATGGAGCGCGCGATCTCAGAACACCCCGGGTTCGCGGAACATCAACGCGATCCGCGACTGGGCCGACGCCGCTTTGGGCACGGCGTGCTCGAAGGTGTGTTGACACGTACCGCCCATGACCAGCAGGTCGCCGTGCGCGGGGGTGAACCGGCGCGACGCGCCACCTCCCGATGGGCGCACCAGAAAGTGCCGTGGCGCGCCGAGCGACACGATGGCCACGACCGTGGTCGCCCGGTAGCGGCCGGCGACGTCGCCGTGCCAGGCCACCGAGTCGTCACCGTCGCGGTACAGGTTCGCGCTGACCGCCGTCAGATCGAGGTCGTAGTGCGCGCCCAGCGCGGCGGCCATCGCCGGAACCGGATCGGGCGGATCGACCCAGCCCCGGGTCGACAGGCGCGGCTCATCGACGCGACGGTCCCACATGATGCGTTCGTGCGCCTGCCAGGGCGCATGCTGCACGAGATGCCCGAACACCTCGTCGGCACCCGACAGCCAGCCGGGCACGTCGTCGATCCAGGCGCCGGCACCCAACTCGTGGCGGGTCGAGGTGGCGAAGGTGTCGTCGACCCCGACCGGGTCGCACGCCAGCAGCGAAGTCTGGAACATCACCTGCAGCCTACGCCACCGACGAACACCCGTTCGACTCACCTCGTCGACGGTCAGGCGAGGCCGGGTCGTCGCGACCGAATCGGGCGCCACCGCCGCCTGCTCGTAGGCTTCCGCGGTGAGGACATTCGCGGACCTCGGCGTACCCGGCGACCTCGTCGACGCGCTCACCACACAGGGCATCGCTGCGCCGTTCGCGATCCAGACCGAGACGATTCCACCCGCACTGGCCGGCCGCGACGTGTCGGGCCGTGCGCCGACCGGAAGCGGCAAGACCATCGCCTTCGGGGTGCCACTCGTCGCGAACGTGCAACGCGCCCGCCCCAAACGGCCCCGCGCGCTGGTGCTGGTCCCCACGCGTGAGCTCGCCGCCCAGGTGAGCCGCGACCTCGCCCGGCTCGGCGCGGGACGTGGCGTGCGGGTCCACGCGTTCTACGGCGGCACGAGGTTCGAACCCCAGGTCAAGGCGCTGCGACGCGGCGTCGACATCGCCGTCGCCTGCCCCGGGCGGCTCGCCGACCTGGTGAACCAGGGCATCGCACGCCTCGACGGGGTCGACCTGGTCGTGATCGACGAAGCCGACCGGATGGCCGACATGGGCTTTCTGCCCGAGGTGCGTCGTCTGGTCGACCAGACCGACGCGCAGCGCCAGACGCTGTTGTTCTCGGCGACCCTCGACGGCGACGTCGACGCGCTCGTCCGCCGCTACCAGCACGACCCGGTCACCATCGACGTGACCCCCGAGGTCGACGAGTCGCGGCTCGAACACCACTTCTGGTCGGTGCCGCACGCGAAGAGGATCGAGGTCACGGCCCAGATCGTCGACCGGGTCGGCCCGAGCATCGTGTTCACCCGCACCCGTCACGGTGCCGACCGGGTCGCCCGGCAGCTCGAACGGGCCGGGGTCGAGGCCGTCGCCATCCACGGGAACCGCACCCAGGCCCAACGCGACCGCGCCCTCCGGGCGTTTCGGAGCGGGGAGGCACGGGCATTGGTCGCCACCGACGTGGCGGCACGGGGCATCCACGTCGACGAGGTCGCCTGCGTCGTGCACTTCGACCTGCCGACCGACCCGAAGGACTTCCTCCACCGCTCGGGGCGGACCGGACGCGCCGGTGCGGCCGGCATCGTGGTCGCCTTGGCGATGCCCGATCGGCGCAGAGCCGACGCCAGGCTCTTCGGAGCCCTCGACGTCGACGTGACCCTCGACGACCCCGACATCGACCGGCTTCCGGTCGCTCCGGCGGCCCGTCGGATGCGACCGCAGCGGCCCCGCCGGAGCCGTGGCGACGCGCGCCCCGGCACCGGGTCGCCCGCCGCCGACAAGAAGCGGCACGAACCTTCGGGCACCCGCCGCAAGCCCCGGACCGATTCTCCCGCCGACACCAGACCCGGCAGGACGAAGGGCGCCCCGTCGAAAGGCCCGAAGTCGAAAGGCACCAACCCGGGCGCCACCGAATCGCCGAAGCCCAAACCGAAAAAGGCCAATCCGCAGAAGCCCAAAGCGAAAAAGGCCAATCCGCAGAAGCCCAAAGCGAACAAGGCCAAGCCCAAGAAGGCCAGGACGAACAACGCCGGGTCGAGGAAGGCCAAGGCCAAGCACGGCAAGGCCGCGACCCCGAAGCGCAAGCCGAAGAACCGGGCCCGCAGCGCGGGACGACCGAAGCGTTCCTCCGCTGCCGGTCGATCCCCCGGGCATGGTCGTTCCGGTACGGCCCGGTGACCGGTACCGACCACGCCGGCGCGCCGATCGCGGACCAATCGACTACCGCCGACCCGGAGATCGGCACTAGGATCGTCGCTTCACGGTGATCGTAGCTCAGTTGGTTAGAGCGCCGCGTTGTGGTCGCGGAGGTCGGGGGTTCGAATCCCCTCGGTCACCCCACGTGGAACCCGCCCCGGCGCGTCGCTGCAGCCGGGGTGGGCCGCCACGAGCGCCTCTAGCTCAACGGTAGAGCAACGGACTCTTAATCCGCAGGTTCCGGGTTCGAATCCCGGGGGGCGTACCACTTCTGACCTGGACATTTCCCCACTGGTCCAGGTGATCGGGCGGAATCCTGGCCGTCATCCGGGCCACCAACCAGGAGAATCCATGTTGGTACGTCCGCGCCGTCGGGAAATCTGGCAGGCCAGGGGGCTACGGCGGCTACGACCCGACCGCAGGCGGGCGATTGCTCGACATCCGGCACGAGCACCGTACCGAGAGCGATGCACGGCGGATCGGGGCCGAGATGCGCGCCAGCCGCGCGAGGCCGCATCGAGGGGCGCGTGAGCTGATTTCCGCCTCTGCGACTGACACTCATCCGGCATCAGCCACGGAGGAGCCAGCGCGGCCCGTCGGTGATGTCATCACCGCGGCGATCGAGCACCTCGAGGCCCTTCGACGCGGGCCGAAGACGATCTACGACTATCGCAGCCTCGGCCGGCGCATCGGCGAGGACCACATAACCGGTGCCGGTGCGGACTCTGCGACCTCGCGCCGTCGACCTCTACTACGGCCGTCTCGTCAAGGCCGGGCTGAGCCCCGTCCGGATCAACCGGTATCACTCCATGCCCGGCCGCGCTCACATGGGCGATGCGGTGGGAGTGGGTTGAGCGACGGTCGACCGATCGCTCGTGGGTCTGGTAGACCGATTCCGACACGATCCCAGGAGGGGGAAATGAAACAATTCACGTGGGCGTTGCTCGCCGTGCTGGCTGCGGTGGTGCTGTTCGCCGGCTGCGGTGGCGGGTCGAGCTCGTCATCGAAAGGCGACACGGTGAAGGTGCCGGACGTGGCAGGTAAGCCACTTCCCCAGGCTCGGAAGACGTTGGAGGGTCTCGGGTTCAAGGTGAAGGCCGACGCGCCGGATTCGACGTTCGGGGTTGTCGACGAGTCACACTGGGTCGTGAAGTCCCAGGACAAGACCGGGAGCGTAGAAAAGGGAGCGACGGTCACCCTCACCGTCGAGCGCCCCGAAGACAAGGGCGGTGACGACTCGGCCGGGCCAACGACCACGCTCATTCATGGCCAGGCGCTCGTCGACGCGATCCGGTCCCAGTCGATGGACAACGATCCCATGATGCTGCCGCTCGTCGACGCGCAGTGGAAGGGAGGGTTTCTCGTTCTCACCTATCAGTCTGACGATGCCCAGCAGGCAGCGGACCTCTGCAATTTCGTGCACTTGAACGCCGCGCCCGGGCTCACGCCCGAAGAAACGAAGCAAGTTCAGGTCGTCGGACCGGATGGGAAAGAGTTGGCGATCACCCGGCTTAGCGGCCCGGGTTGTAAGGCGAAGGATTAGTGGCCTCGTCGTCCGCTGAGTTCACGGCGGCGAGTACTTCAACTGATCGAAGAGAGGGAGCTATGAAGATCTGCCACGTGGCGAGTCTCGACGTTTCAGGCGCTCTCTGCCTGAGAGGGGACGGCGAAGAGCGTTACCGACTCCCTAGGAGAGGAATGAACAGTGACTGACCTGCCGCCACCACCAGACCCGCCACTGCCCCCACCCCCGGACGCCCCACCACCGCCGGCAGGCACGCCGGCCGGATCGAAGTTCGGCCGGTGGAAGGACAAGGCGGCCTCGATGGCCGGCGACCTGGCCGACAAAGCCGGAGAGGTACGCGCCGACCGTGCCGCCCGCAAGGCCGCCGAGGAACCCGACGTCGACGCTCCCATTGCCGAATTCACCCAGTCGCGTCTCTCGAACACGGTGCACCCGGAACGGATAGTGCTCTACCGAGACCGTGTCGAGCACGTCGAGAAGGGCATGGTCCGCAGCTCGTCGAACGCGATTCGGTTCTCCGAGCTCGCTCAGGTCCGCGCCGATCTCGGCATGGTCAGAGGATCTCTCGTCATCGAGTCATCGGGCGGCGCCACGATCAGACTCGACAAGCTGCCGAAGGAAGACGCCGAGGCGGCCCGGGCACAGATTCTCGCCGCGTGCGACGCCTGGCGGACAGCCGGCGCCCAGCCCGCGCCACCGGCCGGGGACTCGGTCGGCGCTGAGCTCGAACGGATCGCCGGGCTGCACGAGCGGGGGCTACTCAACGACGACGAGTTCGCCGCGGCGAAGGCCCGGCTGCTCGGCTGATCCAGTTTCCGGCAGTTACGCGGGCGCCAGGTGCTCGTGGCCAGGTCGGCTGGTCTGGTGGGTCGCCAATTGGGTCACCAATTGCGGCGGGTTCGGTGGACGGCGTGCCGAGTGGCGGCTCCTGTCGCCGGTGTCAGCACGCGCAACCGGACCACATCAGACCGGACCGGATACGCATCCCTGGACTCTTAATCCGCAGGTTCCGGGTTCGAATCCCCGGGGGGCGTACCAAGCGATCGGCACCGGCCGGCTCCGGCGCCGTGGAACGGAGCTCGACCGGCGACCCCTAGGCTGTCGGACCGTGACCACCGAGGCGGCATGGTTGCGCAAGCAACCCCGACAGCAGCGAGCGATCGACCGGGTCGAGGCGCTGCTGGACACCGCCGCGGTCGTCTTCCACGAACTGGGCTACGAAAAGGCGACCACCAACCACATCGCCGAACGGGCCGGGATCCCCGTGGGCACGCTGTACCGGTGGTTCCCCGACAAGGCCGCGCTCGCCGAAGGCCTGGCCGCCCGCTACCTGAACCAACTCACGACCACCTACGCCGACCTGCTCGCGTCCGCGCCGCCCCAGACCGAACTGATCCGCACCGCGATCCGCGACGTCGCCAAGCTCGTCCGAGAGAATCCGGCCGTGCCCGAACTGGTGTCCGCCGCGGCCACCTCCGACACCGGTGGCGTCTTCCGAGCCACCCTCCAGGAAGCGATCGCCATGGCGATCCGCACCGTGGTGCCAACGGTCGACGTCGACGATCTGGGCCGCATCAGCCGGATGATCACCACCACGACGTTCGCCGTGTTGGGCGACGCGCTCCGGCTCGACGACACCGGCTATGCACGCGAGGTCGAGGAGTTCTCGAATCTGGTGATGGCCTGGATGATCGCCCGGTTCCCGCCCGCGGACTACCCGGTGTGGCAGGAAGACGACCCGTTGATCACTCCGCTCGCGCCGAGCCCGGGCGAACCGCCCCACGAACCCGCCTCGAGCACGGCCGACGCCCAGCCGGCCACAACGGGGACGTGATGGCGGGCCTGTTCATCGACGGGAGCTGGGACGACGCCCGCTCCGGCGCCACCCGCGAGATCCGGAGCCCGGCCGACGGCAGGGTGGTCACCGTGGTCGCCGAAGCCGCCGCGGACGATGCCCACCGCGCGGTCGCCGCGGCCCGCCGCGCCTTCGACTCGGGCACCTGGCGCCACACTCCGGCACCGCAGCGCTCCGCGTTGTTGCACCTCGTCGCCGACCGGTTGACCGACGCCCGCGACGAGGTGGCCCGGCTCGAATCCGGCGACACCGGCAAGCGGCTCGCCGAGTCGGCCATGGACGTCGACGACGTCATCGGCGTGTTCCGGCACTTCGCAGACCTCGCACGACACGACGGCGACCGCGTCGTCGACGTCGCCGACCCGACCGTCGACAGCCGTGTCGAGACCGAACCGGTCGGGGTGTGCGCGCTCATCACGCCCTGGAACTACCCGCTGCTGCAACTGTCGTGGAAGGTCGCCCCGGCACTCGCCGCGGGCAACACCATCGTGATCAAGCCCGCCGAGCTGACCCCGTCGACCGCCATCTGGCTCGCCGGCGCGCTCGACGACGAAGGGCTGCCCGCCGGTGTGGCGAACCTCGTGCTCGGCCCCGGTGACCCGGTCGGCCCCGCCCTGGTCACCTCACCGGACGTCGATCTGGTCTCGTTCACCGGTGGGTTGGTCACCGGTCGGCGGATCATGGCCGACGCCGCGGCCACCGTGAAGCGGGTGGCGTTGGAGCTGGGCGGCAAGAATCCCAACATCGTGTTCGCCGACGCCGACCTCGACGCCGCGCTCGACCACGCCCTCACCGCGGTGTTCCTCGACTCGGGCCAGGTGTGCTCGGCCGGCGCCCGGCTCATCGTCGAGGAAGAGATCCACGACGACTTCGTCGACGAACTCGTCGCCCGTGCCGCGGCGATCCGTCTGGGCCCGCCCGACGACGAAACGGCCGAGACCGGTCCCCTGATCAGCGCCGCCCATCGCGACAAGGTCGCCGCGTACGTCGCCGCGGCGCTCGAAGAGGGCGCCGTCCTGCGCTGTGGCGGGTCGCCGCCGGACGACCCGGACCTCGCGGACGGTCACTACTACCTGCCGACGGTGCTCGACGGGTGCGTCACGACGATGGACTGCGTGCAGCACGAATCGTTCGGCCCGGTACTCACCGTCGAGACGTTCACCGGCTCGACCCCGGCCGAAGCCGAAGCCCGGGCGGTCGCACTCGGCAACGACACGATCTACGGTCTCGCAGGTGCGGTGTGGACCCGCGACGAGGCGCGCGCGGCACGGGTCGCCGCGGCGCTGCGCCACGGGACGATCTGGATCAACGACTACCACCCGTACGTACCCCAGGCGGAGTGGGGCGGGTTCAAACAGTCGGGTGTCGGCCGCGAGCTCGGTCTCGCCGGACTCGAGGAGTACCGCGAGCACAAGCACATCTGGCGCAACACGAAACCCGCACCCCAACACTGGTTCGGCGGCGAGCGGTGACGCGCGACCACTTCGACTTCGTCATCGTCGGCGGTGGGTCGGCCGGCTCGGTGCTGGCGATGCGACTGTCGGCCGACCCGACGGTGCGGGTGTGTGTGCTCGAGGCCGGCCACGCCGACTGGCGGTTCGACCCGTTCGTCCACATGCCCGCCGCGCTGCCCTACCCGATCGGCAACCGCTTCTACGACTGGCGGTACGTCTCCGAACCCGAACCCCACATGGGCGGCCGCCGCGTCGCGCACGCCCGCGGCAAGGTGCTGGGTGGTTCGTCGTCGATCAACGGGATGATCTTCCAGCGGGGCAACCCGCTCGACTACGCCAAGTGGGCCGAGCACGAGGGCCTGGAGGACTGGGACTTCGCACACTGCCTGCCCTATTTCAAACGCATGGAGACCTGCCTCGCCGGGGCCGATGCCTGGCGGGGCGGTTCCGGGCCACTCGTGCTCGAACGTGGACCGGCCATCAGTCCGCTGTTCGCCGCGTTCTTCGAAGCCACCCGGCAGGCCGGCTACCCACCGACCGACGACGTCAACGGCTACCGGCAGGAAGGGTTCGCACCCTTCGACCGCAACGTGCACCGCGGCCGCCGCCTGTCGGCGTCCCAGGCGTACCTGTACCCGGTGCGCCGACGCCCCAACCTCGAGGTGCGCACCCTCGCTCACGTCACGGGGTTGACGATGCGCGGTACCCGCGCGGTCGGCGTCGACTACGTCCGGATCGGCCGCGGCGCCCGGCACGTCGACGCGGACGAGGTCATCCTGTGCGGTGGGGCGATCAACTCGCCCCAACTGTTGCAGCTCGCCGGCATCGGACCCGAACCGGTGCTGCGCGCCGCGGGGGTGCGTCCCCGGGTCGTCCTCGACGGTGTCGGCGCGAACCTCCAGGACCACCTCGAGGTCTACCTGCAGCACGCGGCATCCCAGCCGGTGTCGATCGCGCCGTGGCTGCGCCACCGCCACAAGCCACGTATCGGCGCCGAATGGCTCTTCCTGCGGCGCGGGGTGGGAGCGACGAACCACTTCGAGGGCGGCGGGTTCGTCCGCACCGACGACACGCACCCGTACCCGAACCTCATGTTCCATTTCCTGCCGATCGCGATCCGCTACGACGGCTCCCGCCCGGCCACCGAACACGGCTACCAGGTGCACATCGGCCCCATGAACACCGACGAACGTGGGTCGGTGACGATCACGACCACCGACCCGTTCGCCCACCCGGCGCTGCGCTTCAACTACCTGTCGACGCCGGCGTCACGCGCCGAATGGGTCGATGTGGTGCGCACCGCGCGCCACATCCTGGCCCAACCGGCGTTCGCCCCGTTCGACGCGGGCGAGATCTCGCCCGGTCCGTCGGTGGAGTCCGACACCGAGATCCTCGACTGGGTCGCCGCCGACGCCGAGACGGCGCTGCACCCTTCCTGCACCGCCCGCATGGGCACCGACGACGGTGCCGTGGTCGACCCGGCGACCATGCGGGTGCACGGCACCGAAGGCCTCCGGGTGGTCGACGCGTCGGTGTTCCCCACGATCACCAACGGCAACATCTATGCGCCGGTGATGATGGTGGCCGAGCGGGCCGCGGACCTGATCGC
>CAZQSU010000033.1:0-29533 GCA_964595905.1 uncultured Iamiaceae bacterium
GATCACCGCCGGCACCCCGGTCGTGTCGAAACTGAAATCTGCAGCGCCGCCGACCGCTTCGGTGACCGACGCCAGGGTCGACTCGGTGCCGCCTCGCACCGTGGCGGTCGCACCCAGTTCGGCAGCCAACGCCAATCGCCCCGGGTGGAGGTCGACCACGACGATCGGCGTCGCCCCCACCGCAGCGGCCGCCATGACCGCGGCGAGACCCACCGCACCGGCGCCGAACACCACCAGGCTCTGGCCCTCACCGACGTCGAGGGCTTCGAGCACCGAACCGGCGCCCGTCAACAGACCACAGCCCAACGGGCCCAACAACTCCAGCGGCAGTGACGGGTCGACCACGACGACATTGCGTTCGGGCACGAGCGCATGGGTGGCAAACGACGACTGTGCGAACCAGCGCGAGGCGATCTCCTCGCCCTGCGCGTCGTGCATCCGCGTCGCCCACTCCACGTCCCGCCCGGTGAGGTTCCGCATCAGGAACGTCTCGCAAGTCCACGGTGCGCCACGACGACATGCCCGGCACGTCCCGCACGAGTCGTACGAACACACCACGTGGTCGCCGACATGCACCCGGTCGACCCCGGGGCCGACCGCCTCGACGATGCCGGCACCTTCGTGCCCGGTCACGATCGGGACGAGACCGAGCGCACGGGGCAACTGGTCGGTGTGGCACAACCCGGCGCCGACGATCCGCACGACGAGCTCGCCGACGCCAGGATCGTCGAGCTCGACCCGCTCCAATCGATACGGACCGTCGGCGCTTCTCAGGACCGATGCGGTGATCTCCATTGCCGCATCCTGCCACGGCCACCGCCGCCGGTCAGTTCACGGGCGCGTCGATGGGCGTGCGACCACGGCACGAGTTCCCGACGATGTTCAACCACGGCAGGAACGACGGCGTGACGCTCTTGATCGAGAAGTCGAACGACGAGTCCCTGGGGAATCGTCACGGGCGTCCACGCCGCTCGGTCCTCACATTTTCGGCGTACGCTACGAGCCACGCGACGACCGCACAACCGCGCGAGCAACCACCCATGGAGTGATGACCAATGCTCTTGAGACCCCGCGCCGCATTCATCCCTTTCGTGCTCGTCGTCGCGTTCCTCGCTGCAGGATGTTCGTCACCGTCGCCGGCCAACGATGGATCGTCGACGACGATCGCTTCGAAGCAGGGGACGTCGAACGGGCCATCCGACCGCATTCCCGACATCGTCCAGAACGTGTCCCCCTCGACGGTTTCGATCCACACCGACGCCGGTGACGGCAGCGGGGTCGTCTGGAACACCAGGGGAGACATCGTCACGAACGAACACGTCACCCGTGGCGCGAAGAACATCACGGTCAGCTTCGCTGACGGAACCCATGCCGCAGCCGACCTCGTGGCCGAGGACCCGACCACGGACCTGGCGGTCCTCCACACCGACCGAACCGGCTTGAAACCCGCGACGTTCGCGACCGCGCTCCCCCGGGTGGGCAGCCTCGCCATCGCGATCGGCAACCCACTGGGCTTCACCGACACGGTTTCCGCGGGGATCGTCTCCAGCCTGAACCGTGACATCCCGGGGTCGGCCAGCACCTCCGCGGCGCTGGTCGATCTGATCCAGACGGATGCGGCGATCTCGCCGGGCAACTCCGGCGGCGCGCTGCTCGACGGGAGCGGTCGGGTCATCGGCATCAACGTCGCCTACATCCCGCCCGAGGCCAGCGCGGTGTCCATCGGTTTCGCGATCCCCGCCGCGACCGTGACGGATGTGGTCGATCAGCTCCTGAAGACCGGCAAGGTCTCCCACGCCTTCATGGGGCTCGTCCCTGCCACCCTCACGTCCCAGATACGCGATTCCCTCGGTGTCCACGCGACCGCCGGTGTGGTCGTCCAGAGCGTCGTGGCGGATGGGCTCGCAGCCCGGGCGGGTATCGCCGCGGGTGACGTGATCACCGCAATCGACGGCAGGTCGATCACGAATGCCGAGGGATTCCTGGCTGCACTGCGTCGCCACGATCCGGACGAGACCGTTCCGGTGGCGGTGACCCGGGGCACGAGCCACCACACGCTGCAGGTCACCCTCGTCGATCGGCCACCGGGCGGCTGAGCGACGCTCGCCGGCCAGTGACCTGGTGCCACAACAGAGCCCGATCTCCCTGGGCACCGGGTGTCCCGATCCGCGTGAAACGCGCGGCTGGTGAAGACGTCCCCGGAGTGCGCTAGTTTCTGACGGGTCGTCAGATTTGGTGGCGGCGCCGCCGCAGACCTCGCGTCGCGAAGCCGATCGCCCAGACTCAGGAGCCCCGAGTGAACTTCGATTTCTCCCCCGAGCAACTCGCCTTCGTCGACGAGGTGGAAGCGTTCCTCGACGCGAACGACGACCCGGAGGTGTTCGACGTCACCCGCGAGAACATGGCCCAGATCGTCGACACCCCCAAACGCCGGGCGTTCATGGCCAAGATGGGCGAGAAGGGCTGGCTGGGTATGACCTGGCCCCAGCTCTACGGCGGGTCCGACGGCGAAGGCGTGTACGAGTACCTGTTGAACGAGGCGCTGGCCCGACGGGGCGGCCCCCAGATCGGCAAAGGCGTCGGGATCGTCGGCAAGACGATCATCCACGAGGGCTCCGAGGACATGAAAGCCGAGTTCCTGCCCAAGATCCTGCGCAACGAGATCGAGTTCGCGGTCGGCTACTCCGAACCCAACGCCGGATCGGATGCCGCGTCGATGAAGCTCAAGGCCGAACGGCACACGAAGGACGGTGTCGACGGTTGGCTGCTCAACGGGCAGAAGACCTGGACCACCTCGGCGCACTTCGCCGAGTGGTACTGGCTCGGCACCCGCACCGACCCGACCAACAAACACCACGGCATCACGCTCATGCTCGTGCCCCTCGATCAGGAGGGCATCACGATCAACGGGATCTGGACGATGGGCGACGAGCGCACCAACGAGGTGTTCCTCGACGACGTCTTCGTACCCGATGCCTACGTGGTGGGCGAGGTCAACCACGGCTTCCAGTACATCTCCCAGGCGCTCGACCTCGAACGCTTCACGATGTTCACGTTCTCGCCCATGGAGCAGCGCCTCGAGGTGCTCACCGACTACGTGAAGACCACGAAACGTGACGGCGAACCGCTCAAAGATGACCCGGTGATCCGCCAACGGCTCGCCCGCCTGCACACCGAGGCCGAAGTCGCCCGCGTGCTGGGACTCAAGGTGGTGGCCGAATCGATGAAGGGTGAAGCCGCCAACAAGGCCGGCGGGCACGTGCCACCCCCCACGGTGGAGGCGTCCGAATACAAGCTGTACGCGACCGAGTTCTCCCAGCGTCTCGCGAATGCCTCGATGGACATCGGCGGGCCGGGCACCCAGCTGCGCGTCAAGACGCCGGACGCACCGATGGAGGGCCGCGCCGAGTCGACCTACCGCTACACCGTGATCGACACGATCGGCGGGGGCTCCTCGGAGATCCAGCGCAACATCATCGACCGACGCGGCCTCGGCCTGCCGAAGAACTTCTGATCCGACCTCATCCGAAGAACCGCCGTCCCGTGTCCGCTCCCCCACCTTCAGCGCTCGCCGGTGTGCGCGTGCTCGATCTGGCCTCGGTCGGCCCCGCCGCGCGGGCCTCGGCGATCCTCGCGGACTACGGCGCGGACATCGTGAAGATCGCTCCGGTTCCCCGCGACGTGCAACGCCAGGTCGTGCCCGCGTTCCATGCCTACTCCGGGCAGCGACGGACCCGACGGATCCAACTCGACCTCAAGGCCGACAAAGGCCGCGAGACCTTCCTGGGACTGGCCACCACCGCCGACGTCGTGATCGAGTCGTTCCGACCCGGCGTGCTCGACCGGCTCGGTCTCGGCTTCGGCACGCTCAGCGCCACGCGGCCCGAGATCATCCTGTGCTCCACCAGCGGCTACGGCCAGACCGGCCCGCGCGCCGCCACCGCCGGTCACGACATCGACTATCAAGCCGTCGCCGGTGCGCTGTGGAACGCCGAGCGCGCGCCCGGCGACAAGCCCGGGCTGCCTGGGGCGACGTTCGCGGATTCGGCCGGCGGTGGGATGCACGCGGTGATCGCGATCCTCGCCGCGCTGCTCCGCCGCCAGACCACCGGGCACGGCGAGCACCTCGACGTGTCGATCGCCGACGGGGTGTTGAACCTCACCTCGCTCATGGTCGACGAACACCTGGCCACCGGCGCCGAACCCGGACCCGGCCACGACATCCTCTCGGGCCGGTACGCCTGTTACAGCACGTATCAGTGCGCCGACGGTGCCTGGGTGGCCGTCGGCGCGATCGAGCACGCGTTCTTCACGAACCTGTGCCGTGGCCTCGGCTGCGACCAATGGGTCGACCATCAGCTCGACGACGACGCCCAGCCCAAGATCCGAGCCGCGTTCACCGTCGCGTTCGCTTCGCGGGCGCGGAGCGAGTGGCTCGATCAGCTCGGCGACGCCGACACCTGCGTCGCCCCGGTCAACACCATCGCCGAGGTCGTGGCCGACCCCCAGACCGTCGCCCGTGGCCTCGTCGTCGTGGCCGAGCACCCGACCCACGGTCGGTTCCGACAGCTCGGTCCGCTGCTCGCCGGGATGGACCCGGCCCCTGCGGTGACCCAGGTCCCCGACGTGACCCGGACCGACACCGACGCCGTGCTGGCCGACGCCGGCCTGGCGGCCGACACGATCGCCGAGCTGCGTGCCGCGGGGGTCGTCGCGTGAACCCCACGGCCACTGCCGCTGCCACTGCCCTTGCCGATGCCACTGCCCTCCGCGTTCTGGGTGCGGTTTCCGGACACTCCGTGTCCGGCAACCGCACCCAGAATCGAACCCGTGCCACGAGGAACCGCTGAGATGACCACCGAATCCGCTACCGACGACCTGCCCACCGAGATCGCCGAGTCGATCGGACAGGTGCAGTACGAAGAGGCCGGCTCGTTTCCGGTCGAGATGGGCTACGTGTACACCGGCTGCGCGTCGGTCGAGAACGGGAATCCGCTGTTCTGGGACCCGGCAGTCGCCGACGAGCTCACCGGTGGACCGGTCGCTCCGCCGTCGATGATCTCGGTGTGGTTCCGTCCCCACCACTGGGCACCGAACCGCACCGAAGGTGCCCTGCCCCTCCAGGTGCACTTCGACCTGAAAGAGCGACTCGGGCTGCCCGAAGCCGTGATGAGCGACAACACCATCGTCTTCGGCGCCCCGGTGCGGCCCGGCGACGTGCTTGCGACCCACCAGATCCTGCGGTCGGTGTCGCCCGAGAAGACGACCAAGCTGGGGACCGGACGGTTCTGGGTGATCGACGTCGAATACCACAACCCCGCCGGTGAGCTGGTGGCGACCGAGTCGTACACGGGCTTCGGCTATCGCCGGCCCGACAGCGCCGGTACCGACGGCGCCACGACGAGCGCTCCCGCGGCGAACCCGATCGACCCGGCACTGATCGGCGCACCACCCGGCGACACGACCCGACCCACGGGCACCGCGTCGCGTGAGTTGACCGAGGTGTCCGAGGGCGACCGACTGCCCAGCCTGGCCCAGGGGGTGAGCGCGACCACGGTCGTGCTCGGTGCGCTCGCGAGCCGCGACTGGCGGCCCATGCACCACGACCACGCGTTCGCCACGCTGCGCAACGGCACCCGCGACATCTTCCTGAACACCCCGAACCTCGCCCACTGGTTCGAGCGCTACCTCACCGACTGGTCCGGCCCGAAAGGCCGGCTGGGTCGCATGACGTTCCGGATGCTGGGGTCGATCTTCCCCGGCGACGAGATGGTCTTCGACGCCACCGTGCAGACCATCTCGACCGATGCGACCGGCTGCGGCTGGGTCGACCTCGACGTCGCGGTCACCGTCGACGGCGCGGTGAAGACGTCGTGTACGGCACGCATCGCACTGCCCGTCGACGAAGACGACAACCCCTGGTCAGTTCCGGGCGCGCGGGGGCCGCGGTCACCCCCCCCCGTGCCGGGTTTTGGGGTGCGGTTTCCGGACACTCCGTGTCCGGAACCCGCACCCAAAATCGAACCGACCGACCCACAAGGACCTGACCGATGGATCTCGATTTCACCCCCGAACAGGACATGCTCCGCGATGTGGTCCGTGGCATCTGTGCGACCCCGGCCATCGCCGCGGGAGTGCGCGAGCTCGAAGACGACCCCAAGGGCTACGACGACGCCTTCTGGGACCAACTCGCCAAGTCGGACCTCTGCGGCCTTCTCGTCGATGAGGCGCACGGCGGTTCGGGCATGAGCCTGCTCGAAGGCGTCGTCGTGGCCGAGGAGCTCGGCCGCTCGCTCGTCCCCTCGCCGTGGTTCGTGTCGTCGGTACTCGCCGCCGGGGTCATCGGCCGAGCGGGCACCGACGAGCAGCGCGCGGCGTGGCTGCCGCGGATCTCCTCGGGCGAGTCCGTGCTGGCGATCGCCTGGCTCGAGCCCGAGAACGGGTTCGGCGCCAGAGGCGTCCAGGTGCGCGGCGCCGCAGACGGCGACGACCTGGTCATCTCCGGCACGAAGCGGCACGCGTTCTTTGCCACTTCAGCCGAACGGCTCGTGACCCTGGTGCGCACGGGTGACGCCGACGACGACATCGCCGTCGTGCTCGTCGACCCGCGCGCGGACGGGGTCACCCTCACCCAGAAGATGGGAATAGCTTCTGACACCCAGTACGACGTGACCTTCGAGGGCGTGCGGGTGCCCGCCGCCGACCGCCTCGGCGGCGCCGGCGTGAACGCCTGGGCCCAGTGGGACGCCACCATGGCCGACGGCGCGATCATCGCCGCGGCGCTCGCCAGCGGCGGTGCGCGCTATGCACTGGAGATCACCACCCAGTACGCGAAGGACCGTGAGCAGTTCGACAAGCCACTCGGCGCCTTCCAGGCGATCGCCCACTACCTCGCGAACGCCAAGACCACGACCGACGGCGCGACGCTGCTCACCTACGAGGCCGCCTGGGCCCGTTCGGAAGGACGCGACGTCACCAAGCTCGCGCCGATGGCGAAGTCGTTCGCGTGTCGGACCTACCGCGACGTGACCGCCATGGCCCAACAGGTCTTCGGCGGCGTCGGTTTCACCGTCGAGTACGACATCCAGCTCTACTTCCGCCGCGCCAAGGCATTGCAGCTCAACTGGTGGGACGAACGCGAATGCGAGAACCGCATCGCGCACACCGTGCTGGACTGAACCCGGCCGGCCTGGTGGGCCGTGCCTGGTCACAGCCCGTCGAGAAGTGATGCGAAGGCGTCGACGGCAGGCCGGATCAGTCCTTCGACGAGAAGGTCCCCGAAACCCTCTCCGAAGAACTCCCCGATCCGGTGACCCACCACCGGCGTGATCGGAACCATCGTGGGCGACGACGACCAAGGCGACTTCTGGGAGAGCCCGAGCGGCGACAAGGCATCGTGTGACCTCGACGCTCCGTGACGCCCCCGAAGAATCAACCCGGAGGACGTGACGGAGAGGGGGCGCTCCGTCGCTACGCTCTCGGGATCGCCCGCACGCGAGGGCGAAAAGGGGACAGCATGAACCACCACCATCACACCATCTCTCGTCGACGTGTCGGCGCGGTCACCGCCCTGCTGGTGCTCAGCGTGGCACTCGGCGCGTGCCAGCTCGCACCGCCGGTCGCCGGATCGGTCCTCGTCCCGTGCGACCAGGCGGCGAACCGGGTCACGGTCACCGCGGATGCGCACCTCGATCCCGAGTGCCTCTACACCGGTGGATTCGACATCACCGCGTCGAACGTGACCTTCGACTGTCAGGGCGCCACCATCGCCAACCCCGCGCACGCCAGCGTCGGCATCGTGATCAGTGCGCCGGTCGGCAGCGATCTGCACGACGTCACGGTGAAGAACTGCCACGTCAACGGCTTCATGAACGGGCTGAAGGTCACCCGTCCGGGCTTCCGCGACCTGCCCGCGGGCGGCGAGTACGAAGACCAGCTCCACGACATCGTCATCACCGAATCGAGCTTCACCGACACCTACGGGGTCGGGCTGTACGTCGACGGCTACGTCACCGGCGTGTCGGTCACCCACGACACGATCCGCAACGCCGGCAGCAGTGGCATCTACCTCGAGACCGGCTCGCGGGAAACCACCGTCGCCCACAACCTGTTGCTCCACAACGGCTACCGCGAGAACGGACCCGGCGGGCAGGCCTTCACCTTCGCCGGCATCGACCTGTGGTTCTGGGGAGTGGGCCGCGAGGGCGTCTCGGTGGACGGCTCGTATGCGAACACCATCCGCGACAACGTCTTCTGGAACGACTCCAACGGTGGCGTGTTGTTGTACAAGAACTGTGGGGAGTACCCCGACCGCGAGCGCTACTTCGAACGGCGCTACCCCTCCGACGACAACCTGATCACCGGCAACCTGTTCGCCGACGAACGCAACGGCGTGTGGGTGGGTTCACGCATGGCCGAGAACACGCTGCCCATGGACTGCACCGACCCCGCGTACATCGACACGACGCTGCAACGGGTCGTGCTCGACCACGCCAAGCGAAACACGGTGTCGGACAACATCTTCCAGAACGTGACCTACGGGGTGCGGGTCGAGGACGACGACAACCGGGTCGTCGGCAACCACTTCACCGCACCGAGCGCGGACCATCACGCCGTCATCATCGGCACACCGCTCCGCAGCTCGGTGTTGGGCGAGCCGGTGACCGGCACGGTCGTCACCGACAACGTCTCGGACATCGTCGAGAACACCGATCCGTACCGGTGGATCGACGGCACGACCGACACGGTCGACGAGCGCAACACGGCGCTCGGGCGACCGACGTCGGTGTGCCCTGGCGCCGAGCCGTGGCGGAGCCAGTTCATCTTCGTCATCGCCGTGGCCGCGGCCGGACCGGACGGCGGCCCGCCGGCCACCACCCCGGACATCACGGTGCCGACACTCGGTGCGCCGCCACCCTGCGGGGATTGAAGGCGGGCGCCGGACGCCGAGGACGGTGCGGGGTGCGCGCCCGCACCTAGTAATGACCCCTCATTGATCTTCTGCTGGGCTCGGTCCTGGCCGGAGGACGGGCACGCCACGCGCACACGGAGTGAGTGCCCCTCGACGGCGCGCGCCGACGGACGCGACGTCGGCGACTCCACGACAGCCGACCCGTGCGCGCACGGCGTCGACGAACCATGAGAGAGGCCAGCCGTGAGTTTCCGGATACGCGACGAGGTGCAGTTCGAACACCTCGATGACCGGGTTCTGATCCTGCTCCCCGACCGTGCCGACGTCCTGCACCTGGTGGGCGCGCAAGCCGAAGCATTCGACTGCGCGCGACGAGGTGTCCGCGACGTGCCCGACCGGCTGATCACCGCGATGGCCGGACTGGTCGAAGCCGACGTGATCAGCACCGATCGCTGGTCACGCCGACAGGTGTTGCACTTCGGTGGCATCGCGGCTGCCGCGGCCATCACGGTGACCGCTCTGCCAAGCGTCGCCGCGGCGAGTTCGCCGTCCGAACCCGAGGCGACCGCGCCGGCGTCGACCACGACCCTTGCTCCGCCACCGCCCAAGGCCCTGTGGATCGCCAGCCAGGCAGACGACCTCATCGCGCACTGGGATCCGGCCACGGCGACGCTCACCACGCCGTTCTCCGGCTCGCAGAACCGAGTGCCTCAGCCGTACGGAATGGCAACCGACGACGCCGGCAACCTCTGTGTCCCCGGGGGTGCGCGAGTCTACGTCCTCGACGTCGCGGCCTCGACCCGCAGTACCCTGACCAGCCGCGAGTTCGGCCACCCGCAGACCGTGGCCTGCGATGCAGCAGGCAACGTGTGGGTCGGCGACACCCTCAACCATCAGGTGCTCGTGGTGCGCGCAGACGACAGGAGTGTCGAACCGGGCGTCCCCGAACGAGTGAGTGCTCCGACCGGTCTGGCCTTCGACGCCGCCGGCGACCTGTGGATCTCGAGTGTGGCGGGTCGGGTCCACAAGTACGAGGTGGCCACGTCTCGGCACACCACCGAAATCACTTCGGGCATCCGGAACCCGCGCGGCTTGGCCTTCGACCCCCACGGAAACCTCTGGATCGCCAACTACGGTGACCATACGCTCGTGGTCCAGACGCCCGGGGGTGGCCAGACCACGATCGGCGGTTCGGGCCGTCCGATGTTCAACGCCCCACGCGCTCTGGCGTTCGATCCTTCCGGGCGGAAACTGTGGGTCTCGAACTGGGGGAACGACACCGTGGTCGAACTGGACATCGCGACCAACGACTTTTCCGTTCCGATCGTCGGGTTCGCCGAGCCATCTGGATTGGACTTCGCGTAGCCTCTCCCGGCATGGGTGGCACCCAAGGACCCGGGTCGGGTGACGCCGCACCGAAGCGGACCAGCGCCGGGCGGGAGCGGCTGCTCGACGCGGCGGAGAAACTGCTCGATGAGTCCGGTATCGACGGCACCTCCGGCGCCGCGATCGTCGCGGCGGCCGGCAACCGCAACGCGGCCGCGGTCAACTACCACTTCGGCAACCTCGATGGTTGCATCCTCGCCGTCCTCCGACGCCGCACCGACGAACTCGACGCACGCCGCAACCGTCTGATCGACGACCTCGAGGGCGAAGGCCCCGTCTCGCCTCGCGCCGCCCTGGCGGCGATGGTCGCACCGTTGGTCGGACTCCTCGACGACCCGGGCGGCCGCCGCTATGTGCGTCTGTTGAACCAGGCGGCGAATCATCCGCGGTTTCACGACGCGGCCGACTGGACTTTCGCCTCGAGCATCGCGCGGGGCGCGGGGTACCTCGAGCCGCTCCTCGCCCACCTGCCCGCGCACCGCCAACACGCCCGGGCACACAATGTGCTCGGATTCGCGCTCTATTCCCTCGCCTCACGCGCCACCGCGATCGACCGACCCGACTCCGACGCGGAGTTCCTCACCCGTGACGAGTTCAACGACGAGCTGCTGGCCACGATCGTCGCCGCACTGGGCGCCTGATCTCCGGGTCGTGCCCGGCGCCCGCGCCGCGCCCACGTCAGGTCGTGTGCAACCAACTCGACACCTCGTCGAGTGCGGTGTGGATCGGGATGGCGAAGCCGATGTTGGACGCCTGCACCTCGCCGTTCGACGAGGCGACCGCGGTGTTCATGCCGATCACCGTGCCGTTCGCGTCGACCAATGGGCCACCCGAGTTGCCCGAGGAGATCGCGGCGTCGGTCTGCAACAGACCGGTCAGATTCGAGTCGGAGGTCTGGATCGACCGGTCGACCGCGGAGACGATGCCTTCGGTGACGGTGAGAGATCCTCGCAATGCGAGCGCGTTGCCGATGGCGACCACGCCCTCTCCGACCTCGACGT
Source organism: uncultured Iamiaceae bacterium (assembly GCA_964595905.1). GTDB lineage: Bacteria > Actinomycetota > Acidimicrobiia > Acidimicrobiales > Iamiaceae > JAFDWI01. The sequence goes on from CAZQSU010000033.1 coordinate 11,299, forward strand.
CATCGGTGTCGGCGAGGTCCGCCGGGTGAAGACCCGTCGTGTCCTCCACGTGGATCACCGCGACGTCCCGGGAGGGGTCCGATCCCACGAGCGTCGCCGCACGTGGCGTCGTGCTGCCGGGCAATGTCACGGTGAGCGAGCGGGCGCCGGCGACGACGTGCGCGTTGGTGAGGATGTTTCCGGCATCGTCGACGACGATCCCGGTGCCGGCGCTCTCGCCTTCGGAGGCCCAGGGACCGTCATAGGAGACGACCTTTCCCTGGATCGCGACCACCGAGTTCGCCATCTTCTTCAACACGGCGGGAGCGTCGATCGCCGAGCCGCTCGACGTCGCCGACGTCTTTTCGGACACGGTCTGTGCGGCCACCGGCGACGACGCGGTCGGGTTCGAGCCGTCGTCGGCGAGCCGGGTGCCGACGAACCCGCCAGCGAGACCTCCGGTCACCACCAGCGCCGCCGCGGCGACCCCAGCGGCCATCCGGTGACGGAGTCGATGCGGGTCATGGGGCGGAGAGCCGTCACCACGCTGTGGTGTCGCCGGGCCGGCCGGAGGTGGGGGCGGGGGCGACGGCGGAAGGCCCGGCCACATTGCCGCGGGTTGCCGGTCGTCGGTCGATGGTGCGGTTGCCCATTCGGCCACGGATCGGCGTGGGTTCGGTGGGTCGAACCGGGGAGCGGTCACAGGAAACGGAACGTACGGGCGAGACTCGGAGTCGTCCCGGTCGGTGGTGAAGTCGTGGTGTGCCATGCCTCGAGCCTCGGGGCGGGGGCACAGAGTCCGATCCGAGGTTCCTTGGAATTCGCTCAGACTCCTGCGTTCGTCGAAGGTGCAGGGCGCAACCCTCCGAGGCCGTCACGCCGCGACGGCCGACTGGATCTGACGGGTCGTCAGGTCCATCGGTAGGCTGGACGGGTCACCGTCCACTTCGGGAGCATCATGCGAGGCATCATCTCCGCCGCCGGGTACATCCCCCGCCACCGGCTCGATCGGTCCGAGATCGCCGCGTTCTTCGGATCCGGGGGCGGCAGGGGCACCCGAAGCGTCGCGTCCTATGACGAGGACACCACCACGCTCGCGGTCGAGGCCGGTCGGCTCGCAATGCGGGACGCCGGGCGCGACACCGGCGCCGGCGCGTCGCCCCGGGCGCTGTGGTTCGCGACGTCGACGCCCACGTACCTCGACAAGACCAACGCCACCATCATCCACGCCGCGCTCCGACTCGACCACGACTCGGCCGCGTTCGACCTGGGTGGCGGCGTCCGCTCGGGCATCGGCGTGCTCCGCACCGCGATCGCCGGTGGTGAGTCGTCGGTCCTGGTCACCGCTGCCGACATCCGCACCGGCAACCCGACGTCGGGCGACGAAGCAACTGGTGGTGACGCCGGTGCCGCGGTGCTCGTCGGCGACGACGCCGCCGGGCCGGTCATCGCCGAGCTGATCGGCGCCGCGTCGGCGACACGTGAGTTCCTCGACACCTGGCGGGCGCCGGGCGAGATCGAAACCCACCACTGGGAGGAGCGTTTCGCCCAGACCCGCTACGAACCCCTCGCCGCCGACGCGTGGCGTGACGCCTGCAAGAGCGCCGGTGTCACCGACGCCGAGGTGACGACCCTGGTCGTCTCCGGTGCGCACGCCAGGGCGGTCAAGTCGGTCACCAAGAGACTGGGTGGCGCCGTCGGCGGGGTCGCCCCGGATTTCGCGGCCACCGTCGGCCACACCGGCACCGCGGATGCCGCCCTGCGTCTCACCGCGGCACTGGAGGCGGCCGGCCCCGATCAGGTGATCGCGCTCGTCGGGCTCGCGGACGGGGTCGACGTGTTGCTCTTCCGCACGACCGACGCGGTCGCCTCCTGGCAACCAGGTCGTCCCGTCACCGAACAGGCCGGCGAACGCCCTGGCAATCTCGCCTATGCGAAGTTCCTCTCCTGGCGGGGAGCGGTCACCCCACAGCCACCGAACCGCCCCCTGCCCGCCCGCATGTCGGCCTCGGCCGCCGGGCGCAGCGTCGACTGGAAGTACGGGTTCGTCGGCTCCAAGGACCGCGCCAGCGGCGCCGTGCATCTGCCTCCGGCACGGGTCAGCTACGACGGTGGCGCGGTCGACGACGCCGAAGAAGTCCCGATGGCCGACACCCTCGGAACCGTCGCGACCTTCACCGTCGACCGACTCGCCTACTCGCCCTCCCCGCCGGTGATCTTCGCCGTGGTCGACTTCGAAGGTGGCGGTCGCCTCCCTGTGGAGCTGACCGACACCACCCCCGACGACGTCGCCATCGGGGCAGGAGTCGAGATGACCTTCCGCCGCCTCAACACCGCGGACGGGATCGCCAACTACTTCTGGAAGGCCCGTCCGGCCAGCCGCTGACCGGTCCGGCCCCGCGCACAGAAAGAGGAATCCATGGGATCTCACGGCATCACCGACCGGGTCGCCATCGTCGGGATGAGCTGCACCCCCTTCCGGGAGCATTGGGAAGCGGGCCACGACGACCTGGTGATCGACGCGGCGCAGGCCGCCTACGCCGCAGCCGGGGTCGCCCAGGACGACGTCGACGCCTTCTGGTACGGCACGGCGCAGTCGGGCATGTCGGGCGTGTCGCTCGCGGCGCCGCTCAAGATCCGCAGCAAGCCGGTGACCCGCGTGGAGAACATGTGCGCCACCGGCTCCGAAGCCCTCCGCCAGGCCGCGTATGCCGTGGCCTCGGGCGCGTACGACACAGCGATGGCGATCGGCGTCGAGAAGGTGAAGGACGCCGGCTATCAGGGCCTGAACGCCTTCCCGATTCCCAACGACGGCACCAAGCGCACCCTCACCGCGGCGGCGATGTTCAGCCTCGTGCTGCCCGCGTACGCCGAGAAGTACGGCGTCGGCATCGACGAGCTGCGTCGGGTGGTGGCCCGCATCGCGTCGAAGAACCACGCGAACGGCGTGCACAACCCGCTCGCCCAGTTCCGGCGGGAGATGAGCGTCGACGCGATCTGCAACATGGCTGCGGTGGCCGGCCGCCTGAGCGTGTTCGACTGTGCCGGGGTCGCGGACGGTGCCGCGGCGGCGATCGTCGTGCGCGCCGAAGACGCGCACCGCTACACCGACCAACCGCTCTACATCAAGGCCCTGTCGGTGGTCGCCGGTGACGGGTCGGGCCTGCTCGATCCGACCTACGACTACACCACCTTCCGGGAATGCAAGGCAGCGGCCGACGACGCCTATGCCCAGGCGGGCATCGACGATCCTCGAAGCGTGCTCGCCCTCGCCGAGGTGCACGACTGTTTCACCCCGACCGAGCTGGTGCTCATGGAAGACCTCGGCTTCGCCGAACCGGGCACCGCCTGGAAGGAGGTGCAGGCCGGCACCTTCGACCTGGAAGGCGAGATGCCGGTCAACACCGACGGGGGCCTCAAGAGCTTCGGCCACCCGGTCGGCGCGTCCGGCCTGCGCATGATCTACGAGGCGTGGCTGCAGTTGCGCCGCGAGGTGCCCGAAGAACGGGCGATCAGCAACGACCGGACGATGGCGCTCACCCACAACCTGGGTGGCTACCCCGGCGAGATGGTCAGCTTCGTCGGCATCTACGGCACCGAACCCTCCGCCTGACACGCCAGCTCGCCCCGACTCCCGCCCGAACGGCGCCCCGTTTGCGAGATCGGACGGATCGGGATCAGACGCGGGGGTCGACGAAGGCGCCAGCGAGCAGCTCGTCGAAGCGTTCGACGTCTTCACTCGGCTCGTCGATCCCGCGGTGCGCCGGTACCGGGGCGAGGTGGCGCTGGACGAACAGGCGGGCGACCAGCGCTTTGCGTCCGGTCGGGGTCCATCCGAGCCGCTTCTCGGCACCGGACTGGGCGAGCAGCAGCGCCGCGGACCACACGTCTGCCAGGTACTCGGTGAGGGCGAACAGCTTCGCCTCGGCGACGTCACCTTCGAGCCGCTTCCAGTTTTCGATCGTCTCGGCCACGTCGTGATACGCGTCGATCACGAGCTTCTCGGTGGCGGGGTCGTCGCCGGGCGCCTGGGCCAGCAGTTCGCGGAACCGGTCGAGCAGCGCCACGTCGCCCTGGTTCCGGCGGATTCCCCGGGCCACGTCGAGGCACAGGATGTTGTCGGGGCCCTCCCACACCGGGTTGACCTGGGCGTCGCGCAGGATCCGGGCCACGGGCCAGTCCTCGATGTAGCCGTTGCCGCCGTGCAGCTCGATCGCATCGGAAGCCGCCGTGATGCCCAGCCGCGAGGCGCGCATCTTGATGATCGGTGCACTCAGGCGCAGGGTGGTCCGGCAGAACCCTTCGAACACGAGCGCCTGCGCGGCCTCGACCTCGACGATCAACTCGGCCAGTTTGCGCTTCGCCAACGGCTGGTCGATGACCGGCTTGCCGAATGCCTCGCGGGCCCGGGTGTAACAGATCGCTTCGACGAGCGCGCGGCGGGCGCACCCCAGGCCCATGTTGGCGATCCCGATGCGGGCCCCGTTGGTCAGCGCCATCAGGCCGCCCAGGCCGCCCCGCAGTCGACCGTCGCTGCCCGGGGGCGCTGCGGATTCCTCGCGGCGCTCCAGCAGCCATCCCTCGGCGTCGACCAGTTCGGCTTCGCCCGACGGCACCGACTTGGTGCCGAGCTTGTCCTTGAGCCGTCGCACGTGCACGCCGTTGGGGGTGCCGTCCATGCGTTCGCGCAACACCAGGAAGCTCTTCACCTCTTCCGATCCGGCGATCTTGGCGAGCACGATGAACGTGGAGGAGTGCGCGTTCGACACGAACCACTTCACGCCGTTGAGCTGGTAGTGGTCGCCCTCGGGCGTGGCAGTCGTCTCCAGTGCCCGCAGGTCGGCACCACCGGCGCGTTCGGTGAACATCTGCGCGGTCGTCGCGGTGCCGTCGGTGGCGCTGAGCAGTTCGCGCACCCGTGCCTGCACGTGGGGCGGTGCGAACGCGTCGGCCAACCGTGCGACCATGTCGCGCCCGGTGCCGACCGAACAGTAGATGCCGACGTCGGCCTGGCTGAGCAGATACCCCCACGCGGCGGTCATCAGGTTCGGGTCCACCCCCGCCTCGGCGGCCTGTGCCCGGAGCGCGTCGGAGGAGAAGTTGTCGCCCTCGACCGCGGCGCGCGATGCCTGGAACGCCGGTGGCAGCACGACGTGGCTCGACTCGTTGCCCCAGCGGTCGTAGCGCTCCAGGTACGGCGGGTTCTTGTCGATCTCGACCGCCCATTCGGCAACCGGTCCTCCCATGAGTGCACCGAGCCGTTCGAGGTGCGGCTCGGCCCAGCGCCGTCCGTCGGCATCGAACGCGGCGTGGACGAGAAACTGCAGGGTCGGATCGGCGTCGTACCAGTTCAGACCCACCGCGGACAGGTAGCGGTCGGTTTCGTAGCGTCGTGAGCGGTCCGTCGAGGCCATCTGGTCGGTCATGGCGTCTCCTCGAGGTTCGGCAGCGATCCGGATCGGTTGAACTCACCGTAGCCAGTCGGTGGTTGGATACGTTGAACGACGTGGACGTTCCCATCTCGGGCGAGTGTGCGCCCGCGTACGAGTCGGTGCGCGACGCCTTCGTCGCCAACTTCGTCGAGCGGGGAGAGGTCGGGGCCGCGGTCTGTGTGATCGCCGAGGGCGAGGTCGTCGTCGACCTGGTCGGCGGGTGGGCCGACGCGCACCGGACCCGTGCCTGGCGGCCCGACACGATCTGTGACTTCTATTCGGTCGGCAAGGCGCTGCTCGGGCTGCTGCTGCTCCGTCAGGTCGACGCGGGCATCATCGGCCTCGATGACCCGATCGGCGACCTGTGGCCCGAGTTCGCCACCGGCGGCAAGGAGTCGGCCACGATCCGCCAGGCGCTGTGCCATCAAGCGGGCGTCCCGGCGATCCGCGAACCGCTCACGAACGACGACCTGTTCGACTGGGACACCATGACCGCTGCACTCGCCCGGACCCCGGCCTGGTTCGAACCGGGGGCACGGCACGTGTACCACACCAACACGTACGGGCATCTGATCGGCGAACTCGTGCACCGAGCGAGCGGCGTCCTGCCCGGCGAAGCGATCGCGAAGCTGGCTCGGCCCCTCGACGCCGAGGTGTATTTCGGAGTGCCCGAGTCCGAACAGCACCGCTGCGCCGAGGTGCTCTGGTCACCCGATCGGTCCATTCCCGAACTCTCGCCTGCACAGCTCGCATCGTTGACCGGCGACACCGCCATGGTCGCGCACAGCTATTTCAACCCGCCGGGCTACGCCTCGATCGGTGTGGTCAACACCGCGGCGTGGCGGTCGTCGCAGATCGGATCGACCAGCGGCCATGGATCGGCGCGGGGCATCGCGACCATCTACGAGGCCCTGCGCCACCCCGGCGAACTGCTCGCCGACGACCTGCTGGGAGAAGCGACCCGACCGGCGTCGACCGGGCCGTGCCCGGTGCTGGGCGAGACGGTCACCTTCGGCCTCGGCTTCACCCCCACCACCGAACGTCGCCCCTTGGGGCCGAACCCACTCAGCTTCGGCCACTTCGGCACCGGCGGCTCGCTGGGCTTCTGCGACCGGAAGGGAGGCATCGCGTTCGGCTATGTGATGAACCGGGTGATCCCCCGCTGGCAGTCGAGCTGCAACCGGGCACTCATCGACGCCGTCTACGCGCGGCGTTGATTCACCCCTCGCTGCCAACGAGGGCGTCCTCGCCGATACCGCTCTAGTGGATGCGTGTGTGCTCGACCGGGGTCGCCGCCAGCTTGGCCGCGAAGTCGTCGACGGTGAGGCCGACCAGGCTCTGAAGGAACTCCGGCGGGGTGTCACCGGCCGTGATCCGACCGTCGACCACCAGTACCCGGGCGTTCGGCCCGAGTGGCCCCCACTCACTCGGTGGCTGTCCATCGGGATCCTCCGGCAATGAGCTGCTCCCGTGGTCGCCAGCGGCGTCACCCGCAGTCGTCGATGCGTGCGACTGCTCGAGCACCGAATCCAAGAACTTCTGCACCGTTCGACGGTTCACGAACGCGGCGATGAAGGTGTCGCCCACGTCGATGCGCAGGCCGCTCTCGGGCACATTCGGGTGAACCTCACCCGTCTCGGTGTCACGAGACCAGCCGTAATCGACGAACGTGAGTTGCTCGGGCGGCTCGACACCACCGTCGTGGCGCCAGAGCACACGGTCGATCGTCGCCGTACGCAGCGAGTTCCAGTAGGTCGGCTGGTCTTCGCCGTCGGACGTGGCCGCGTCCGCCAGGACCGACTGACGCGTGACGGTCCCGACGGCGACGAAGTCCGCGACGTCGTTCCACTGGCCGAGCGAAGATACGGCCGACCACGGCTGGAGCAACGCCTCTGCGCTCACCACGTTGTGACCGGTGCCCTTCGGTGTCGGATATGGCTCGGTCGCGGTTCCTGAACTCGAGCACCCACACATCAGCGTAAGGACGCCCACTGCGAAGACTGACGAGACTACCCGTACCGTCCGCGAACCGCGGCTCGTATTGCCTGCGCCAGATTCAAGCTTCGGATGCACGATGTCCCCCAATCGGACGGGTTGAGGGACTGCTGCAGGGTGTGTGTAACCGGGGCCGGTCCTGATGGTCCGCGATCTGTGGTCGCGGGCCGGGAAGGATCTGATGATGAGTTCTGTAACGAATGATCTGCCCGCGGGCATCGACCCGCCGGGACCTCCGGAGTTGAGCTTGCCCACCGATGCGCTGGTCGCCGTGGCAGCGGCGCGGCTGGTCGATCAAGCCAAAGCGTCCGGGGTGGCCCTCACCGGCGACGGGGGTCTGCTCACCGATCTGGTCCGCCAGGTCCTCCAAGGCGCCCTGGACGCGGAGTTGACCGACCATTTGGGCTACGTGCCTCATGCGGTGGAGGGACGCGGGTCGGGGAACTCCCGGAACGGGTCCTATCCCAAAACGCTGCGGACCGAGATCGGGGACGTGGACGTTCGGGTGCCACGTGACCGCAACGGCACCTTTGAACCGGTCACCGTGCCTGTCGGCCAACGCCGCTTGTCGGGTCTGGACCAGATGGTCATCTCCCTGTACGCGAAGGGCTTGACCACCGGGGACATCGCGTCGCATCTGTTCGACGTGTATGGCCAGGACATCGACCGTTCCACGATCTCGAGGATCACCGATCAGATCGTCGACGACATGCTCGCCTGGCAGTCCAGGCCCCTCGATGCGGTCTACCCGGTCCTCTTCGTGGACGGCATCCGCATCAAAATCCGGGACGGGTCGGTGTCGAACCGTGTCGTCTACGTGGTGATGGGAATCAACATGGAAGGCGAACGTGACATCCTGGGCCTGTGGGTCGGTCCCACCGGCGGTGAATCCCCCAAGTTCTGGCTGAACGTGTTCTCCGAGTTGAAGAATCGTGGCGTCAACGATGTCCTGATGTTGTGCTGTGACGGACTCAAAGGCCTGCCCGAATCTGCGAAAGCCACCTGGGAACTGGTCGACGTGCAGCTCTGCGTCGTGCATCTGGTGCGGAACTCGTTGCGTTACGCGTCCAAGAAGCACTGGGGCCAGATCACCTCGGAGCTGCGGGAGATCTACACCGCCCCGTCGATCGGCGCCGCAGAGACCACCTTCGAAGCGTTCGCTGAAAAGTGGGAACCGGTCTACCCGGCGTTGATCAAGACGTGGCGAGACACCTGGGACGACTTCGAACCGTTCCTGCAGTTCCCTGTCGAGCTCCGCAAGATCGTGTACACGACGAACGCGATCGAGTCGTTGAACGCCCGGTTCCGCAAGGCAGCGGTCAGGCGGGGTCACTTCCCGACTGAGGAGGCTGCGCTGAAAGTGCTGTACTTGGTGTCGATCAGCCGGCAAAAGAACCGGGCGAACCCGACCGGGAGAATCAACGGCTGGAAGCACATCCTGAATACCCTGACCATCCACTACCACGACCGCCTCACCGCGGCCACCCACTGAAAATGACCGACCCGGTTACACACACGAAGCAACAGTCCCCTCCGCGTTGACGCCCGTGTCCCCTGTGCGCTGGCAGGCGTGGCCCATCGTGTTCGAATATTTCGTTTGGTTCTATACTGCCTGACATGAGCGCCGTCACCGAGCAGGATCGAGACCGAGCGCGCGAGGTTCTGTACGCGCTCGGGAGCCACCCGCGCATCACCACCGACGACGGCACCATGCTCGATCTCCCTCAACCCGTGCTCGAGGCCCTGGCCGAGTTCCTCGAAGCAGCCGCCGACGGCGAGCGTGCTCTGGTGCTCCGTTCTCCCCAGGACCTCACAACTGAACAGGCAGCGGCGGTCCTCGGCGTGTCGAGACCCACCGTGATCCGTTTGGTCGAGGCCGGCAAGCTGCCCGCCCGCATGGTCGGAACCCACCGGCGCCTCGCCCTGGGTGATGTGCTCGCCTATCGGGAGGCTTCGGCGGCGAAGCGCCGCACGGCTCTCGACGAGATGGCTCGGGAAGCCGAGGAGCTGGGTCTCTACGACTGATGCCGCGCCTGGTGGCAGCACTCGACGCCGACGTCCTCGTCCCGATCCTGTCCTGCGACTTCCTCCTGACCGCGTTCGACCTCGGGCTCTACGAGCCGGTCGTGTCGGTCGAGGTCCTCGACGAGGTGGAGCGAAACCTTCCCGCCGACTTCCCGCATCTCGACCCGGCCGCGATCCGTCGCCGCGTCGGCCAGATGCGCGACGCACTCGAAGGCCACCTGGTCGACCCCGGTTCGTTCGACGGCGTTCCCGACGCCATCAACCCGAAGGACCGGCATGTGATCGCAGCCGCGCTCGCAGGCGAAGCAACCTTCGTCGTCTCGAACGACATGAAGTTGCGGGCCGAGACCGAGACCGCCGACATCGGCCTCCTGGCGATGGGCGCCGATGACTTCGCCGCCTATCTCTGGGAGCTCATGCCTGATGACGTCGGCGAGGTCATCAGCGGACTCGTCGCGAAGCGATCGAAGCGACCGGTCACGACCGAGGAGCTGATGGAGGCGTTGCGCAGTAGTTTCCCGCGATGGCCGCCGCCTGGTTCAACGCTCACCGCGGCTGATCCCGTGCCCCCCTGATCAACCGACGCTGCCAACGACATTACTGCTCGGAGACCACGCAACACGGACGCCTGTCCGCTGGGGAGCCCGGCGGGATGCGGTCGGCAAGCCCTGGATTCGGCGCCCACCCGAACCGACTCAGCGTCGCCCGGGATTGGCCACGATGCGCAGCGGGGTCGGTCGACCGTTGCGGCCAGCCGGTGGTGGGACCGTCAGGGTTCCTTCGTCGGAACCGTGGTCGCGCCTCCCGGCATCGCACCCCAAAGGGGCATCGTGCCGGTTACCGGGTCGTACTGGCCCAACCAGGCGGGTAGGAAGATCGGATCCGTGAAATCTTCTGGATGGTGTCCGGGGAGCGACGAGACCACCAACGTCGGGATCAACTCGAACGCCATCGACATGCCCAGCTTCAGCAGGCGGAACCAGCAGACCGGATAGCGCAGTCGCTTTTCGCCGTGGAGTTGGACCAGTGCGCCGATGAACGTGAACATCACGATCGTGATGAATCCGATGATCGCCGCCCACGCGTAACGGAGTCGGCTGCCATCGGTGGCTTCGAACACGTCATAGGTATTGGACTTGTGTTCGATCTCTTCGGCCAGATGCCAGCAGTACAGGGTCGCCGCCACCGGATCGGCCTTGTCCATCAACGTCCCCAGGTTCGCCTCGGTCCAGCGCGCCACCCCGTAGGAGATCGTCTCGCCGGACGCCGCATAGGCCACCTTGAAGCGCGCGCTGCGCCGCTCCACCCACGCGTCGTTCGCCGCCAGGAGCCGTTGGACGTGCCGCGTGGCTGGGTAGCGGGCGGCCACAATGTCATTCAGTCGCTGGTGCTGGGTGAAATGGCCCGTTTCCTGGCGGATGTACGACTCGGTTCGGACCCGTAGCTCGGGGTCCAACCGGTCGAAGGTGGAGGTGACCGCGCGGATGAACTGGGGTTCCGCGTACGGCATCCCCAGCGAAATCGCATTGGCCGCGGCGGCGAACTCGGGCAGCTTGGGCGCCCACATCGGATCGAAGTCGCTCGGATACTCGAACCTCATGCGGCGCAGGGGTAGCTCGGCTTCAGGTGGCCGTTCGGTCGCGGAGATCGTCGGCACGTCTTCGGGTGCGTCGATCGAATCGGGCGCGTCTGCGGTCAGGGCCACCGTCGGACTATCGGCCGGCATCGGCGAACGCTGAGGATGGCGGTTCTTCCGACTTGCGGGGGTGTGAGCGGGTTGGTGGAGCGGGGATGGTCCCGACTCGAACCCGGGTCGCCATCCGAGGGAAGCACGGATCGTGCCTGCGACGGACTACCGATGGGACCACACCGAGAGCCAATCGCGCTTGTTCTTGTCGGTCGAGGCCGCGCTGGATCCGGGTCGGGCCGGGGTCAGCGGACCGGCACCTGAAGGACCACCGTGGTGCCACCACTTCCGGAGCTGACCGCCACGGTGCCGCCCACGAGGTCGGCACGCTCGCTCATTCCGAGAAGACCGAGGTGGTCGTCATGACCCTGCGCGGGGTCGAATCCGCCGCCGTCGTCCTCGACCACCAACCTGAGCCGGTCCCCGGCGACGGTGACAGCGATGCTTGCGCTGGTGGCATCGGCGTGGCGCACGACGTTGGTCAACGCTTCCTGGGCCACCCGATAAGCGACCGTGGCGACCTCGGATGTGATCTCGTGCTGATCGACCGAACCGTCGATCAGCGCATCGACTGCCAGACCGGTCCGATCGGCGACCTCGGCGGCCAAACGATCAAGGGCCGGCGAAAGCCCCACGTCGTCGAGCACGGTGGGGCGGAGGTCGAATGCGAGCCGACGGGTCCGCTGCAGCGCGTCCGCCACCAACTCTCGGATCTCGCGGAGCCGCTCGACCGGCCCGGGTTCGGCGTTGGACCCCGCACGTTCGGTGCTGTCGATCAGCCGGAGCCCGAGAAGCACTGAGGTGAGCGCCTGGCCGATGTCGTCGTGAAGATCGCGAGAGACCCGTGCCCGTTCAGCTTCCTGCGCGGCGATCACCGCGGCCAGCATCTGGCGACGGTTGCGTTCTCGCTCATCAGCTGCGGCCTCGCGGGCGACTGCCTGGGCGCGTCCGCGTTCGGACTCCACCAGACGTGCGCTTTCAATGGCCCCGGCCGCGAAGGCCGCCAGGGCCATGACAAGGGCCTCGTCGGTGGCGTCGAAGGAGTCGCCGTCCTCTTTCTCGGTGACGTAGAGGTTGCCGTAGTGGCGGCCCATCCGTGCGACAGGCACGCCGAGAAAGGTCCGCATCGGCGGATGGTGTACGGGAAATCCACAGGAACGGGAATCGGCAGACAGATCGTCGACGCGTACCGGACCATCCGCAGCGGTCACCTGCCCGAGAATGCCCTGACCGGAGGGGAAGTGACCGATGCGGGCCACGGTCTCATCGTCCATCCCATGATGCACGAATGTGCTCACGAGACCGTCAGCGCTGTACAGACCAAGCGCCCCGTAGCGACCGCGGACCAACGTCGTGGCGCTACGCACGGTCTGTTGCAGCACGGCATCGAGGTCGTGTTCGCCGATCAGTTGCACGGCCTGTTCAAGAAGGACCTGGAGACGTTCGACGAGGACCGATCCACCGGACCCGCTTTGCCATTCGACATCCGACATGGTGTCGTTCTAGTCGGATCTCCCGGCGCTGTCAGCACCGAGGCGTCGGTAGTTTCCCGTCAACCCGAACCGGGCCCCAAAGATGTCGGGTTGCTTGTTGCGGAGGAGTCCGAACACCGGATCCATCCAGCAGTCAGGGTTCCCGTCACCTCGATTGCCGTTGCCGGGTTCATGTCGTCTTGCGATGTCGAACCAAGCGCGGATCAACAAGCACTGAAGAAACGTCTAGCATCTACGACATCGTGTCGTACCTACGCTCGGTCCCCTTCCGCCTCCATGAGTAGCGAGGAATCGAACATCCGGGTGGTGTTGTGTGACGACCACGGGCTCGTGCGGGATGGACTGCGGCGCATTCTCGACGCCGAGGTTGATCTCACGGTGGTGGGCGAAGCCGGAACCATCCACGATGTGGCGGCAGTGGTGACCCGGGACCGTCCCGACGTGGTGGTGTTGGACATCGGACTCCCCGACGGGAGCGGAATCGACGCGATCACCAAAATTCACACAGCCAGCCCGTCGACGCGCGTCCTGATGTTGAGCGTGCACGATGACGTGGCCTATCTTCGGCGCGCCTTCGGTGCGGGAGCCGACGGCTACATGATCAAGGATGCTGCCGACACCGAACTCGTGCAGGCAGTCCACCTTGTTGCCGGTGGAGGCCAGTACGTCCACCCCGTGCTGGGGGCCGCGTTGCTCGCACCCGACACCGCACCGGCGCGTCCGGGAGGTCCTGGCGGTGAGCTTTCCGAGCGTGAAACCGAGGTCCTGCGCCTGATCGCGCTCGGGCTGACCAACAGCGAGATCGGCGAGGAGCTCTTCGTGTCCGTTCGCACCGTGGAGACCCATCGCGCCCACATTCAACAAAAGCTCGACACCCGAAGTCGTGCGCAACTTGTCCGGTTCGCCCGCGAGACCGGTGTACTCGATGACCCCCCACCGGGCACCTGAGCCGGGACTTCGTCTCGGCACCGACGGATCGGGTTCCGATTCGGGACGGCCGGTAGACAGTGGGCCCGGTTGAGCCCGGTGGGGCCACACGGTCCCAGCCGCCACACGGGGACCAACCTCCCGTGCAGCGGCGATCGCAGCGTCAGGCTGTACATGGTTGACACCAGTGCTGAACGGCAACGGTGGGTGATCACGGTGTCGAAATCAGTAGTGAACCCGGATGGCACCGACCAGGTATTCGGCCAGGATGGCTACATGCCCGACCGCCGCGACGACCCCCGATCGGCACCAGCGGCCGGCTCACCCTTGCGGTCACGGTTGCCCGTGGTGCTCGGTGCCATCCGGCACCCGACGATGCGCCGCTGGAGCAACGAGCTGCTGGCCGACGAGCCCGAGTGCTGGACGGTCGCGGAACCCGAACCTGATGAGCTGCTGGTCGACGCGATCGCCCGCACCACACCGGAAGTGGTGGTGGTGGACACCGTGGACTTCCCCGCATGTTGTCTCGCGGCACTCGACGCCCTTCCCCCAGGACATGTCGTGGTGATCGGACCCGAACCCGACCCTGGCTATCGCAGCGCGGCGCTGGCCCAAGGCGCCGCCGCCTGGGTGAGCCGAGAGCACGTCGGCGACGAGCTCGCTACTGCGGTCCATGCCGCGTTGGGCCGGTCGAACGCAATCTCCCCCGACACCGTGGCGGTCCCCGGGCCGGACCGGCCCGGGTCGGCGGCGCCCCACGTCATCGACCCGGGTCCCCACCCTCCCGACAAGGAGCTGAATCCTCATGTCTGACTTCGCCACGTTCGCGGTGGTCATCGCGGATGCAAACGCCCGGGCCCACATGGGTGACGGCCACATGTCCGGTTGGGGTGTCGGCTGGATGTGGCTGTGGATCGTGTTCTTGTGCGTCGCGATCATCGCAGGCGCCGTCTGGCTCATCACCCGAGGCCGCGACTCCACCACCGGAGCGACGTCATCGCGAGCCCAAGACATCCTCGACGAACGCTACGCCCGAGGCGAGCTCTCCACCGAGGAGTACCGCGAACGCGTCGACCAGCTCCGCTGACCCGACACAACCCATTCCATCCAAGGAGCACCCCCATGACCGACACCGGACATCCACACCAAGAGACCGGGGCACCGCCGACCCCTGAACCCACCCCACCTGCAAGGCGCCAAGGCGGCCACCAGATGGACGGCCGCATGATGTGGGCGATGATGATCGGCTGCTGTCTGGCCATCCCCGTTGCCTTGATCATCTTCGGCGCCGGGCTCGGCAGCCTCGCCGGCGCGAGCCCGTGGCTCATCGGTGCCGCCGTCGTGCTCGCCATCGCGCTCGTCATCACCCGACATGGCTCCCGTGCCCCGCACCGCGACAGCGCATCTGATCGCCATGAGTGACGCCACCGAGGTTGCCCGCCGCTACGACCGCATAGCCCGTTTCTACGACGCCTTCGAAACCCCGATGGAGCTCATGGGCGGACGCCGCCGCCGAGCTCGTACCGTCGCTGCCGCCGAGGGACGAACCCTCGAGGTCGGCGTCGGGACCGGACGGAATCTCGACCACTACCCCCCGGATGCACAAGTCACCGGGATCGACATTTCCCCAGCGATGCTCGCACGAGCCGAGCGACGTGCGCACCGGATCGGATCCACCGCGCAACTCGATGTTGCTGACGTCGAACGGCTTCCCTATCCAGACGCCGACTTCGACACCGTCCTCGCCACCTGTGTGTTCTGCTCGGTCCCCGATCCTGTCGCCGGGCTTCGCGAGGTCGCACGCGTCGTCCGCCCCGACGGCCGGGTGCTCCTTCTCGAACACGTCCGACCCCGCAACCGGTTTCTGGGATGGCTCGCCGACCGTCTCAGCCCCCTCGTCCAACGTCTCGTCGGCCCCGAGATCAATCGCCGTACCGAGGACAACATCCGAGCGGCGGGTCTCGAATTACTCGATGTCCGACGAGCCGGCGTGTGGCGTGAGATCACGGCGCGTCCCGCAGGCCGACAAGCGTCCCCGACCACCGCCGGTGGTGTTGCCGAGAATGACCAAGCAGACCCGGCTGAGGGCGGCGGCGCTGCCGCCATGAAGAGAAGTAACCCATGAGGGCCCGCCTAGTTCGCTGGACTCGAACCCCCGGACCCGTCCAGCCGTGACCGGGCCCGACCACACAGGACCGGTGATGATCGACCCGGCCCGCTTCGATGCGGTGATCTTCGACTTGCGATCCGACGTCGACTCACCGTCATGACCCACAGCGACCCCGCCGCCGACCGACAGGCGCCCGAGGACGTTCCCGGCAGCCTCACGTTGTCGGGGGCCGTGGCACTTGGCACCGGCGTCATGATCGGAGCGGGGATCTTCGCGTTGACCGGCCAGACCGCTCGGTTCGCCGGAGAACTGTTTCCCCTGGCATTCGTCGCCGCGGCCCTAATCGTGGCAACCAGCGCCTACTCGTACGTGAAGCTGTCCAACGCCTACCCATCCTCGGGTGGGGTCGCCATGTTCCTGCGCGAGGCCTACGGTCCGGGAACCACGACCGGTGTGTTTGCCATCTTCATGTACGTCTCGATGGTGATCAACGAAAGCCTGGTAGCGCGCACGTTCGGCTCCTACGTGCTCCAAATCGTCGATCTGAAACCGGCGTCGTTCTGGGTACCGGCGCTGGGTGTCGGCCTCCTTGCGGTCGCCTTCGGGGTCAACGTCGCCGGCAATCGGGCCATGCAGGCCACCCAGCGGGCGATGGCCGCGGTGAAGATCCTGGGACTGGGTGCCTTCGCGGTTGCGGGGCTTTGGTTCGCCAATATCGACAACTTCACCAACCACACAGCGTCAGAGATCCCGAACTCGCCCATGAGGTTCCTTGCAGCGGTGGCCCTGTCGATCCTCGCCTACAAAGGGTTTACAACCATCACGAACAGTGGCGGCGAAATTGAGGACCCACACCGCAACACGGGGCGCGCCATCACGATCTCGCTCGCGATCTGCACGGCCCTCTACCTGGCCATCGCTGCCGCGGTCGCCGGTAATCTCCCGCTCGCCGACATCATTGCTGCCGAGGACTACTCCCTCGCCGAAGCCGCTCGTCCCGCTCTGGGTGACGCCGGCGTGTGGTTCACGGTGCTCCTTGCTGTCGTGGCCACCGCATCGGGAGTCATGGCCAGCATCTTCGCTGCATCGCGAATGCTGGCCATGCTCACCCGTATGGCCCAGGTGCCGCACCGCCACTTCGGCATGCCAGGCACCATCCGCACCCATACCACCGTGTACACCGTCGTGTTCGCTATGGCCCTGACCGCCGCATTCGACCTGCGCCGCATCGCCGCCCTCGGCGCCGTGTACTACCTGCTCATGGACGTCGCCATCCACTGGGGACTGCTGCGCCACTTGCGGGACCGGGTCGAGTTCCGGTCGGCCATCGTGATCGCAGCGATCGTGCTCGACCTGGTTGTGTTGGCCGCGTTCGTGTGGGTCATGGCCACCACCGACACCCTTGGTCTGTGGGCGGCTGCAGTCGGGATCGTTCTGATCGTCGTCGGCCAACATCTCTTCATGCGCTCTCACACCCGGCCCGACGGCACCATGGACATGTGATGCTCCGCGGTCGGAATGGGTGCTTAGCGTCTGAGGCATGGGCCATCGCGCTCATGGCGCTAGGGGCCGCTCGACCGGGAACGGCCCCAGTCGGCTCACTCACCTCGGGCCCGCCGCCTAGCTCCACTGCTTCTGACAGTTGACCGTCAGCCTTGTCGGCCGGTGACCAGGGAGGCACTCGCGCGCCTCAGTGCGGGGCGGCGGCGCCTCCATCGGTCATGGCTCGCCTTGGCTTGAGAAGCGGGCCTCGACGTCGGCCCAAACCCGGGCGGTCCTATCGGGGATGTTTCCCGAGCCGTCGACTCGCAGGAGCAGTCCGCGCCGTGCGTACCGGTCGAGCAACCGTGGCCCGGTCTCCGCCCACAGGGCGAGTCGGTCGTCGACGACGTCTGGGTCGTCGTCGGCTCGTTGCTCATCGGTCCGACGTTGGTCCAACCGTTGGCGCAACTCGTCGTTCTCGACATCCAGCGCGATGACGATCGCCGGGTCCTCGCCTTCGATCAGCGGTGCGAACAGCTCGGCCTGCCTGAGGGTTCGAGGAGCGCCGTCGAGGATCCAGCCTTCATCTGCGGGCCTGGAGCGGACCTGTTGTTCGACCATTTCGACGATGGCTTCGTCAGCTACGAGCAGCCCGCTACCAACCGCGTCGGCAACCTGTCGACCCAGTCGGGTCTGGGCCTCCATCTCACGGCGGAGCAAGGCCCCGGTCGAGATGTGCGGTATCGACAAACGCTGGGCGAGCTTTGCGGCATGGGTGCCCTTGCCCGAACCGGGCGGGCCGAGAATCACGAACTTGAAACGGCTGGCTTGGCCACTCGGACCGATTGCAGCCTCGGAGCGTTGAGTCGACGTGGGTCCAGGCGACGTATCCGCGTCACGGGTGTTCAACTCGTCCTCCTTCGATCGCAGACGACAGAATCGGCCCGGTTCCAGAATACGACGGGGTGCAGGGTACGCCTTGTTCGAGCACATCATCGGCGGCAGCGATGACGTTGTCGATCAGCGGAGCTGTGCGTGATCGACACGCTGTGGTTCGGATGGTTCTTCCAGCGCGGGCGGACGCAGGTCGATCCGTCTCAGAAGC
>CAZQSU010000034.1:0-29370 GCA_964595905.1 uncultured Iamiaceae bacterium
CGACCAGGAAGATCATGGTCGTGCCGTGCATCGTGAAGATCTCGTTGTAGACCTGTGCCGACAGCAGCGTGCCGTTCGGGGTGGCGAGCTGCGTCCGGATCAGCAGCGCTTCGACCCCGCCGATGATGAAGAAGACGATCGACGCGAAGCCGTACATCTTCCCGATCTTCTTGTGGTCGATCGTGGTGACCCAGCTCCGCCAGCCGGTGGTGGAGGTCGGACGCTGGAAAACCCCCATCGGGGTCGATTCGGGCTGCGCCGGCTCCGGGATGGTGAGGGGCTGAGGGGCCTCGACGATAGCCATGGGCAAATCGCTTTCTTACTTGAGGGTCTCGAGGAATGCTACGAGCTGGTCGAGAGCGGACGGTGAGAGACCGAGGTCGGGCATACCCCTGATCTCGTTCTTCTCGATGTCCGACTCCTCGGCTGCCATCGGCAGCATTGCGGGAGGATCATGCAACCAGGCTCGTAGCTCGGCCGAGTTGATGCAGCTCGGATCCTCGGCGAAGTCCAGACCCTTCGCGACACAGCGTTTCGAATCGATACGTAGATCGAACATGCCGCTCGCGAAGGTCGGTCGGCTCATCAGGTGGGTCAGATCGGGGGCCGCGCCGGCGGTGAGCGGACTCTTGTCCGGTGGCGGTGCGGTGTGGACGCCCCGCACGGTGTGGCATTCACCGCACTGGGTCTTGAACAATGCGGCGCCTTCTGCGGCCAGGCCGCTGGAGGGGGCGACCGCCGGCTTCTGCTGCTCCTCGACCCAGGCCTTGTACTCGTCCGGCGGGAGCGCAATCACCGTGAACCGCATGTTCGCGTGCGACAGACCGCACATGACGGTGCACTGCCCGAAGTACGTGCCCGGTTCGTCGGCGGCCACGTTGAACATGGTCGTCCGGCCCGGTACGACGTCACGTTTTCCCTGGAGTTCAGGGACCCACCAACCGTGGATCACGTCACGCGAGGTCATCCGCAGACTGATGTCCTCGCCCGCGGGGATCACCATGTCGTTCGCCGTGACGATGTCGTCGTACTTGCGCTGCGACTCGTCGGTGCCGTTCTTGCCGAGGTCGTAACGGAACTCCCACCACCACTGCTGGCCCACGACCTCGATGTGGGGGTTCTGCTTGGGCGGCTGCTTGTCGAGCTTGAAGATGGTGACGACGGTTGCGAAACCGATCACGAGCAGGATCAGCGCCGGAGTGATCGTCCAGCCGAGCTCCAGCACCGTGCTGCCGTGGACGGGTTCGGGGATGTTCTCGTCGTCGGTCTCGTCACCCTTGGCCCGGTAACGGACGGCGAAGTACAGCGTGACGCCGATGACCAGGACCGAGATGACGCCACCGACGATGAACACCGGAACGACGAGGTTGTAGATCGTCTGGGCGTAATGGCCCCTCGGATTGAGCGAGTCCTGCTTCGCGTTGGGGACGCATCCGGCTCCGAACGCCACCACCGCCACCAGGGCGGCGCCGAGACCGATCGCAGCGCGGTGGCGGCGCGAGCCCCGGGGTCGGCTGGTCGGACGGTGGATCATCGGAGCTCCTTGTCGGCAATCTGCACGGTGATCGGGGCGCCCGCAGCCCCGTGGCTCGGCATCTCGAGCTGGTACGGGTGCGGCGTGTTCTCGTCCTTCTCCACGTGCTTCGGACCCTTCACCATGCCCCAGATTCCCAGTGCCAGGATGATGGCGACGCCGACGACGGCGAGGACGGCGATCAGGTTGCGCGAGAGCTTCGGCCGGAAGCTGAGGATGATCGCGACCACGAAGGCGACCGCGGGGATGGCTCCGAACACCGCGGTGTCGACCCCGTGGGGGAAGGCGAGCAGGACGCGGGACACCGCGAAGACGAACAGCGCGATCGACAGGATCGCGAACAGCGGGAAGTCGAGCGGGTAGGTCAGTTCGTGACGGACCTTCCGGTTGGCGAACGGGTCGGCGGTGGCGTGGTCCGACCAGGCGTAGATCGTCCACTGGATCGCCGAGATGCCCGCCGTCACCAGCCCGAGGATGAACAACGCCGGGCTGTAGGTGAGCCCGAGGACCACCATGCCGGCACCGAAGGCACCGACGATCGGCCAGTGGTTCGTGCCCCGGGGCGGGAGCACGGCCACCGGAGCCGAGAGGCCCTGGAACCTGGCGCCTTCCTCGGGGTCACCGTCGCGGGTGAGCGACAGCACCGAACCGATCAGGATCGCGGCCGCCGCGTAGGCGAGCAGGACCGCGTAGGCGAAGTGGTTTCCGACCGGGCCCTTGTAACCGACGCTGATGGGCCCGACCAGCTCGTTCATGCCGATGTTCTGGCCGACCGTGGCGATAGCGACGAAGAACGCTCCGAGCAGGGCCAGTACGGCCGAGCCGAACATGAATTTTGAGCCTGTGGTCAACATGGTTCTCTGAGAGGACATTCCTACTTCATCACATAGACGGCGTACCAGAGCACCCCGAAGAGCGCAACGGTCACGTACCAGAACAGGGCCACCGCATCGACCGAGTCCCGGTCGTGTCGGTCCAGTCGACCACCCAGTGCCCGGAATCCGGTGACCAGCACCGAAGCCATCGCCGAGCCGATGATCGCCAGGTGGACCCCGACGATCGTGAAGATCAGCAACATGGTGGGACTCTCGGCGACACCGACCGACGTGTCCGGATCGGTCGAGACGTTCAGACTCGTGAGGATGAACGCCTCGGCGTTGATGAACGCGGCACCGAGCAGCA
This sequence comes from uncultured Iamiaceae bacterium, assembly GCA_964595905.1. Taxonomy (GTDB): domain Bacteria; phylum Actinomycetota; class Acidimicrobiia; order Acidimicrobiales; family Iamiaceae; genus JAFDWI01. The sequence goes on from CAZQSU010000034.1 coordinate 2,717, forward strand.
ACACGATCCCGTAGGCGACCCACATGCTCTGACGGTCGTCGTTGCGGACCGCGTGCTGGGCCCAGAGCATGGCCGGGATCGACAGCAGCAGCGTGAACAGGGCCGTGTTCGGGCCCGTGAGCGGCAGACCGCCGGTCGGGATCCATTCGGCGTTCCCAGCCAACGCGGTGTGGCGGGCCGAGAGGTACAGGCCGAACAGGGTCGCCATCGCCATGATCGCCACGGTCGAGAAGATCGCTGCGGCGATCATCTGCGAGCGCGGACGCTGACGGACGGCCTCCGGTGCGTGTTCGACGGCCGTCGCGTCGATCCGAGCGAGATCCAGACTCATCGGGCCACCTCCACGTCGACCTCGTCTTCGGAAAGTTCATCGAGCAGTGGCGCATCGGAGGTCACCGGCGGCAACTCCACGAAGTTCTCGTACAGCGGCGGCGAGGCGGTGGCCCACTCGAGCGACTGACCGGCACCCCAGGGATCGGACTCGGTCTCGACGTCGGAATCCACGTAGCGCTTCACCGCGACGAGGAGGGCACCGATCGTGAGGAACACCGTGCCGGCGATCGCGGCCCAGCCGACGACCGCGAGGGTGTTCAGACCCGACGAGCCGTGGAGGTGCTGCTGGTCGGACCCGGTGACCGCGGCGATCACGTCGGCCAACGCGATCGCACCGCTGCCGAGACCGGCGAGGACGGCAGCGATCATGCCCATGGCGTTCAGCGCGTTCGCGCCGGCGATCTTGGAGGCCCAGTGGAACAGTGCGGCCGAGCCCGCCGCGATCGTCGCGCCGATGACCAGCTGGATCACGGCGTCGTCGAAGAGGGTGCGGTGCAATTCGAGGTTCCGGAACGCCGTGAACATCCCGAGCACGACGGCGAGGGCGAGCAGCGCGAGCGCCACGACAGCCCCCGGCAGCGGCGCCGCCTTGATCGGTCCACCGGCCCGGCGTCCACGCCAGAACTTGTCGAGGGTGAGCCCCACCAGACCGAGGACCGGGAAGGCCACCAGGATCGACTCGACGATCACCACGGGGTTGTCGTAGCGCATCGCGGGGACGGCCCCTTCGGAGAACACCGCGTACGAGAGCACGGTGTAGGCCCCGAACGACAGGATCCCGAACGCCCCGACGTAGATCATGGCGATGCCACGACGGACGTCGTCGCGCGTGCGGGTGAAGGTCGTGACGATGTCGGAGGCGATTCCCAACGCCGGGATGGCGACCGCGTAGATCTGCGGCTGGTTGAAGAACCACTGCATCTGGCTGAACGCGTTCGACGAACCCGAGAAGATCGCCCCGTGGCTGTGGTCGACCCACACCAGGATCATCAGGGCGCCCAGGACCGACGCCGAGATCGTCCACATGATCCCGGCGACGACCATCGACCACGAGAACAACGGGATCCGCGTCATCGTCATGCCCGGCGCACGCTGGGTGAACACCGTGGTGACCAGCACCACCGACAGCGTCACGATGCAGGCGATCAACAGGATGACCGAGAGGGCCCACAGATCCACGGCGGTCGAGCGGGTGATGACCTCGATGCCCTCCTGACCGGTGTCGACGGGTGCCCCGCCGCCGGTGAAGTACGAGACGATGAACAGCGTGCCGGCGATGAAGTAGCCCCACACCGACGCCGCCGCTGCCCGGGGGAAGGCGACCGCCCGGGCGCCGATCTGCAACGGGATCAGCACGAGCCCGAGCCCCAGCATGAACGGAATGAGTCCCACCAGGACGATACCCGTCGGCTGCAGCGTGCTCAGCGAGAAGTACTTGGCGGTGCTCAACACCTGATGCTTGGTGCCGTCGATCGTGTCGAGGCGCAGCAGGAAGCCGAGGACCTCGGCGGCAGCGACCACCAGGACCGACAGGGTGATCAACACCCGCCCCAGGGCCTTGTGATCGCCGGTGCCCAGCAGGCCGGCGAACCCGCTCGGTCGCGTGAGCACAGCCGCGGCCGGGGTGATCGGATGGGTCTCGGTATCAGTCAGTTCCATGCCAGTTCCAACGTTGCGCGGTTCATGCGATGACGAACCTCGAGTCGTGAGCGAAGCCAACGGCTCCGGACATTACACAGACCCCGATCACGGTGGACAAACCATAGGACAGCCCCGTCGACCACATCGAACTCTTCCGATGCGCCACCGCGACGACCCCGTCCATCAGTGACCCCACCGCACCAACTGGTCGACGACCATGGCGCCGAAGAGCAGCGTCACGTAGGTGATCGAGTAGCCGAACATCTTCATCGCGAGCTTCGGCGACTCGGTCTGCTTGAGCTTCAAGGCGAACGCCAGGAAGATCGCTCCCAGGACCACTGCGGCGACCAGGTAGATGATCCCCATGTCGGCCACCGGCCCGAACACGAGCGTGAGAGCCCACAGCACGACCGTGTAGCCGATGATCCGCACGGCGGTCGTGTGGTAGCCCTCGACACTGGGCAACATCGGCACCTCGGCCGCGGAATAGTCGTCGCTGAACCGCATGGCCAGTGCCCAGAAATGCGGCGGCGTCCAGTAGACGATCACGAAGAACAGGATCACCGGCGCCCACGAGAGCGAACCGGTCACCGACGCCCACCCGATGAGCACCGGCACGGCCCCGGCCGCGCCACCGATCACGATGTTGCGCGACGAGGTGCGCTTGAGCCAGAGCGTGTACACGAACACGTACCAGGCGAACGCCGCGAAGGCCAGCACCGCCGAGAGCAGGTTGACCGTCGACCACAACAACGCGAACGCGACGACCTCGAGCACCACGGCGAACACGAGTGCCTCGTTGGGTTTGACGAGTCCCGTCACCAGTGGTCGGTTCTTCGTCCGGCCCATGATCGCGTCGATGTCACGGTCGACGATCATGTTCACCACATGCGCACCGCCCGCGGCGAGCGTGCCCCCGATGACGGTGAACACCATGATCGAGATCGCGGGCACGCCCCGGGCTGCGACGATCTGCGTCGGCACGGTCGTCACCAGGAGGAGTTCGATGATCCGGGGCTTCGTGAGGACGATGAAACCGGTGATGCGCTGGCGGAGCGTGGGTGCGAGCACGACGGTTGACATGACTGGTCATGACGATACGACCGCAGAGCCGTACCGGCCAACCCCCGGCCTGGCGCCGCTCGCGGCGGGCTTCGCGGAAGACCTCGTGCCGGGCTCGGGAAACGCCGGATCGGCGATGGGCGCCGGTGACGTGGCCGACTCCACTGTCGGGCAGCCGCACCGCGTCGGTAGGCTCGCCGTCGTGGTCATGGTCACCGACGAGGCGTCAGCGGCAGACGATCGCGACGGTCTCGTCACCGTCGACGCTCCGACGTCGTGGCATCGCCTGACCCCCAGGGCGTACGAGCGGATCACGCTCGTCGCAGTGTGGCTGATCGGGATCATCGTGGTCACCGGTGGCGCCGTGCGACTCACCGCGTCGGGGCTGGGGTGCACCGACTGGCCGACGTGCGAAGCGAACAAGGTGTACCCCTCGTGGCACTTCCACGGTTGGGTCGAGTTCGGCAACCGACTGGTGACCGGTCTGGTCTCGATCGCGGTCATCCTGGCGGTGCTGGGGGCCCTCGTCCGAGTGCCCCGGCGGCGTGATCTGACCTGGCTGTCGATCGGGCTGGTGGGCGGGGTCGTCGGACAGATCGTGCTCGGGGGGATCGTCGTGCTGTCGCACCTGTGGCCGCCCTTCGTCATGGGCCACTTCGTGCTGTCGATGCTGCTGGTCGCCGACGCGGTGGTGCTCGTCCACCGCGCCCGCCGCCCCGACGGGTCGCGGCAACGCAGCCTCGTCGACCCGACCGCACGTCGCCTCGGTCGGGCGCTCGTCTGGCTGAGCGCGCTCGCGATCGTGACCGGCACGGTCGTGACCGGAACCGGCCCGCATTCCGGGTCGAACGACGGCACCCCGGTCGACCGTCTGCCGTTCCAGATCACCGACGTGGCCCGCATCCACGGCACGGTCGACATGGCGGTCCTCGCGACCATCGTGTTGCTGCTGGTCGTGTTGCTCCGGCGAGGCGCCCCCCGAGGTGTGCTGGCGCGTCTCGAGATCGTGCTCGTCTTCGGCATCCTGCAGGCGGCGATCGGCTACACCCAGTACTTCACGGGCGTTCCCGAGATCCTGGTGGGATTGCACATCCTCGGGGCGACCCTGATCTGGAGTGCGGTGCTCTGGTTCTTCCTGGGACTGTCCGAATCGGTGCCCGACGCGGCAGAATCTCTCCATGCGGACACGTCGACCCCGAGTCGAACCGTCTCCCCCGGCGACGACGCAGGCGAGCGCGACGGACCCGTCGAGACCGTGGTCCGATGCGGTCGCGACGACGATGCCGGTCGAGACCGCACCGGTCGAGACGTGGTCGCCTCGGGGTGACGAGGACGTCGAGACCGACGCTCCCTGGATCGTGCTCGTGTGGAACGACCCGATCAACCTCATGTCGTACGTGACCTTCGTGTTCCAGAAGCTGTTCGGCTACTCGCGTGCCAAGGCCGAGAAGTTGATGATGGACGTCCACACGCTCGGTCGGGCCGTCGTGTCGTCCGGGTCACGCGACCAGGCCGAACGTGACGTGTTCCGCCTGCACGAACACGGCCTGTGGGCGACCATGCAACAGGACGACTGAGGACACCGGCGGTGGCGATGCGCTTTCGGCGGTCCGTCAAGGCCTGTGGCGACGGCACCCTCGAGATCCGACTGGGCAGTGCCGAGCGCGCGTTGTTGAGCCAGGTCGCCGACGACCTGGCCGACGAGCTCGACCAGCCCGACGATCCGACGTTGCAGCGGCTGTTCCCACCCGGCTACTCCGACGACGCGGTCCGCGACGCCGGTTACCAGATGATGATGGGCGACGAGCTCCGGCAACGCCACCTGGCTGCGCTGCGTTCCCTCGCGGCGACTTCGGGCGCCGATCGGCTCGATCCGGCGCAGGCCGAATCGTGGTTGCGCTCGATCAACGCCGTCCGGCTCGTGCTGGGCACACGTCTGGGCATCTCCGACGACGACCAGACCGTGCGGATCCGCCGCGGCGATCCCGACCTGGGTTCGTGGGTGGCCTACGACTTTCTCAGCAGGCTCCTCGACGACCTGATCACCGCGATGAGCCTGTGACCGGCGCCGGGTCCGGCGCGAACCCGGCGTCGTGGACGCTCGCGGTCAGTCGCCGTGATCGCGGAAGAGCTGGTCGGCCATGTTCGAATTGCAGCGCGCCCCCGCGGCGAGCGTCAGGTCACGGTAGGTGTCACCGCGACGCGACCCGAGAGCTTCGAGCTGGTCGGGTTGGGCCAACGCCACCGCCTCGGCGCCCATGCACCACGCGACGTGGGGTTCGAACACCGGCCCGTTGACGCCGTTGGGGATCTTCTTCCCATCGTGGTAGTAGCCCGCGGCGAGGCGTGACCGGGTGACCGCGGCGGTCACCGCCGAGGCGAGATCGTTCCGTAGCGCCTGGTCGGTCGACGGGCCACGGTCGCACGCGGTGACCTCGACGCTGACGGTGCCATCGGGCGCCACCTCGACGTCGCCTCCGGGCATCGCGTCCCTCCACTGGCGCAGCGTGCCCATGAGCAGCACGGCCTGGGACTCGTCGCTGCCGCGGATCACGTCGCTGACGCACACCCTGCCGTCGGACCTCCGGTACGCGACGTAGGTGTCTCCCGCCCACCGATCGACGAACCCGAGCGCCTCGTCGTGCGCGTTCTGGCCATCGAGATGCGCGGCGAGCAGCAGGTACCAGGTCTGTGCACCGATCGTGCCCTCGTCGAGCTTCTCCGCGCCGTCGGGAACCTCGGGCTCCGGCCCGACGAGCGGTCCACGGCCGTCGAAGTACGCCATCGGGAGCATGATCTGCTGGGAGGCCACCGGCGGCGCCCCGACGAGCGAGTTCTCTGCCGCGACACCGCGGACGTCCCGGACGAGTTCGACGAACGGTTCACCGAGTCGGGTCTGCAGATCGGTGCGTGCGTCGACGAACGCCGTCTCCGGATCCGTGTCTGCACCGGCCGTCGAGGCATCGTCGGCGGCGGCCGCGGTTCCGTCGTTCCCGCGCGGCGCGTCGCGCTGGTGGACGTAGTCCGACCGCATGAGCGCCGCGGTACCCATGACCACGTCGAACCGCGGGTTCTCGGCGATGCTGGTGGACCGTAGTGACGACAGGTCCGCGCGTTGATCGTCGAGCGCGATCGACAAGGCGCCGGCGAGGCCCTGTCGCAGAACCTCGGCGTCGGTGCCACCGCGTAGGACGAGTCGCTGGTGGTCGAGGTCGTAGAACGCGCCCAACTCCGGCCGTTGGGCAGCGACCGCCTGGAGCTGAGCCGACGGATCACCCTGCACCGCTCCCAACGCACGCCACATCTCGGTCTGCTCGGTGAGCCCCTTCCGGACCGACGACTTGGCGGGCCGACCGGCCTCGGCGACGGCGGCGGCGTAGTCGTCGCCGCCGAGTGTCAGGACCGTGACCGGATGCTCGAAGGGCATCTTGCGCTCCTTGGCCACCCAGTCGGCCATCTGCTGGGTGTTCGCCGCCCACTGGGACGGGTGGCCCGCGTCACGGTCGCGCAGTTCGACGCCCGCTGCGAGGATGAAGAGGATCAGGACGATTCCCGCCACCAGCAGCCGCGCCTCACGGGAGAGCACCGCCTGACGTTTGGGTTTGCCTTCGGGCCGGATCGGTGCGTCCCATGCATCGGCTCCGGCAGGCTCCCAGTTGACGGTGACGTCATCCCGGGACGCAACCGGCTCGATGTCGTGACCCCACGTTCCGCCGGCGGCCGACGACGAAGCAGAGCTCTCATCGACGTTGGGCGGCTCGGTGCCGATGCCCACCGTGGCCGATGCCGCCGGCGCGCTCCCCGGTGCGACTCCGTGCCCCCCCGCGGACCCACCCGGGGACCCGGTGCCCGACGGCGCCTGCGTGGTCCCGGGTTCGGGATACCACGAGACCGGCTCCAGACCCGCCGGCCCCGAATCGTCCGCCTCCGGCGACGACCCCGGCTCGGGATACCACGAGACCGGCTCCAGACCCGCGGGCCCCTGGTCCCAGTCCCAGGAATCGGCGGATGGTTCGGTCGGGTCGAGCGTTTCGGTACCCGACGAATCGCCGCTCGACGCCACGGTCGGAGCCGGGCCCGGCGCCCAGGTCGCGCCGGCGCCTTCGACGGGAACGAGTGAGCCGTCCGTCAGCGGCATCGTGCCGGCGGACGATCCCCAGGCGTGGGTCGGGTCGCCGACGTCGAACGAGCTTCCGGCAGCGAACGGATCGCCCGTGTCGCCTGACGGGGACCACACGTCGGGAAGCGCCGATCCGGGTGGGGCCGGCGGACGCTCGGCGACCGGTGGCGCCCCGTCGACGTTCGAGCCGACCGTCGGATCGGCACCCCAGGGCGCCGCGCCGGTCACCGGCGCGTCCGCGCTGACCAGTTCATCGGGGTCGACGGTCGCGCCGATCCGATCGATCCGGAGCGTGGCGCCACAGAACTTGCATGCGTGCCAGTCCCCGAACACCCGGGCCCGACAACTCGGGCAGATGAGGACGTCGCCGCTCATGGCCGCCATCCGCCGGTCGCGATCGGCGACCGCCCCGCGGGAACGCGCATCGGCCCGGCCGACCCCCGTCGCGGGGTCCCCGGATCAAAAGCGATGGCGCAACTGGTCATGGACGACCTCGTGACGGTGGGAAGGGGTCGGTCGATCCGGGGGGCACGACTGTGTGCGTCCTGCTCTGTGCGCGTCAGCGCGGCCAGTCCGAGCCCTCCGGTCCATCTCCACATCGGCGGCGGGCGGCGCCGATTGAGCTTTGGCGGAGCCACGACGACGAAGACCCGCTGCCCGTCGCGACGGCGCGATCGGAGCCGGCGCCGACCGCGGACGGGCCCGGCGTCGACGACCGGCCCGGAGCCGGCGCGCGACATCGCTGATCGGGGCCTGCTGTTGGTAGGCTCGCCGACTCATCGGTGTCACCATGCCCCCATCGTCCAGCGGCCTAGGACGCCTGCCTTTCACGCAGGTAACACGGGTTCGAATCCCGTTGGGGGTGCCACTGTGCCCGGCGCATCCGCTCCTACCAGAACAGGAAGCCGATGCCGAGGAGGGCGAGACAGGCGCCGTAGGCCCGCTCCAGCCGGATCGCGTCGGTGTGCAACGCGACTCGGGCGCCGAGTGGGGCCATGAGGATCGAGCCGGCTCCGTAGACGGCGATCACGCTCCAGTCGAGATGGCCGAGGAACTGATGGACCACGGTACCGGGGATCGCCAGGGCACTGGCCACGATCAGTGACGTGCCGAACGATTCCTTGACCGGCATCGCGAGCACCGTGATGAACAGCGGCGCGAGCAGTGATCCTCCCGAGTTCGCGAGCAGCCCGGCGGTGACGCCGACCGCCAGGGCGATCACGATCGTGCGCATCCTGCGGTGCGGGACGTCTCGGGTGACTTCGGCGCTGTGTGCCGGCCCGAGCAGAAATCGGATCCCGATCGCGGCGATGAGCACGTCGGTGGCCTGGACCAGCATCGAGCCGTCGATCCAACGGGTCGCGACGGCGCCGACGATCGTGGCCGGGACACCGAAGAAGAGGCTCCAGCGCATCAGGTCACGGTCGATCATCCCCGCTCGCGCATAGGGCCGGGACGCGACCAGCGTTCCGGGAATGGTCGCGGGCAACGGCGCGGCGACCGCCACGACCGGCGGGACGCCGACGGCGGCGAGGATCGGAGTTGCGACCGCGGAGCCGCCCTTGCCGAACAGTCCGGCGAGGAACCCGGTCCCCACCCCGATGAGCGCGATCACGATCCAATCCACGTCTGCACTGAACCGCCGATCTTCCCATAGGTCAACATGAAAGTTCCTGTTACTCCGATAGGCTCTGCTTATGAATCTGCACCAGGTCGCCTACGTGGTCGCCGCCGCCGACCTCGGGAGCTTCACCCGCGCCGCCGCATCGATCCCGGTGACCCAGCCGTCGCTCTCGCAAGGCATCCGCACCCTCGAACGGGAATTGGGGACGCCCCTGTTCGACCGGATCGGCCGGACGGTCCGCCTCACCGCGGCCGGAGAGGCCTTCGTGGGTCCGGCTCGACGACTGCTGCGAGACGCGGCGGTCGCCCGCGATGCCGTGGCCGACGTGGCCGGGCTCCGGTCGGGGCGCCTCGACGTGGTGACGCTGCACACTCTGGCGGTCGATCCGCTCGCCACGATGGTCGGCGCCTTCCGCGCCCGCCATCCCGGTGTGGCCGTGCACATCGCCGAACCCGACGCGGCCGACGCGGCGATCGAAGGCGTCCACGACGGAGGCTTCGAGATCGGCCTCGTCGAACTTCCCGCAGCGGCTGGACTCGTCGTGCACGAACTCGCGGCTCAGGAACTGCTCGCGGTGTGCCCGCCGGGCACGCCGATCGTCGACGGGCGCCTGCCGGTGCAACGTCTCGCCGAGATGCCCCTGATCACGACGCCGGTCGGCACCGCCACCCGTCGGCTGCTCGACGACGCGTGCGCCGCCGCCGGCGTGACGTCCACCGTGGCCGTGGAGACCGGACACCGCGAGGCACTGCTTCCGTTGGTCCTGGCCGGTGCGGGTACGACGTTCCTGCCTTCACCTCGCGCGCGGATTGCCGTTTCGGAGGGTGCGGTGGTCGCGTCGGTCGATCCGCCACTCGACCGCAAGATCGGCCTCATCCACCGAGACGGTCCCCTGTCTCCGGCCGCGGCTGCCTTCGTCGACCTGGCGGTCGCGGCCTGAGCGGCCGCCATCGGGGCCGGGCGCGCGGCACCAGGACCGTCAACCGGGTTCCGGCCGGTTCACGTCGGCGGGCGAAGGGGACCGCCGACCCGCAATCCGATGCGGCTCAGTCGCTCTCGGGGAGATTCACCGACGCGAACGACTCGGCGAGCACCCGAAGTTCGGTCACGTGGGAGGCGGTGAGTTCGTCGAGCGCGTCCTGGCCGGGCTTCTGCAGCCTGATCCGTACGATCCGGCCGTCCTCGGCGTCGGACATCCGCTCGACGAGCCCGGCCGCCTCGGCGCGGTCGATCAACCCGACGGCCGAGTGGTGCCGGATCTGCAGATGTTCGGCGAGTTCGCCGATGGTCGGCAACGACTCTGCGGGGTGCCCCCGCACCGCGAGCAGCAGTTGGTGCTGCGCGGGGGTGAGGCCCACCTCCTTCGCCCGGCCTTCGCTCCAGTGCAGAAACCGGCGGAGCCGGTCGCGCAAGGCGAGAATCTCGCGATAGTCGTCATCATCGAACTGCGGCGTCGTCATGTCATCTCCGTTGAATCGGCGTCACGACCATCACGTCGGTAGTCAGGGGTTGGGCACACGGTAGCTTCACGGCCACCGTCCATGGGAACGCGCCGGACTTCGGGTGCCGGAGCGGCCGCTGCCGTGTCGGCGTGCTCGCCGTCGGTGCCGGATTCGCACCGAACCGATTCCGCCGCCCCGTCCGTCACCTCGTGACCCTGCCCTTCGATGGGCAGCGAGGCGTCGGCCGTCGACGTCGGGTCGGTGGTCACCTCGATCGCGGCGCGACGGTGGCTCCGGCGTCGACGTCGACGCCGGAACAGCGTCGGCGTCTGCAGATCCTGCTCCTCCAACCGACGCACGAGCGCGCCGTCGATGGCCCGTGGGCTCAACACGCCCACCGGCTCGCCGTCGGCGTACACCACGATCTCGTCGGTCGACCCGGCCAGGAACGACGCCACCGCATCGCCCAGATAGGCGGTCGAATCGATACGCGGCAGATCGGGGTCGAGCGGCGCGTCCGGGAGCGGCTCGACCGCCTTGCCGGCGACGATCATGCGGAACGGGTCGACCTCGGTGTCGAATTCCACACGGTACCCACGGCGGAGCAACTTGTCGGTCATGAGGCGCTGGTCGAGGAACTGGTGGGTGACGAGTTCGGCGACGGCGGTCGTGATGATCATCGGTACCAACAATTCGAAACTGCCGGTGGCCTCGAGTGCGAAGATGGCGCCGGTGAGCAGCGCCCGTGCCGACGCACCGAAGGTCGCCCCCATCGCGACGACGGCGAAGGCGGCCGGTTGGATGCCGAGACCGGGAAAGGCGTGCTCGAAGCCCATGCCGATCATGAGCCCCATGGTCGACCCGATGATGAAGATCGGAGCGAGGGTGCCTCCCGAAGTGTTCGAGGCGAGGGCGATCCACCACGAGAACAACTTGGCGACCATGAGGATCGCCGCCGCGCCCAACAGGAACCGGTCGTTCACGGCGGACTGGATCGCCCAGTAGCCCACCGACAGTGATCCGGGAACCGCGAGACCGATCAGGCCGAAACCGACGGCGCCGACGATCGGATGGAAGAACTCGGGGATCCGCGAGCGACGGAACAGTGCCTCGAAGCCGAACAGCCCCTTGTTGAGCACCACGGCCATCACCCCGCAGGCCACGCCGAGAATCGCGAAGATCGGGAGTTGCCAGCCGCCGGCGGTGTGGATGCCGAACGCCTGGAACAGCGGATCGGGACCGATCAGTTCGAAGTGGATCTGCGTGGCGATCCCGGTGGCGAGCAGGAGCGGCACGAGCGCCCGGAGCGACCGTTCGAACAGCAACAACTCGAAGGCGATGACGATCGCCGCGATCGGCGTGGCGAACACGCCCGCCATGCCCGCCGCCGCGCCCGTCGCGAGCGCGATGCGTCGTTCCGCGGCCGTCAACTCGAGCGCCTGGCCGATGAGCGACCCCACCGAACCGCCGGTGACGATGATCGGCCCCTCGGCACCGAACGGACCGCCGGTGCCCATGGCGATCGCCGCCGACAGCGGCTTGGCGAGCACCACCTTGGGTGGGATCCGACTGTGGTCGAACACGATCGCCTCGAGCGATTCGGGGATCCCGTGCCCCCTGATCGTCGGGGCCCATCGGGCCAGCAGACTGACGATGACCGCGCCTGCGACGGCGACCAGCAGCAGGTCCGGACCGGGGTGGTAGTGCTGCAGGTCGGGCAGGTCGAAGGCGACCTTGTGCAGGAGTGCCAAATTCGAGATGAGCCCGACCAGGTTCACGATGGCCCAGGCGGCGACACCGCCGATCACGCCCAGCACCACGCCGATGCCGGCGAGCAGGACCATCCGTCTCGGGGTCTCCCCCAGGGACACGTCGCGTTTGGCGTCGATGTCGAGTGCTCGCCTGATGATCTTCCGTGCCGTCACGATTCGATCGTATCGGGCAACGATGCGCAAAGCCAAACCCGTCGAACGCCGGGCGAAAGCACTTGCGAAGGGCGATCCGGCGCGCCGACGCCGCGGCCGCGCAGGTCTCGGTGCGGGACGGGAGACTCGTCGGGATCAGCGGGTGGCAACGGCCAGGAAGAGGCCGAATGCCGTGCCGTCGCGGTCCACCGTGCCGGCGTTCGACACCGTCGCATCGGCGAAGCCGGCCTGCCGAAGCCGTTCCGCGAAAGCGTCACGGTCGAAGCCGTGGTGCACGTGGGCACCTTCGCCGTGGAACGATCCGTCCTCGGCGTCGAGGTCGACCACACACAGGTGGCCGCCCGGAGCCAACAGGTCACGGAACGCCCGCAGGGTGACGTCGAGCGGATCGACGTGGTGCAGGACCATCGAGGTGACGATCAGATCGAACCACTCGCCTGCGGGCACCGGCTCGCTCGACAGATCGAGGCTCCAGATGCGTGCGCCCGCGAGACGGCCGTCGTCGACCTTGCGCTGCGCCACCGCGCGCATCCCTTCCGACGAGTCGGCGAGTGTGATCGGACCGACCGAGTCGCGCAGCGCCTCGGACACCAGCCCGGTCCCTGCGCCGTACTCGAAGAGCCGTTCGTCGCCGGCGAGAGCGACCTCCTCGGCGATCCGCCGGGCGATGTGCGCCGCCCGGGCCACCTTCGCCTCGTCGTCCCACGTCGCGGCACGCTCGTCGAAGCTGTGTCCCGCCTGGTCGTGCCCGGCGTGCTCGTGCTCCACGCCGGACGAGCCTACCGACGAACGTCGCGCGCGCCCGAACACCACCGACGCAGATCGACCGTCCGGCCCGGCGCCCTCTCGCCCGGCCCATCGACGTGGCCTGCGGTCAACCGCCGAAGTAGCGGCGGGGGACCTCGACGAGCATCGCGTCGATCTGATCGTCGGTGACGCCTCCTTCACGGAGGGCCGGCAGGACGTCGTCGCTGATGTGCTCGTAGTTCCAGTTCGGCATCCCGGCGTCGATCACCGCGGGCGCATCGGGTCCGAACCAGTCGATCCGACACGACGCGTCGTGGCTGAGCACCATGTGGTCCGCGTAGCCGCGTCGGGTCAGTTCCACGATCGTGGCGACCCGGGCGTCGGTGGGCGCGAAGACGTCGAGCCCGAACCGGTCCATGCCGAGAATCGCGCCGGTGTCGGCCAGGGACGCGAGCCAGTCGACGTCGGTGGAGTCACCGACGTGGCCGAGCACGACCTTCGTGAGGTCGACGCCTTCGTCTCGCAGCACACCGAGCACGCCGTCGGCGGTGCGTTCGGCGGCGTTGGTGTGCACGGTGATCGGCGCCCCGGTGTCGACCGAGACCCGGGCGACGGCCCGCAACGCGCGCTCGACGTCGCCGCTCATCTCGGCATGCTCGACCGCGCACTTCAGAAAGGCCGCTCTGACCCCGGTGCCGCTGATGCCCTCGGTCAGGTCGCGGGTGAAGTCCCGCACCAGCGGGTCGTCGCCGCCCAGTGGCAGGCCGGGACCCTGGAGCGAATAGGAGAACGGCAACGAGTCGTAGGTGTACACGCCCGTGGCGACGACGATGTTGACCCGCACCCGATCCGCGATCTTCACCAGCCGGGGGATGTCGCGTCCCAGACCGAGCACGGTCGGATCCACGATGGTGGTGATGCCCTTGTCGGCGAGACGGTTGAGTTTGTCCACCGCACGCTCCAGCTCGGCGTTCTCGTCCCACCAGTCACCGGTGCCGTAGTTGCGCAGATAGTCGGTGTCGACGACGAACACGTGCTCGTGCATCAGGGTCGGGCCGAGGTCGGCCACGTCGACCGACCCGGCGAGCGTTTCCACGCGTCTCATGGGCCCACCCTGCCACACCGACCACGGTCCCGGTCGTCGGAATCCCGCCGCAGGGGACTCGAAGCACGGAACCAGGGATGTTCCCCAGGGACAAGGGAGCACATCCGACGATCGCGGCCGTACGCTGCGAACCATGATCGAACCATCCGACGCCCCGTTCGTCCCGCCCACCCGATTCGGCGACGTCGCCGGCCTCGATGCGGCCTACGGCGCCATGGCGCACTTCGACCAGAGCATCGACCTCGACCCGACCCTGCGAGAACTCGTCAAGTTGCGCGCCTCGGCGCTGAACGGCTGCGCGTTCTGTGTCGACATGCACACCACCGACGGCCGTGCCCGCGGTGAGACCGACCGCCGCCTCGCGTCGGTGATGGCGTGGCCCCATGCCCCGTTCTTCACCGCCCGTGAACGGGCCGCGCTCCGTCTGACCGACGCGATGACCCTGCTCGACGGGCACGGCGAGGGCGTGCCGGACGAGGTCTGGGACGAAGCCAAGACGCACTTCGACGCGACCGAACTGGGCCAGCTCGTGATGGCGATCACCGCGATCAACTCGTGGAACCGCATCGCCGTCACGCTGCTCATGACCCCGCCGCTCGACTGAGCGGGCGAGCGGATAGATCTCGACTGTCTCGACTCACGACGACTTTTCTCCGAGCTCCGCTGGCAGAACGTTCGCTCTGTTGCCGGGTCGGATCCGCTATCGGCGCTTCCTCTGAGCACCGGACCGCACCATGCCCGCGGGCAGACGAGTGGGCGCCATGCATACCGGCGCGGCGGAGGCCGGCGGGAAAGATGCGCCGGCGATCCCTTCCTCCTGAAGCGCCGCGGAACCGACTGGTACCGTGGACCCTTCGACGGTCCGGCGAGTGAAGGTGACCCAATGACCGAATCCGATGCGGCGAACGGTGCGCGCGGGGGCCTCTTTCGTCGACGCAACGTCGTGCGCAGGATCTTCCCGTTGTCGTACAAGACACTGACCGTGCACCGACTCATCGAACGTCTGGTCCGGTCCGGTCACCCCGACGCCGCGCTGGTCGTCTCGGAATGCTGGAAGATCGTCACCGGCATCGAGGTCAAGGTGGGCGCCCAGATCGGCGAAGGGACGATCTTCGTCCACGCACAAGGAGTGGTCGTCGGTGAGACCGCGGTGATCGGAAGGGACTGTCGCGTCTATCAACAGGTCACCCTCGGTGGGGGTCGCCGCGACCGCCCGGAGATGCCGGTGGTCGGTGACCGGGTGACGATGTACGCCGGGGCGAAGCTGACGGGCGCGATCCACGTGGGGGATCACGCCTCGATCGGCGCCAATGCGGTCGTGACCCATGACGTGCCCGCCGGCGCGATCGTTGCCGGCGTGCCCGCGGCGATCGTGGGTTGGCACGACGGCTTCGGACCGGAGCAGGTCTCGTAGCCACCTGCGGCGCCAGACACATGCGCGCGGGCCGATGGTCGGTGGAGACGATGGGACTCGAACCCACGACCCCCTGCTTGCAAAGCAGGTGCTCTAGCCAGCTGAGCTACGTCCCCGTCGGGGCGGGCAAACCGCCGCTTCGGACCCTTCAGACTACCCATTGACTGCCGCGGGCGGGGAGTCGCGCGGTCCTGTCACGCCAAGGTGACGTGCCCGACCCGACCCGATCGGAAGGGTAGGGTCTCGGCGTGATCACCCACGGCAGCCGCCGATCCGTAGTGACCGCGTTCCTCACCGCCCTCGTGGCGCTGACCGTCATCGTCGGCGTCTCGCAGCCGGCCAGCAACGCGGCCGGTCCGTCCGCGGGTGCGCCGACCTGGCCGGTGTCGCACGAGGGACGCTGGCTCACCGACGCCCAGGGTCGGGCCCTGCTCATCCACGGGGTGAACTTCGTCGCCAAGGGACCCGGCGTCACCCCCGCCGACATGGGTTTCGGCGCCGACGACGCCCAGTGGCTGGTCGACAACGGCTTCGAGGTCGTGCGTCTGGGCACCACCGCCGCGTCGATCATGCCCAGCCCGGGGGTCGTCGACACCGCGTACCTCGATTCGTTCGCCCAGACGGTGCACATGCTGACCGACCACGGATTGCTGGTGCTCGTCGACCTGCACCAGGACGGTTGGGGGCCGACCCTGGGCAGCGACGGCTTCCCCGATTGGATGACCATCACCCACGGCGCGGAGAACACGCACACCGATTTCCCGCTGTACTACATCACCAATCCGGCCATTCAGGCGGCGTTCCAGAGTTTCTGGGACGACGAGGACGGTCCCGACGGCGTGCCACTGCAGGACAGCGCCGCGAAGATCTGGAAGGCGCTCGCCGGATCGGTGGCCGGCGACCCCGGCGTGATCGGCTACGACCTGTTGAACGAGCCGTGGCCGGGCACCACCTGGCAGGACTGCATCTCGGCCCAGGGATGCCCCGTCCAGGACGCCGCGCTCGACGCGTTCCACACCAAGATGACCCAGGCGATCCGCAGCGTCGACCCGACCGGCCTGGTCTTCGGCGAACCGTACGTGCTGTTCAACTTCGGCCAGGGGCCGACCCACATCTCGCTTCCCGGCGGCGACCCGGCCTCCGGCATGGCCTGGCACATGTACACGACCGATCCCTCGTTCGAACCGGCGGTCGTCGACTTCGCGGCCCAGTGGGCCGCACACACCGGTGGTGCCCTGTTGAACACCGAGTTCGGCGCCGTCTCGGATCCGGCGGTCATCGACCGCATGACCGGTGAGCTCGACAACGGGCTCATGCCGTGGATCTGGTGGGCCTACAACGAGGAGATCCTCCTCGACGCGCACCAGCCTCCGACCGATGCGAACCTGTACGACCTCGATACCGTCGGGGCGATCGTCCGGCCGCACCCGGTCGCTGTCGCGGGGACCCCCAAGGCGCTCGATTACGACGCCTCCAGCCGCCTGCTCGACTTCTCGTTCACACCCGAGCGGGTCGGCGGCGGGACGTTCCCGGCGCAGACGGTGACCTCGTTCGCGCTTCCCGACCGCAGCTACCCCGACGGGTACGAGGTCGACGTGCGCGGCGGGCACGTCACATCGGCTCCGGGCGCGGCGCAGCTCACCGTGGTGGCCGACGCGGGTGCGTCGTGTGTGTCGGTCGCGGTCGCGCCGGCCGGCGGTGCGGCTCCGGTGGCCGCGACCGACGGATGTGCAACGCCGGCCACCACCACGACGACCACGACGTCGACGCCCGCCTCGACGAGCGTGCCCGCGGGCAGCTCCACGACTGTCCCGGCCTCGACGTCGCCCAGCGCCCGGCCCGCGGTCGCGGTGCGCGCCGAACCGACCTTCACCGGCTGAGATGCCCCGTGCTCGGCTCGACTCGCATCGTGGGGCACCACCTGGCAGTTGCGCGCGACGCACCATCGCCCCCGCGCCGGGGCACCCATGGCGATGACCCCTGAGCGCCGAGCCGACCTGGCACACCTGCGCCGCACCCGCGACCTGATGGACCGCGACTTCGCGGAACCGCTGGACGTGCCCGCGCTCGCCCGCGCCGCGGCGATGTCGCCGGCGCACTTCTCACGCCAGTTCCGGGCCGCGTACGGCGAGACCCCGTACGCCTATCTGATGACCCGGCGCATCGAACGGGCCAAGGCCCTGCTGCGTCAGGGTGAATCGGTCACCGACACGTGCTTCACGGTGGGATGCACCTCGCTGGGGTCGTTCAGCTCCCGGTTCACCGAGATCGTCGGCGAGACGCCTTCGGCCTACCGCGCCCGTGACCACACCGCCCACGAGGCGGTTCCACCGTGTGTGAGCAAGGTCGTCACGCGCCCGCCCCGCCACCGCGTCGCTTGAGGCCGGCGCCATCGACGGGACGCGGCCGAGTGGGGGCCGTCGTTCACCGCCACGGCTGGGCGTCCGGACCGGCCAGCCAGTCGTCGAACGTCTGACCTCCCCGGGCACCCGAACCGATCGGCAGGAGCCCGCCGTTTTGCATCGCGTGACCGCCTGGTCCTGGGAGGCGCACCGGAACGATCACCGTGCGAGCGCCACGAGCGCGCACCAACTGTCGGGCCTTCTCGACGATCTGTTCGACCCGCGGGCCCGCGACGTCGTCGAGCAGGCCGCCGGGTGAGGCGAGCGCGGCGTCCACCAACAACCCCGCCAGCTCGCGCACCGCGATCGGCTGCGATCGCATCCGCGGCACCAGCGCGATCGGTCCTTTCCGGGTGCGTTCCAGGATCTGGCCCACGAACTCGTGAAACTGTGTCGCCCGCAGGATCGTGAAGGGAACGTCGCCGGCGCCGATGAGTTCCTCCTGGCGGAGCTTGCCCGCGTAGTAGCCGATCGGAACCCGGTCGATGCCGACGATCGACAAGGCCACGTGGTGCTCGATCCCGACACGACGCTCGGCCCGGAGCAAGGTCCGGGTGACGGCCTCGAAGAAGCCGATCGATGTGGCGGCCGACTGGGTGGTCACGTTGGTGACGTCGACCACGGCGTCGCACCCGACCAGGGCCTCGTCCGCGCCGGTACCGGCGACGAGGTCGACACCCCGGGCCCGCGCCAGCACGACGACGTCGTGGCCACGTTCGGTGAGTTCCCGCACGACGTGGCGACCGGCCAGCCCGGTGCCACCTGCAACGGCGATCTTCATCGTGTCTGACGCTCCTCGGGCGGCGGAACCGGGTCGTCGAGGTGACCGGCGCGTCCATCCTGTTCCCCCCGAGCACGACGGACAACCGATTTCGCGCCGGCTACCGCACGAGCACGTCGCGGCCGGCCGATCCCGTCGGTCGCTACGGCGCCCCGCAGAACGCAAAGCTCGTTGCCACTGTGGGGAGCGGGCGGGCACGATGGCGGCGACGACCTGGAGGTCACCGATGCAGCTCGACGACATCGAACGCCGGTTCGGGAATCGCGTGGTCAATCCGATCACTCGATGGCTGCTCGCCCACGGGCTCGGACCGCCCGCGTACGCGCTGGTCGAGGCAACCGGCCGCAAGAGCGGCCTTCCCCGGGTCGTGCCGGTGGCCAACGGGCTCGACGGCGACACGTTCTGGCTCATCGCGGGGCTCGGCGACCGCGGGAATCTCGCCCGCAACATCGCTGCCGACCCGCGAGTGCGCGTGCTGGCCCAACCGCCGCTGATCCGTGACGGTTGGCGGACGCGTTGGCGGACCGGCACCGCGACGTTCCTGCCGGGAGACGATGCGTGGGCTCGCCACCGTCGCCTCGGGCGAGGTCGGCCCTTCTATCGCCTCGACGGACTACTGCTGCGCCGTCTCGCCGCCGGCGACGAGCCACTCACCGTCCGCATCGACCTCGACGACGCCGCAACGACGTGAGGGGGCGATCGGCGGCGCCCGTCACGCGTCGACGCCCGCACCGCACCTGCGACTCGACCGAAGCGCCGTCGTGACCATGACCTGTGACGAGCCGGTTCGGAGCGGTGCGCCAAGCGAGCAGGATTCGAGAAGCACGCCACGGCCCGGTTCCGTACCGTGTCTGCCATGACCATTTCCGTCTCCACCATGTTCATCACCGTCGACGACCCCGACGAGGCTCTCGGCTTCTACCGCGACGCCCTCGGACTGGAGGTACGCATGGACGTGTCCTCCGACGGGTTCCGCTGGGTGACCGTCGGCGCGCCGGGCCAGGATCTCGCCGTCGTGCTCTCCCAACCCCACGGGGGTCGCTCCCAGACCGAAGGTGACCAACTCGAAGAGCTCGTGGCCAAGGGCGCCCTGCAGGCGGCGATCTTCGCCACCGACGATCTGGACGCGACCTTCGAGAAGGTCCGCGCCTCGGGCGCCGAGGTCCTCCAGGAGCCGACGTCGCAACCCTGGGGCGCCCGCGACTGCGCGTTCCGCGACCCGTCGGGCAACCTCGTCAGGATCGCGCAGGCCTGATCCGCCGAGCACGCCCCGGTCTGCGGGCGTACGCTCCGCGCATGTCCTTCACTCCCTATCTCTTCTTCACCGGTGACTGCCGGGCCGCCATGGAGCGCTACCACGAGATCTTCGGTGGCGACCTGCAGGTGCTCACCGGCGCCGACACCCCGCCGGACGCGACCGGCAACGAAGGCCCGGCCATGCCCGCGGATCTGGTGATGCATGCGGCACTCGCCATGAGCGACGGCGGGTTGCTTCTGGCATCGGACGACCCGACGACCGACGACCCGGGCCCGAAGGCGGGCTTCCGGGTCAGCTACTCGGCGGCCGACGCCGACGACGCCCGTCGGGTGTTCGACGCGTTGGCCGAGGGTGGCTCGGTGCAGCTCCCCGTGGGCGAGACGTTCTTCTCACCGGCGTTCGGCATGTGCACCGACCGCTTCGGCATCCCCTGGATGATCGGCGTCGGCTCCGACGCCTGAACCGTCTGCACCAGCCGCGAACACGTCTCTGCACGCTCGATGGCCCCATGAGGTGGACAAGCGTGCAAAGACGCGCATCGCCCGGCCGGTCGGAGTCTCGGTTCTCGGAGCAGGTCGATGAGCCGACGCGGCATCGGTCAGCGCTGACGTCTCCAAGCAGAATCCGTCGTCAGACTCCCGCTCGACCCGGCCGCCGCCGGCGCCGCCCCCCAGAGTGGTGAGCAGCAGCCCGCGGCGGTCGGCGAGTTCGTCGAGGACCCGCCGGCGGGTGGCGGTTGCTCGTGTGAGTAGTGCTTCGGGTTCGCCCGCGAGCCACCGTTTTGGCCCTCATCCCGCGACCGGGCGCATCTGGCCACGAACGCGTCTTTGCACGGTTGATGCGCCCATGGGGCCGACAACGGTGCAAAGACGTGATTCCGCCGACGGCGGAGACGAGTGCGGGGTCGGCGGGTGGGCGGGCCGGTACCGCTCAGGCCTTGGGGCAGGAGTCGACCGGGTCGGCCCCCTCGGTGAGCCCCTCGAGCCAGTCGAAGCCGTCGGCATAGGCCGGTACGGCGGCGGCGACGTGCCCGCCCGTGGGCAGCACCCGTCGCTCGACCACCTGGCCGGCTGTGCAGAGTCGGGTCAAAAGCGTGGCGCTCTGGGCGATGGGGACGCTCTCGTCCTGTTTGCTGTGGACGATCAGCACCGGGTCGTCGGTGGCGACCGAACCCGGGGTGTTCGCCGCCATCAGCCGCTTCCACGGTTGGGTCGTGGTGGGGTCCGCGGTGAGCAACGGCTTTCCCGTCTCGAAGCCTTTCGGCGGCGTGCAGGAGGTGTCCATCACCTGCAACAGCTTCTTGCCGGCCGGGGCGAGCAGTCGGTCGAGGTCACCGGCGAGGGCGGGGTCGACCGCTTCGAGCCCGGCGGTGATCCCGACCGCCTGGGGATTGTCGACCGCCGGGACGGGACCGTCGGTGAGCAGCGCGGCGACCTCGCTCGCCGGTGCTCCCGCCACGGTGCCGGTCACGTGGAACTCCGGGGTCCACTTCACCGCGATCTGGTTCGCCCACAGCGCCGCGTGGCCGCCCTGGGAGTAGCCGACGATCGCCAGATCGTCGCCCAGGTGCAGCCCGGGGAATCCCCGCGCCGCGCGGGCCGCGTCGAGCACGGCCCGGCCTTCGCTCTCGCCGACCAGGAACGGATGACGACCGGGCCCGCCCTGGCCTTCGTAGTCGGTCGAGGCGACGACGTAGCCGTGCTCGGCAGCGTCCTTGCCGACGACCTGCAGCTCGGCGCTCGAGCCGGGGTTCGACACGACGGTGCGTGACGGGGCGCAGTCGTCGGCGAGCCCGGTCGAACCGTGGGCGTGCGTGGCGAGCTTCCAGCCACCCTTCGGTGGGTCACCGTCGGGAACGCTGACGATGCCGGTGTCGACAGTGGGGTCGCCTTCCATGGTCGTCGACAGGTACATGATGCGGTACCACTGCAGACCCTCGGGCGATTCGGTGATCGGCTGGTAGCGGATCAGGTCGCCGTGGGTGCCCGTCGGGATCGGGTCCGGGACGGTGAAGAACGAAGTGTCCCCGGCGGCGATCTTGCGCGGGGTCGGACGAGGCACGGTCGTGGTGGTCGACGTATTCGTGGCCGATGTCGCCGACGGTTTCGACGACGACCCCGGCGACGAGCATGCGCCCAGCAGCAGCGACCCGGTCGCTGCGACAGCGAGTACGGCCGACCGTGTTCGACCTGGCGTTCCCGACCGGTGCCGGCTGTTGCGCCGCGGGCGGGCCGTCATGTGGCGCCGTCGGTGGGTTCGGCCAGCAGCGTGCGGCCGTCGTCGGTGAGGTGCCAACCCGGATTGTGGGCGATCTCCCACGGATGCCCGTCGGGGTCGATGAACACGCCCGAGTACCCGCCCCACTCGGTCGCCGCGCCGGGTCGCCCCAGCGTCGCTCCCGCGCCGACGGCGGCGTCGAGGATCCGATCGACCTCGGCCGGGTCGGCGACGTTGTGCGCCAGGGTGACGCCACCCCAGCCGCCGGGGTCGTCGACGGCGCTGTCCGCGGCGAGGTCGTCTCGTCCCCAGAGTCCGACGATCATGCCGCCCGCCTGGAAGAACACGACATCGCCATCAGGCGAGGAACCTCGCCACCCGAGGGCTTCGTAGAAGGCACGCGCCCGCGCGGTGTCGGCGACGCCGAGCGTGACGAGAGACAGCCGCTGCTCCATGCGCGGAGTTTCGCACACCGTGGCGCCCCGGACTCGTCGAAGCCGTACCGGTGTCGGCGACGTGATCGCTCACGTGCCGTTCCGGACGTAGAGGCGGATGATGATCGGTGCCCGTCGGTCGGCGAAATGCCACGTGTCGACGACGTGGAAGTCGTGAGGCAGTGGCCCCTTGAGTTCATAGAACGCCGCGGGCAACTCGCCGTGACCGACGTTCACCGCCCAGATGCGGTCGTAGTCGAGCAGCTTGCGGTGCGCGGCTGCATCGCCCGGAAGGTAGAAATCGAACCGCCGCACCTGCCCCAGTGGCCGATAGGCGTTCACCACGTCGGGCACGAAGTCGTGCGGGATCCGACTCCACGCGGCCTCGAACGGGGGTCGGCTGAGGTCGCCGTAGAGCAGAAGGCCGTCGCCGGGCCGCGCCTCGGTCGCGATCAACTTCGCGATCGTGTCCCAGTGGGAGACCGTGCGGTTGTCGAGGTTCTCCTGGCCGGCCGACGCCCAACCGGCGGTGAGCACCACGCCGACGATCACGAACACGGCCAGCGCTGCCCGAACGTCGAGGGAGGCCCGCGCGCGGATCCAGTCGACGGTCTTGGAGGCGGCGAGCGCGACGGTCAACGCGGCCGCCGGGGCGACCGCCACGAAGTACCGGTCGACGAACTCGGGGCGGATGATCGAGATCAACAGCAACAGGATCGGCGGTGCGAGGAACCACACCAGCGGCACCGTGACCAGCCAGTTCTCGACGCGGGCACGGTCGGCCGTGGCAGGATCCGGCCCGCCCTCGACGGTTTCGGATCCGGTCGTTCCCTGCCGCAGCCGGCGACGCCTCGCAGCCACCCATGCGATGAGCCCGACGAACGCCAGCACGCTCAGCGTCCGCACCCACACGTACCCGCCCAGGTACTGGTACATCGTGAACTTCACGTAGACGAACTTCGTGCCCTGGACCCAGTCGCCGACCGACGACACCCCCATCCAGGCGAGGAGCCCCAGGAGCACCGCGGTCGCGCCGAGCAGGGGCGCCATCTGACGCATCCCGGCACGGGGTTTCGGACCGATCAGCACCATCAGCACCATCGCCGCGAGGAACAGGACGAAGAGTCCGTGGAGGAACACGCCCCACGGAGCGACCAGCGTGAGGGCCACCCACCACGGCTTCGCGTCGGGAGTGTCGGTGCCGGCTTCGACCGCGCGGATCAACAGGTACCAGCAGACCGACACGGCGAGGATCTCGAAGGCGTACGCGCGTGCTTCGAGCGCCGCGGCCTGGTAGAGGTACGCGCCCGCGAGCAGGGGCGGGGTGAGCACCGCGACCCGACGACCGCCGATCCGACGTCCGATGGCGGCGACGGGCCACATGGTCGCCATGGCGAGCAGCGTCGACAGCAGCCGCAGCCACGCCGGGGCTTCGGACGCCAGCGACCACAACCACAGCAGCGCGTAGTAGAAGAACATCGTGCCGCCGGAGCGTTTCACGCCGTAGGCGAACTGGTTGGTCACGCCGAGTGAGTACGCCTCGTCCAACCAGAGCGGGTCGGCGCCGAGGCGTGGTACTGCGAGCGCGGCGACGAGCGCGGCGCCGGCGATTGCGCCGGCTGCCACGGCCAGTCGATCGAATCGTCGATCCCGGTCCGATCGGGTGCTGGCTGCGAGAGTGGATTCCGGCGAATCGTCGGCGGGTGCCTCGTCGTCCCGGGCCACTTCATCGGCGGCCCGGGTGTCGTCGCGCGCCTCAGCAGCCATGGGGTTCAGGCACCGTCGATACCGCTGAAGTCGGGGTTGCGCTTTTCGAGGAACGCCATCACAGCCTCGATGTTGCCGGGTGACCCGATGAGATTACCGAACGCGGCGTCCTCGACGTCGCGGGCGCGACGGACCGACGCCGCACGCCCGTCCAACAGGGCCCGTTTGGTGGCGACCAGTGAGGGAATCGGCCAGCGGGCGATGCTTCCGGCCGCCTCGAGTGCCGTTGGCACGACCTCGGCCTTCGGCACGACCTTCCAGGCGATCCCCGCTTCGAGCGCGTCGGCGGCGGTGATCCATTCACCGCTGAAGAGCACCCATGCGGCCTTCTGCCATCCCATCCGCTGCGGGAACAACACGCTCGACGCTGCTTCCGGAGCGACTCCGAGCGGGCAGAACGGTGCCCGCAATCGGGCGTCGTCGGCCATGATCACCAGATCACAGTGGGCGAGGATCGTGAATCCCAGGCCGACGCCGAGCCCGTTCACCGCCGCAATGAGCGGTTTGTCGAAGTGTTCCAAGGCCGCCATCAAGATCGGGAAACCGGCCTCTTCAGCACTGGAAGACGATTCTGAGTCGTCGGACGCGCCGATTTCATGGCCGATCGCCGCCATCTGTGCCATGTCCTGGCCTGCGGAGAACGCCCTTCCGCTTCCGGTGAGGACGGTCACGGCGATGCGGGCGTCACGTCGCGCCGAATCGAGCGCATCGGCTACGTCTCGATACAACGCATTGTCGAAGGCATTCAGCGACGACTGACGCATCAAGGTCAAAAGTCGGATGCGTCCGACATCTTCAGTTTCGAGATCCGACACGATTCTTCTCCATCGCTTGCATTCACCCGACCGATCTGGCAATCATAGAGACATGCCCAGAGCCACGAAATCTCCGATGACCGATGAACACAAGGCAGCGCTCGCCCAAGGACGCGCCGAGAGCCGAGCCGTGAAGAATTATCTGGAAGCGCTCGAAGAGGCCAAACCGAAGCGCGGTCGACGCCGCACGAAGGAGAGCATCAAGAACCGTCTCGATCGCATCGAGGCCGACCTCCCGACTGCCAACCCGTTGAACCGGGTGAAGTTGATCCAGGAGCGGATGGATCTGACCAACGAGTTGAACGCCTCGGACGAGCCGATCGACCTGTCCGGTCTCGAGGCCGCATTCGTGAAGAACGCCAAGGGCTACAGCGAACGCAAGGGCATCAGTTACGCGGCATGGCGGGAACTCGGTGTGGCTCCGGCGGTGCTCAAGAAGGCCGGTATCACCCGCAGCGCCTGAGCGACGCTGACCGGTAGATCGAATTTCGGTCGACCTGACCGAAGGTGAGCGGGATACGACGTGCGTGCACGTGGTGTCCCGCTCGTCGTTTTCAGCTGGCGAGCAGCGCCTGCAACAACGGGATCCCGTCTGTCGAGCCGAGTAGTTCGTCGCTCGCGCGCTCGGGATGGGGCATCAGGCCGACCACGTTTCCAGCGACGTTCTTGATACCTGCGATGTCGGCGACCGAACCATTCGGATTGTCGACATAACGCAGGATCACACGGCCCTCGGCTTCGAGTTCGGCCAAGGTCTCGGCCGAACAGGTGTAGTTGCCTTCGAAGTGGTTGACGGGGATCTTCAGGCGGGTGCCGACGTCGAGTCCTCGGGTGAGGATCGATTCCGACGAGGTGACCTCGAGCGTTGCGGTCGTGCAGAGGAACTTGAGTCCCTTGTTCTTCTGCAGCGCGCCGGGTAGGAGCCCGGCCTCGGTGAGCACCTGGAAGCCATTGCAGATGCCCACGACCGGACCACCCGAGTCGGCGAATGCGGTGACGGCCGACATGATCGGCGAGAAACGAGCGATGGCACCGGGGCGCAGATAGTCGCCATGGGCGAAGCCGCCGGGGATGACCACCACGTCGACCTCGTCGAAGCCGGTGTCACCGTGCCAGAGCATTTCGGGTTCGGCACCGAGTTCCCGGACGGCGTGGGCGACGTCGTGTTCACAGTTCGAGCCGGGGAACAACACGATTCCCACACGGGTGCTCATACGGCTTCCACACTGATCTGGGCGGCTTCGATCACCGGATTGGTGAGGAACTTGTCGCACATCTCGACGACCTCGGCGCGGGCGGCCGCTTCGTCGACGGCGGAGATCGTGAACGTGATGACCTTGCCGACCGCGACGCCGGTGACCCCGTCGAACCCCAGGGCGGGCAGGGATCGCTCGATCGTCGCCCCCTGGGGGTCGGCGACGCCGTCGCGGAGGTTCACGGTCACTCGGGCGGTGAAGTCCATGTCCTCATCGTGCCACAGGCAGGCCGGTGCGCGGCTGGTCCGGGTTTAGTGGGTCTTCGGAGTTCAGCGGGGTGTGACAGTGGCGAGTAGCGCCCAGTTGGGCCG
>CAZQSU010000035.1:0-28663 GCA_964595905.1 uncultured Iamiaceae bacterium
GTCCGACCTCGGGGTCCGACCCTGCGCCCAGTCCCCTGGTCAGGTCCCGGCCGATGTCCAACTTGACGTCGGCGTCGCTCATCAACAGCGACTGCGCGTCGGTGTTCACGGCGATGAACTCGACGCCCTTGAGGCCGGCATCGATCATGCGATTGACGGCGTTGACGCCGCCGCCACCGATCCCGACGACCTTGATGACCGCGAGATAGTTCTGCGGATTGCCGGTCATTTCTGTCGTACCTCCAGGTGAGGGGCCGTCTGGCCCTGGCGGAAAGACTCGCAGCACCCTGAGGGGACCGGATCCTGCGAGCACGGACCCGGGAACGCAGCGGTCGGCCGCGCATCCGGGAAAGCCCTCGAAACCGGGCGGACGCTAGGCACAACCATACTCCGGGTCCAAGGTCGGAGCGGTGGGTACCGAGACGTCGATCCTACATCCCCCGCCCACCGGGCCGAGGTGGTCGAGGACGGCGGTGAGCGATGCGAACTTGGCCGCGAAGTCGTCCGAACGGCCGAGGGTGACCACGCCGTCGTCGACGAGCGTGAGAGCCACCGAGCCGTCGCTGGTCACAGAGATCTTCCTGACCTGGCGGCCGTAGTGCTCGGGCAGTGCGGCGGCCGTGCGCAACAACGGTCCGGCCGAGGCGATCCGGGTGCCCGGTTCGGTGGCGGAACGGCCCGCCAGCAGCGGCAGCGCGGCCGCGCGGCCGACCCCGGTCTGCAGCACCCGGCCGGTGGCGTCGACCAGGGCGAACGACGAGCCCGAGGCGACCTGCGCGATCGGCTCGCGGTCGACCAGCGTGACCTCGACACGGTTCGGCCACTGCCGTGAGACCTTGGCGCGTGCGACCCAGGGGAGCGCCTCGAGGCGGGCCTCGGCCCGGCCCGGCGAGACGTCCATCATCGCGGTGCCCGGCCCGATGCCGCTCGCGGCGGTGACCTGGGCTCGGTCGACGTGGGTCGAGCCGGTCACCACGACCTCGTCCACCGCCAGCAGCGGGGAGCGCAGCAGCGCCCACCCCGCGGCGACGATCATCGCCAGGATGCCGAAGGTGACGAGTCGCCTGAGCCGGCGGCGTCCCTGGTCGCGCCGGACCTCGACCCGACGGCGGCGGAGCCGCGCGGGCACGATCACGCGTCCGTCGGAGGAGCGGAGGGTGGAGGTCACCGACTGCTCTGGTGCGGTGCGGTCACCCTGACAGTCTCGTCGCTCCCGCCCGTCGGTTCGCGGACCCCCTGCCAGCACGCGACCACGTCGGTCCCCAGGGTGGTGATGTCGCCGGCTCCGAGGGTCAGGCACACGTCGCCCGCGCGCAACTCCGACGCGAGGAAGCCGACCAGGTCGTCGCGTCGGGGCAGGTAGACGACCCGGGCCCGCGGATGCGCGTCGAGCACCGCGTGGACGACCAGTTCACCCGACACGCCGGGACGCGGCGTCTCGCCCGCCGCGTAGACATCGGTCAGCACGATGACGTCCGCGTCGACGAACGCATCCGCGAACAGGGGCCACAGCGTCGCCGTCCGGCTGTAGCGGTGCGGTTGGAACACGGCGACCACGCGGGCGAATCCGCCGGCCGCGGCGGTCGCGAGTGCCGCCGACAACTCACCGGGTATGTGCGCATAGTCGTCCACGAAGGTCACCCCGCGAGCCGAGCCGCGGAACTCGTACCGGCGGGCGACCCCACCGAAGTGTCCGAGCGCCTCGACGACCTGCTCCGGCGGTGCGCCCAGCTCGAGCGCCATGACGAACGCGGCGGTGGCGTTGCGGGCATTGTGCAGCCCGGGTAGCGGCAGATCGAGGCGGGTCTCGGCTCCGTCGGGTCCACGTACCGTGAACGCGATCGACGCCCGATGAGTGACCACGTCGACGATACGGTGGTCGGCGTCTTCGCGGGTGCCGTAGGTGACGCACGGTGCCGCCGTGGCCAGCGCTGCGGCGCCGGGTTCGTCCACACAGATCACCCGGGGTCCGGTGGCTCCGGCGAGGAACTGGACGAAGGCCGCATGGAGCGACTCGGCCGCCTCTTCCGGGTCGGCCCCGTAGTGCTCGAGGTGGTCCGGTTCGACGCTCGTGACGATGACCGCGCCGGTGCCGAGCTCGAGAAAGGTGCCGTCGGACTCGTCGGCCTCGACGACGAAGACGTCGCCGTCACCCCAACCGGCTCCGGTCCCGATCTCGTTGACGTCACCACCGATCACGAACGACGGCTGCCAACCGGCCTGGCGCAGTGCGAGGGTGAGCATCGACGACGTCGTCGTCTTGCCGTGGGTCCCGGCGACCGCGACCGAACGGTGGGTGCGCGCGAGTTCGCCGAGGATCTTCGACCGGTGGAGCACGGGGACTCCCGCTGTGCGGGCGGCGCGTATCTCCGGATTGGTGTCGGGCACGGCGGTGGAGGTCACCACCGCGTCGACGCCCGCCACGACCCCGGGATCGTGGCCGATGCGCACGTCCGCACCCAGCGCCCGCACGCGCTGGACCGCGGCCGAATCCTTCAGGTCGCTTCCGGTGACGTGGTGGCCCATCCCGATGAGCACCGCGGCGACCGCGTTCATGCCGGTGCCGCCCACGCCCACCACGTGCAGACGACGCGGGGTGCTCAGGTCAACGGTCATCGGCGACCTCCAGGACCAGCCCGGCCACCGCGTCGGCGGCGTCGATGCGCGCGGACCGTCGCATCGCCGCGGACATGGCTGCACGACGCGCCGCATCGTCCACGAGCGGTGAGACGATGCTGGCGAGATGCTCGCCGGTGCACTCGGCATCGTCGAGCAGCACCGCGCCGCCGGCGTCGACCAGATGCCGGGCATTGGCCCGTTGATGGTCCCGTGGCGCGATCGGCAGGGGCACGAGCACGGCCGGAACCCCCAGTGCCGCGAGTTCCGCGACGCCGCCACCGGCCCGACCGATCACGAGATCCGCGGCGCTCAGCGCGGTCTCCATGCGGTCCTCGTACGCGACGAGCTGATAGGCCAGGGCGTCGTCGGCGCCCACCGGCGGGTCGGTCTGAAAGGCCTGATGGTCGCGTCGACCGACGACGTGACGGATCGCGAGATCGGTCCGGTCGCGCCAGCGCGACGCGAGCGACCGGACCGCATCGTTGACCGAACGCGCACCCAACGACCCCGTCGCGACCAGCACGACCGTCCGATCCTCGGGAAGACCCAGCGCCCGCCGGGCGTCGGTGCGCGAGCGGGCCGGGTCGACATCGCGTGCCCGCGCCGCGGCCACGATCCGGTGGCGCAGTGGATTTCCCGTCACGGTGCTGCGTGGCAGATCGGTGCCGGGAAACGTCACGGCGCTGCGACGGGCGAAGAAGCGCAGCGCACGGTTCACCGCGCCGGCCCGGGCGTTCTGCTCGCACAACACCACCGGGCGGCGGGCCAGGACCGCGCCGACCCCACAGGCGAAGCTCGCATAACCGCCGAGCACCACCACCACGTCGGGCCGGATCCGTCGCACCAGCCCGATGCCCCGGATGACCCCCCGGGCGAGCGACCAGGCGGCCGTCACGTTCGACCAGGTCATGCGCCGTTGGATCCCCCGGCCGGGAAGTTCCACGAGCGCGTAGCCGGCCGTCGACACGAGGTCGCGCTCGACGCCGCGATCGCCGCCGGCGAAGGTGATCGCGGCGGCGTCGACACCCCGTTCGACCAACGCATCCGCGACCGCGACCCCGGGCAACACGTGCCCGGCGGTGCCACCACCGGCGATCAGGATCCTCGGGGCACCGGAGCCGCCGGTCACCGCCGTGCCCGTCCGGGCGCCGCTTTCGTCGCCCGCTGCGCAGGCCCGGTCGTCTTCGCCGCCGGCGCCGGGTGCCGGGCGACGTTCAGCAGCAGACCCACCGCGGCGAGCGTGACGACCATCGAGGTGCCGCCGTAGGACAGGAACGGGAGCGGCACGCCCGTGATCGGCAGGATGCCGACGACCGCCCCGATGTTCACGAACGCCTGGATCACGATCCAGGCGGTGACCCCGATCGCGACCAACGCGCCGAAGCGATGCTCCGCACGCAGCGCGACGCGGATCCCGAGCAGACCGAAGGCGATGAACGCGCCGATCACCACGCTCGCGCCCACCAGGCCGAGTTCCTCACCGACGATCGCGAAGATGAAGTCGGTGTGCGCGAAGGGGAGAAAACCCCATTTCGCGCGTGACGCGCCGAGCCCCACACCGAAGACGCCGCCCGAGGCCAGCCCGACCCGCGACTGGATCAGTTGGTAGCCGGCACGCTGCGGGTCCGCCCACGGGTCGAGGAACGACAGCACCCTCGCCCGCCGGTACGACGTCCCCAATGCCGCCACGACGGCCGCGATCGTCCCCACGACGCCCCAGCCCGCGAGGGCCGCCCGGGGCACGCCGGCCGCGAAGAGCATCACGAACACCGTCGCCGCGATCACGATGGTCGTGCCGAGGTTCGGTTGGAGCATCACCAGCGCGGCGATGAAGCCCAACAGCAGCATCATCGGCCGGATCGCGACCCTCGACACGTTCAGGAAACGCTCGTTCCGGGCGAGCCAGTCGGCGACGACGCCGATGAGCGCGAGCTTGGTCAGCTCGGACGGCTGGATCTGGACGGGCCCGGCCCCGATCCAACGGGTGGCGCCGTTCGCCGACACCCCGAGCCCGGGAACGTGCACCGCGAGCAGGCCGAGCACACACACCACGAGCGCACCGGGCGCGTAGCGCCGGATCGAGTCGAGCCTGACGTGCAGCAGCGCGAACGCGACGACGGCGCCGACCACGGTCCAGCCGAGCTGCCGGGTGAAGTACGTCCAGGCCGACCCGGTCTCCTCCAGCGAGGTCACCGACGACGCCGACAGCACCATGACGAGGCCGATGATGTTGAGCACCGACACCACCGACACCAACCACCAGAACACCGAGGTGTCGACGCCTTCGAGGTGCGCGATGCGCCCGAGTAGGCCGCGGCGGACCCGGACCTCGCCACCGGGCTGGTCGAGGTGCATGCGTCGTTCCGAACGGGGAGGCGCGTCGATCGTGGTCACCGCCGGAGGTCCCCTGCGTTCACCTCGCGCATTCTGCCCGTCCCGCTGCGCATTTTCGTGGATACCCCGGGGTCGGTCATCGTCCGAGTCCCATGTGGAGGAAGTCGGCGTAGAACACGCCGAGCGCCACGACCGTGCACATGCCGGCGATGATCCAGAAACGCACGATCACCGTCGTCTCGGGCCAGCCCTTCTGTTCGTAGTGGTGGTGCACCGGTGCCATCCGGTAGATCCGCCGCCCGAACAGCCGGAAGCTCGCCACCTGCAACATCACCGACACGGTCTCGTACACGAAGAGGCCGCCGATGATCGGAAGAAGCAGTTGCGTGTTCGACAACAGCGCGAGACCGGCCAGGCCCGCCCCGATGGCGAGCGAACCGGTGTCGCCCATGAAGATCTGCGCCGGCGCGGCGTTCCACCACAGAAAACCCGCCAACGCGCCCGCCATCGCGACCGCCACGACCGACAGGTCGAGCGCGTGGGGCACCTCGTAGATCGGGTACCGGAAGGCCCAGAAGCAGATGATCGTGTAGCAGATGAACGCGAGGATGGCGGAGCCCGACGCGAGGCCGTCCAGGCCGTCGGTCAGGTTCACCGCGTTGGTCGTGCCCAGGATCAACAGCAGCGCCCAGACGACCCACAGCCAGGGAGGGAGCAACCAGTCGATGCTGTCGTAGCGGGTGAAGCTGAGTTCCAGGTGCGGCTTGGACAGGTTGAGGGTGAGCAGCGTGAAGACGATCGCGACCACGAAGAGGCCGCCGAACTTGGCCGACTTGGAAAGTCCCAGGTTGCGCTCGTTCACCATCTTGATCCAGTCGTCGGCGAGGCCGACGCCGCCGGCCAGGACGATCAGGAGCATCACGAACATGCCCGAGCGGGTGAAGACCAGACCGGGGCGGACGTGGGCCGACAGGTAACCGAGCGTCGCGGCGCCGACGATCGCGACCCCACCGATCGTCGGCGTACCGGCCTTCGACAGGTGCTGCTGAGGGCCGTCGGAGCGGATCGGTTGGCCGAGATGGAGTCTGCGCATCCAGGCGATGAGGAGGCGGGTGCCCACGAGGGAGAACCCGAATGACACCGCACCGGCGAGGACGAGGGCGATCATGCGAGCGAGCCTCGCCGGACGAGCAGCTTCCGGACCACTTCACGGTCGTCGAACGCCGTCACGGTGGTCCCGATCGTCTGCGTGGTCTCGTGCCCCTTTCCGGCGATCAACACCACGTCGCCGGACGTGGCCGCGTCCAACGCGGTGGCGATCGCGGCTGCCCGGTCCAGTTGCACGGTCACCCGCTCGGGGTCCGACACGCCGGCGAGGATCTCGGCCGCGATGCGTTCGGGGTCCTCCGACCGCGGGTTGTCGTTGGTGATCACGACCCGATCCGCTGCTCCCACCGCGGCCCCCATGAGGGGACGCTTGGTCCGATCGCGGTCGCCACCGGCGCCGAAGACGACCAGGACGCGCCCGGCCCCCGCGATCTCTCGTGCCGCCGACACGGCCTTGTCCAGGCCGTCGGGCGTGTGGGCGAAGTCGACGATCACGACGAAGGGCTGTGCGGATCCGATCAACTCGAAGCGCCCCGGCACCGGCCCGGCGGCCTCCAGGCCGGCCCTGACGGCCGCGTCGTCGACCCCCAGTGCCCGCGCCGCGGAGGCGGCGGCGACGACGTTGGCGACGTTGAAACGTCCGGCGAGCGCGAGGCGCACCCGCTCTCCCGCCCAGGTGCACTCGATCGGTGCGAGCCCCTCGACCGGTTCCGCGTCGGCGGCGGAGAACCCCTCCACGGGCATCGCGGCCGCGTCACGCAGAAGCCGACCGTGGGCGTCGTCGACGTCGACGACGGCCAGGGCGCTCAGATCCGGTTCGAACAGCCGGGCCTTCGCGCGAAAGTACTCCTCCATCGTGCCGTGGAAGTCCAGGTGGTCCCGCGACAGGTTCGTGAACACGCTCACGGCGTAGTGCATCCCGTCGACCCGGTGCAGCGCGAGGGCGTGCGACGACACCTCCATCACCACGTGGGTACGACCGGCCGCACGCGCCCGGGCCAGCTCACGCTGCAGGTCGGTCGCCTCGGGCGTGGTCCGTACGCCGGTGAGCGTACCGATGATCTCGGGATCGTGGCCCGCGGTCCGCAGCACGCTCCCCAGCAGTGCGGCGGTCGTCGTCTTGCCGTTCGTGCCGGTGATCCCCACGCAGCACAGCTCGGCGCTCGGGTCGCCATGGACCAGCGCCGCGACGGGCCCCATGGCGACCCGGACGTCGTCGACGACGATCTGTGGCACGCCGAGGTCGAGGCGACGCTCGCCGAGCAGGGCGACGGCCCCGGCCTCGACGGCTGCCGAGGCGTGATCGTGACCGTCGGAGCGGGTGCCCACGACACAGCAGAACAGCCCACCGGGGCGCACCTGACGGTGATCGTGGTACACGTCGTCGCAGGCGAAGTCGGGGTCACCGTGCACTTCGGCTGCGATGCCGTGACGGAGAAGACGCGCCACGATCGCGGCCGCATCCGCCGTCATGGCGCCACCGACGCCCCGGTCCCGCTCTGGCTCGTGGGGCCGTCGCCGATCTCGAGCAGCTGCGAACTCACGTCGGGCAGACCCTCGGTCGGATCGCCGCCACTCGCCGGTGGCAGGTGGAGGCGCCGCACGGCCTCGGTCGCGAGCTCACCGAACAGGGGCGCCGCGGTGTCAGAGGCGAAGTACGAGCCCTTGCGGTCCCGGTCGACGTCGTTGAGCACCACGATGATCGAGAGCTGCGGGTCGCCCGCGGGCAGCATGCCGACGAACGTCGAGACGTAGTGGTAGCGACCGTCCAGGCCGAGATACCCGTCGCCCGGCTGATGGTCGTCGAGAGGCATTCGTGCGGTCCCGGTCTTGCCTGCCACCTGATAGCCGGGAACCGCGGCCTTGGTGCCGGTGCCGGTACGCACCACGTTGGCCAGCATACCCCGGACCTGTTTGGCCACCTCCGACGAGATGACCCGACGCGGCGTGCCCCGGCCCGTCGGGTGCCGGTGGCCCTGCGCGTCGATCGTGGCGTCGACCAGGCGGGTCGGGACGGCGACGCCGCCGTTCGCGATGGTGTTGTACACCTGCAACATCTGCATGGCGGTCACCGATATGCCCTGCCCGATCGGGATCGATCCGATCGACGAGCCGCTCCACTGTGAGGTGGGCAGCAGGAGCCCGGGTGATTCGTTGGGGAAGTCCAACGCGGTCTTCTTGCCGAAGCCGAAGTTGCGCAGTGCCTGGTCGACCCGCTCCTTGCCGAGCATCCGGGCCAGCTCGATCGTGCCGATGTTGGACGACACGGTGAGGATGTCGGTCACGCTGAGCTGCGAGGGCAGGGCCTCGGCCTCTTCGAAGGTGGCGCCGCCGAGAGTGAGGGTCGGCGGATGCGGCAGGACCGTCGACGGCGTGACCTTGCCGTCGGCAAGGGCCGCGGCCACCGTGATGACCTTGTTGACCGACCCCGGTTCGAACACGGTGGTCAGGGCCTCGTTGTTGGTGGAGGGCGCCACCTCGCCGGTCTCGGGGTCGGCGGCGACGTTGACCATCGAGAGCACTTCACCGGTCGACGGTTTCGTGATGATCGCGATCCCCGACGACGAGTCGGTCGCCTTCACCTGGGCGGCCACGAGTTTCTCCGCGGCGTACTGCAGCGGGAGGTCGATGGTCAGTTGCAGGTCCTTGCCGGGCGATGCCGGCTCGAGGTCCTTCTCGCCTCCGGGGATCGGCCCCATCGCGGAGCGTTCATAGGAGAGTTCGCCGGGTGTTCCTTCGAGCGTCTCGTCGTACTGGGACTCCAGGCCGCTGATCCCGAGCCCGTCGATGTCGGTCACACCGATCACCGAACGGGCCTCGTCACCGTTGGGACGCACCCGCTGGTACTCGGTGATCAGGTCGATGCCGTCGAGTTCGCCGGCGTCGGCCAGCTTCGAGATCTCGTGTGCCGTCCGGTCGGGGATCGTCCGTGCGATGTAGACGAAGCGCGACTTCGTGCGCAGCAGTGCGGCGACGTGGGCGGCGTCCATCTTCAGCAGCTTCGCCAGACGCGCGGCCTCGGCCGCGACGTCGGAGACCTGCGTCGGGTCGGCGACGACCGTCGACCGGGGCACCGACACCGCGAGGTCCTGGCCGTTGCGGTCCAGAACGGCCCCGCGGGCCGCGGGCAGGGCGACCCGCACGGTCCGCTGGGCGACGCCCGTGTCGCGGTACCGACTGGGGCTCAGCACCTGGAGATCGGTCAGCTTGCCGACGGCCAGGGTCAACAACAGGCAGAACGCCGCGCCGATGCCCAGATACCGCTGACGGGTGTTGCCGGTCGGTCCCCGGCGGCCCGGAGGCGGCGCAGACGGTCGGCGCCGTCCTCTCGGGCGGGCGCCGTGGCCTCCCGCCCCGCGCCCCGGCGCCGCAGCGGGGGACGCGCCACGCCGACGAGTCGAACGGACGGACTTCGGCGCGCGGGACGGCCGAGGCGACCCGGACCGCTCGCGCACCGGGTCGCGTCGGCCCGATCGGGAGGTCGTCGGGGAACGCCGCGGCTCGGTCGACCCCGAAGACCGGTTCCGGTTGCGACCGTTCCGGCCACTGCGGCTGTGGTGGCGGGGCCGCGCCGATCCGGACCCTGGCGTTCCGGCCCCGAAGAATCCGTCCGCGATGCGGGGCGGCTCGTCGTCGTTCATCTCCGCCCGCTCACTTGTCGTCCTTCAGATACGGCTTGACGTCGAGGTAGTCCTGGAGACCCGCCCCGCCGTGGTCGCCGCCGTCGGTGATCGCCGGGGATCCGGGAGCGAGCCAGGTGGGATCCTGGGCGTCGACCATGCCCAGCGCACGGGCACGGGCGACCACCCGGTCCGGGGCGGAGAGCCGGTCCACGTCGAGGCGGAGCCGGTCGTATTCGGCCTGCGCGGCCTCGGCCTGGCGGTCGAGC
This sequence comes from uncultured Iamiaceae bacterium, assembly GCA_964595905.1. GTDB lineage: Bacteria > Actinomycetota > Acidimicrobiia > Acidimicrobiales > Iamiaceae > JAFDWI01. The sequence goes on from CAZQSU010000035.1 coordinate 9,950, forward strand.
CGGTCGATCCGCTGCTGTCCGGTCACGAGGCGCACGTGGAAGGTCGCCGTGCCGAGCAGGATGACGAAGAAGCCGACGAGCACGAAGAAGGACAGGAGCCGTCGGTGCCCCCGTCGGGGCGGAGGGGCGACGACACGGAGATGGCGATCGGGCTGATCGGAGCGGCGGCCACGCGGCGCACGATCCGGACGCGCCCGGGAGTCGGGCCGGGGCGGGGCGACCATGCTCATGCGATCACCTCCACGGCGCGTAGGCGGGCACTCGCCGCCCGCGGGTTCGCTTCGATCTCGGCCGCACCGGGCGTGGTGCCCTTCCGGGCCACCCAGCGCGCGGTGGGTACGGCACCGCACACGCAGGGCAACCCGGGAGGGCAGACACACCCGCCGGTGACGGCCTGCCGGAAGAGCCGTTTGACGATCCGGTCCTCGCCGGAGTGGTAGCTGATCACCGCGACCCGTCCTCCGGGCACGACCATGCCCAGCGCGGTCGCCACGCCGGCCGCGAGGGCGTCGAGCTCGCCGTTGACGGCGATCCGGAGCGCCTGGAACGTCCGCTTCGCCGGATGCCCACCCCGACGTCGCGCCGGAGCGGGGATCGCGTCCCGGACGAGGTCGACGAGTTGCCCGGTCGAGGTGACCGGCCGCGCCGCGACGATCGCCCGTGCGATGCGGCGGGCGTACCGCTCGTCACCGTATTCCCACAGGATCCGGGCGATCTCGTCCACGTCGTTCTCGGCGAGCAGGTCGGCGGCGGAGCGCGGCGTGTCGGGATCCATCCTCATGTCGAGGGGGGCGTCCACCCGGTAGCTGAAGCCTCGCTCGGCCCGGTCGAACTGGGGTGACGAGACGCCCAGATCGAACAGCACGCCGGCCACGGGCCCTTCGCGAGAGATGTCGCCGAGGACCTCGTCGAACCGGCCGCGCCGGGTGTCGAGCCGCCCCTGCAGATCCGTATCGGCGGCGAACCGAGCGGCCGCGGCCACGAGCGCCGCCGGGTCGCGGTCGACCCCGACGACCGTCCGGTCGACACGCGAACGGGTCAGGGCGGCGGCGTGGCCCGCCCCGCCCAGGGTCGCGTCGACGATCCGACCGAGCGGTACCTCGGCGAAGATCGCCACCACCTCGTCGAGCAGCACGCTCGTGTGGGAGAACGCGGACCGGTCAGTCACTGTCGGGGCCGTCCGTTCGTGGGTCTGCGTCGCGGCGGACATGGTTCACAGCGCCTCCGCGGAGATGTGCGCGACCAGCGCCTGCCACCGCTCGTCGGCGCCGTCGTCGTGGGTGGCTCGCGCCCACAACTCCAGGCGGGTGCGCTGTCCGACCACGACGAGTTCCCGCTCGAACCCGGCGAAGGCGCGTAGTGACTCGGCGATGAACAACCGACCCGATGCGTCGAGGTGGGCGTGGTTCGCGAGGGCGTTCAGTGCCTCACGGGCCCGGGCGTCGGCCAGCTCCTCGCGCTGCTTGGCGCGCATGTTCGCTTCGATCTCGCGGTACTCGGCGACGGGCATGATCGCGACGCACGGACCAGGCCACTGCACCACGACGGCACCTTCGTCGAACGCCGGGCGGAACGCCGTGGGCACCGAGAGCCGTCCACGGTCATCCAGGGAGCGGGGATGTTCGCCCACGAGCTCGACGCGCTCGACCGACTGCTGCTTCCGGTCGGTGAGGGTCGTCTGCCCACTAGCTCCCATGGCGTCCCACTCTATTGCGTTTTCTCCCCCGATTCAAGCATGAACCGGTTCGATCGCTTCCGGGACCGTCGGCGCTCCCACCGGTTCCCCGCCGTCACCTCCCCGTCCCACCGCCACCCGCCTTCGCCCACCGCCGTTCCCTCAGCGGTCCGCCAGCGCCTCCTCGATCGCCTGACGCAGCGCCGGCCGCTCGATGGCGATGGCGGTGACCCCGTCACGGAGATGCCGGACGAGTTCGGCCCGCGCCGACGGCGACAGCGAGAACAACGCAGCCGTGGCCTGTGGATCGAAGGCACCGGGAATCACCACCTGGAAGCGGGCACCGGCACGGGTCCGCCGTTGGGAGATTCCCACGGCCTTGCGTCCCTGCACCAGGACCTCCCCCGCTCCCGTCGCCCCGAAGCACACCAACGACGCCCAGGCGCGCTCCGGCGAGTCCCGGACGACGTCCCCGGCGCGCACGACGACGCCGTCGACACCCAGGGTCGCCAGCGCGTCGACCACCACGTCCCCGAGCCAGTCGGCCGACCGGCCGATGTCGTGGTCGAACGCGGGATCCCCGGTCGGCAGCCACACGTCGAACCAGAACGACGACGTCGGCTCCACGACGACGGCGCCACCGCCGGACCGTCGGCGCACCACGCCCAGGCCCCGGCGCGCGACTTCTCCGAGATCCAACGAGGTGAGCGGTTGGGTGCTCCCGAGCACGACGGCCGCATCGGTCGGTTCGACGAACCAGACCTCACGTGCGATCACGTCTGCGAACGCCGCGCCGTGCACCTCGGCGACCGAACCGTGCACGGTGCGCGCTGCGAACGCGGTCATCGACGCCCCGTCACGGGTACCGCCACCGGTCGATCGACACCTCGGCCAGGACCTCCGGATCGGGTTCCACACCGAGACCCGCGCCGTCGGGAATCTCGATCGAGCCGTCGACCAACTCGAACGGCGTGGTCACGTCCCGGCGGTGGTAGCGGGCCGAGGGACCGAGATCGGCGGGCAGGGTGCACACGGGCTGCGCGGCGAAGGCCAGCGCCGCGGCGCGACCGATCCCGGATTCGACCATGCCACCGCAGAACACCGGGATGCCCTCGGCCGCCATGATCCGCCCGATCGCCATCGCTTCGAGGGGGCCCCCGACCCGGGCGGGCTTGAGGTCCAAGGCACCGACCGCGCCGAGGGAGACCGCCGTCACGGCCTCGCCGATGGTCGTGACCGACTCGTCGAGAGCGATGGGAGTCGCCGAACGCCGGGCGACGATCGCCGTGCCGACCAGGTCGTCCGCAGCCAGAGGCTGTTCGACGTAGCCGAGGGGTCCTGCGACGCGCTCGAGTCCGGCAATGGCCTTCACGGCGGCGTCCGCGTCGGGATACGAACCGTTCGCATCCACCGACAACGCCAGATCCGGCCAACCCCTCCGCAGCGCGCGCAACGGCACGGTGTCGTGGCTCGGGTCGATCTTGAGCTTGACGCTGCGATGCCCTGCGGCGAGGGCCCGGTCGACCGATGCTTCCAGCGCACCGAGGTCGTCGTGGATGCCGATCACCGCATTGGAGGGCACCCGTGCCGCGGTGGGAGCGCCCTCGGCCAGCGCCGAGGCGAGGGACCGCCCCTGCGCCCGCAGGTCGAGGTCGACCAGTGCTCCCACGAGGGCGCTGCGCGCCATGGGATGACCCGGCACCGCGGCGAGGTGCTCGAGCGCGGCGTGAGGATCCTCCACCACCGACGGGACCAGCACGTCGCGGAGCAACGCCCAACAACCGTCGAGGTATTCGGAGGTGTACCCGGGACGCGGCAGCGCAGAGCACTCCCCCCAACCCACGCCACCCGCCGCGTCGACGACCTCGACCAGGATCACCTCGCGTCCGGCGATCGTCTCCCTCGCCGAGCGGAGGCTCATGGCCGCCTCCAGCCGGATCCGGTGGAGCGTGACGGTCAACGCCACCGGAGACCCGCCGGCCGATCCGGCGGATCCCGACGAGCCGTTCACCGAGGGTCCGGGGATCATCGCCGGGCGTCGGCCCGACACCAGCGCAGCCAGGCCACGACGTCGTCGGGCTCGATCGGCCGTGTGCCGTCGCCGCCGTACATCGTCGTCACCCGCAGGTGCACGTACCCCGGCGTGGGAAGAGGAAGGAACGGCCGTCGTCGCCACCATCCCGGCGCCGCGAGCCGCACCGTCTGGACCACCGCGGTCGGCCACAGCGTCGGGTGTCCGGCCACGGCCACCAGTGTTCCGACGACCCAGGACCGATCCGACATGGCCGCAGGCTACCGGTCGACCCACCGATCGTCGCCAGTATGCTCGACACCCATCGAGGAGGATGCCGTGACCACTACCCCGGTCGAGAGCCAACCGATCGAGGCGCATGCCGGGTTCGCCGAATTCTGCACCGCACTGGCCGACAACGTCGAACGCGTGATCGTGGGCAAGCGCTCGGTGATCGACCTCGCACTGGTGTGTCTGCTCGCCCGGGGGCACCTGCTGATCGAGGACGTTCCCGGCGTGGGCAAGACCACACTCGCCAAGGCCCTCGCCCGCTCGATCGGCGGCACCTTCGGACGCATCCAGTTCACGCCCGACCTGTTGCCCGGTGACGTGGTCGGCGTCGACGTGTGGGACCGCAACACCTCGGAGTTCAGCTTTCGTCCCGGTCCGATCTTCGCCAACGTCGTCGTCGCCGACGAGGTGAACCGGGCTTCACCGAAGACCCAGTCGGCGCTGTTGGAGGCCATGGCCGAGCGCCAGGTCACCGTCGACGGCACCACCCGGAATCTCCCGCGTCCGTTCATGGTCCTCGCGACCGAGAACCCGGTCGAGCACGAGGGCACGTATCCGCTCCCCGAGAGCCAACTCGACCGGTTCTGCATGCGTCTCTCGGTCGGGTACCCCGACGCCCGTGACGAGGTCGATCTGCTCGAGCGCGACCAGGGGTCCTCTCCCGTCGACACCCTCGGTGCGGTGGTGACACCCGAGCAGTCGACCGCACTGTCGGCCGCGATCGACCGGGTCGGCGTCGCCGACACCCTGCGCGCCTATCTGGTCGACCTCGCCCGTGCCACCCGGGACCATCCGGCGATCGCCGTCGGCATGTCGCCCCGGGCCACCCTGACCCTCCAACACGTCGCACGGGCCCACGCGGCGCTCCACGGCCGCGGGTACGTGATCCCCGACGACGTCCGCGACGTGCTCGTCCCCGTCGTGGCGCACCGCCTCATCCTCTCCCCCGACGCCCGGATCCAGGGAGTGTCCGCATCGCAGGTGCTGACCCAGATCGTGCAGCGCCGTCCGGTGCCGACCGGTGCCCGAGCCGTCTGAACCCGCCCGGCGCCGCACGGCGCCCATCACCGCGACGGGCACGGTGGTCGCGGCCCTGGGCGCGGCGACGACCGCGGTCGGGCTCGTCGTGGGCCTGGTCGAGCTGACCGGGCTGGGCATCTCGCTCGTCGCGCTGGTCGTCGTCGCGGTCGTCGCCCTGCGCGGCGTGCGACCCACGGTGCACTGCGCCCGCGTGCTGGGCGCGAGCCGGGCGATCGCCGGTGCCACCGTCACCGTGCAGATCACGGCGACCCACGTCGGTTCGGGCCACAGTCGCCAACTTCGGCTCGCCGATCCGATCGTCTACCCGGACGGTCGGACCTCGACCGCACGCCAGTCGATCCGTCCGCTCGCGGCGGGCGAGACCGAGACCACCACCTACGGACTGCGGGTCGCGCACCGGGGCATCTGCACCGTCGGCCCCCTGCGTCTCGAGGTGACCGACCCCTTCGGGCTGGCGCGTCGGTTGCTTCCCGGGCCCGGGGTCACCCATCTGACGGTGCTCCCCCGCATCGAGACGATCGAGGCGCCGTCGCTGCTCGTCGAATCCGAGGACCACGTCGAGGCGCCGCCGGCGAACACACACGGGTCGGAGTTCTCGTCGCTGCGCGAGTACGCGCGGGGCGACGACCTACGCAAGGTCCACTGGCGGACGAGCGCCCGACGCGACGAACTGGTGGTCCGTCGTGACGCGGAACCCCACCGTCCCGGGTGCACCGTGGTCCTCGACGTCCGAGCCCCGTGGCACGATGCCACCACGTTCGAGCGTGCCGTGTCGGCCGCTGCGAGCATCCTTGCCGCAGCCGGACGCATCAGGCAACCGACGCGACTCTGCACCACGGCCGGCTTCGACTCGACCCGGGCATCGGGGTCCCACCAACTCGATCTGGTACTCGGGATGCTCGCGGTGGTGGAACCGTCGACGGGCCCGCCGGTCGTGCCCGACCGGGGTCAGGATCCGGTGATCGTGCTCACGACCTCTGCAGGGGTCGCATCGCTCGACGCGGTCACCGCCATGGGTGCGGCGACCACCACCGTGGTGTTCGCGTCGCCCACCGACGCCGCGGGTGCCCCGGCGGACACGGCGATGGTCGTCGGGCCCGACGACGAGTTCCCGACGGTGTGGGACCGCCACCTGGCCGCGACGGGACGCCGCGCCCGGACCCCACTGGGAGCATGGTGACGACCGAGGCGCGCCACGACACGCTGCCCACGGCGACGCTGACGCTGGTGACCGCCGCGGTCACCGTCGGCTTCGTCAGGGTGTTCGACTCCCCCCGGTTTCTCCTCCCCCTGGGCATCGTCGTGCTGGCCGGTCATCTGCTCGCGGCGCTCAGCCGGAGGCTGCCCGCGGGTCGACGCATCCTGGTCATGCTCCTCGGCGGCATGCTCGTGACCATCGACGCCACCCATTGGTCGGCGGTCACCGCGGGCGTTCCGACGCCGTCGACCTTCGGCGTGATCTCGGAGCACCTGGACGCGGCGATCGACACCTTGCGCACCGGCACCGCGCCGGTCGCCCCCGAGGCCGGGCTCGTGTTCGCTGCCGCCGTCGCGCTCTGGATCGTCGCGTGGAGCACCGACCGTCTCACCTTCGGCTTTGCCGCACCGACCGAGGCGCTGGTTCCCTCCGCGACGGTGTTCGTCGTCGTGACCTCGCTCGCGGCCGATGACCATCGCTGGTTCTGCACCGCCGTCTACGCGGCAGCGCTCGCACTGCACGTCCTCGTCGTCCGCCACCTGGCCCCGTCGCGGCCTGCTGCGCCGACCAGGACCGGCTCCTGGCGGCCGGTGATCCGAGGCGGGGCGATGGCGGGCGCGGCCCTCGTCGTGGGACTGGGCGCGGCGGCGACCGTGCCGTCGCTCGACACCCAGGGGATGGTCGGGCTGCGTGACAAGCACACGATCACGGTCGTGAGCCCGCTCGTCGACATCCGGTCCCGGCTGGTGGATCAGGCCGACGACGTGCTGTTCACCGTCGACGCCCACCACGGTGAGTACTGGCGTCTCATGGCACTCGACGACTTCGACGGCGAGACCTGGTCGCCGCCGGACTCCCGGGTCCCCGAGGCCGGACACGTACTGGCGTCGGGGGCCTCGAAGCCCGACTACGAACAGTTCCAGGCTGCGTTCGACCTCACCGGACTCGGGGGGCAGTTCGCTCCCGCTCCGTTCCGGCCCACGGGGTTGTATGCCCTGGAAGACGCAAGCGAACCCGACAGCGATCCGCGGCTGTTGTGGGACGAGGGCTATTCGACCCTCATCGCGTCGAGTGCGACCGGCGACGTCACCGATCTGTCCTACGTGGTGACGGCGCAGGTTCCCGATGTGGAGGCGGCCCAGGTGCGCGCGTCACGGGGGCCGGTGCCCACCGACATCGAGCGCACCTTCACGCAGCTCCCGGACGACTTCCCGTCGGTGTTGCGAGCACGGGCTCGGCGCATCGTCGCCGGCGCGACGACGCCGTATGCGAAGGCGCTGGCCCTCCAGGACTTCTTCTCCCCCCGCAACGGGTTCACCTACAGCACCGACCTCCGGACCGTACCCGCCGGCGAGAACACCAATGCGATGATCGAGTTCCTGCGGGTGCGCGAGGGGTTCTGCGAGCAGTACGCCGGTACCTACGCGGCACTGGCCCGCGCGGTGGGGCTCCCCACCCGCATCGCGGTGGGGTTCACCTGGGGACGTGAAGAGCGCGCACCCGACGGTTCCCGATCGTTCGTCGTGACCGGTCGGAACGCCCACGCGTGGCCCGAGGTGTACTTCGCCGGTCTGGGCTGGCTGCCCTTCGAGCCCACGCCGGGACGGGGAAATCCGGCGGCGACCGCCTACACGGGCATCGAGCCGCGGCAGGACGACGCAGGCACCACCGGCCCGGGGCCCACGGCACCCCCGACGACGATCGCGAACCAGACCCCGCCCGTGGAGAGCACCACGCCGGCCACACCCTCCACGTCGACGCCCGGCGCAGCCGTACCGCCCGTGGAGCGACACGAACCCGGCTCGTCGGCGTCTGCAGCGTCGACGCCGACGTCGGCGCGCATCCTGGGCGCCGTCGCGCTCGCGCTGCTGCTGAGTTCCGCTGCCCTCGTCCGGATGCTGCGGCGCGGCGCGCAGCGACGGGCCGCCGACACCCCGGCGCGTCGGGTGCGCCTGGTGTGGGCCGAAACGCTGCACGCCTGGAAGCCGCTCGATCTCGTCCGGGGTCGGGCGGACACCGACCGCGACGTGGGCGACCGCCTGGAAGCACGCCTCGAGCGCCTCCGGGGAGCAGACGGACGCGAGCTCGACGCCCGGCGCCTCGCCGAACTGGCGTCGGCCGCGGCCTGGAACAGCGCAGGGGTCACCGACGCCGATGCGCGCGAAGCGGCGGCCTTCGCCGCCGCGATCGGTCACGTCGCACGCGCACACCGGACCCGGTGGTCGAAGTTCGTCGGCTGGTTCGACCCGCGCGGTCCGAGCCCGACCGGTTGAGCCCGGCGAGCGCCGGCTATTCGTCGGCGCGGAACCGGTCGCGCAGCCGGTCCTGCTGATTGTTCAGGTAGTCGCGGAAGCCGGCGTGCCCGCCCCGGGCGCGGTAGTGGTGCCACCCGGCCCGACCGAGTTTGCCGGCGTTGCGCTCGAACCACAGCGCGGCGACCAGCATCACGAGGAATCCCCCGAAGGCGACGAAGAAGCTCGACGCGGTGCCGAGCGCGACCACCAGGATGCCGACCCCGACGACGAACAACAGCGCAGCCCACTTCATCTGCCCGAAGGCGTGCCGCCAGACCGTGGAGTTCTCGAGCTCACCGGCCAGTTCCGGATCGCGCTCGTGGAAGTCTGCGGCGATCTGATCGAGGATGCGTTGTTCGTCTTCGGAGAGTGGCATCGGCGACCCCCTTGTCCACGACCGGGCTCATCTCGAGGGTGCTCTCAGTCTCGCACAGAGAACGCCGACCTTCAACGTCCCCGGCCCGGTCCGTGGCGCGTGCTCGCCGGATGCCGCACACCACCGCGGGGTCACGCCGTCCGACCGGGGCGTCCACGGGCCCCACGGCGCGGCGCTCACGAATCCGGGGTGTCGGAGGATCGATCCGACCGGCCCCACTGCTGGTCACCGCGTCGGCGCACGTCGATGGCGCCGTCGGCGAGCAGCGCCGCCGGAGCGATCGCGTCGTGCCCGAAGCGGGCGCGCACGTCGTCGACGACCCGTTCGGTGTCGTGCCAGGGGCCGGTGCGGTCCACGTCCAGGCTGAGCTGACGGGCGCCGGCCGCCGTGACGAGATTCGCCGCGGTCACCCCGAGCAGGCGCACGCCCCGGCCCACGTCGACGTCGTCGAGGAGTCGGGCCGCGGCGCCGGCGATGCCCCGTGACGACGCGGTCGGCTCGGGAAGGGTGCGCGATCGGGTGATCGTGGTGAAGTCCGAGAATCGGACCTTGAGCTGCACCGTCCGACCTTCGAGGTGGTGCTCGCGCAGGCGCGCGGCGGTGGCGTCGGCGAGTCGCAGCACCTCGGTGCCGATCTCGGAGGTCGCGACGAGATCGCGTGGGTAGGTCTCCTCGTGACCGACCGACTTCGGCGAGCGATCAGGCACGACCGGACGTGGATCGACCCCGTGCGCCAAGGCATGGAGGTGCGCGCCGTTGGCCGGTCCGAAGCGACGCTCGAGGACGTCCCGGGGGACCGCCGTGAGGTCGCGGATGGTACGCACCCCGATCTCGGCGAGACGACGCAACGTCGCGGGTCCGACCCCCCAGATCTCGCTCACGTCCAACTCGTCGAGGAACGCCCGTTGGTCGTCGGCGGCGACGACCAGCACGCCGATACCGGGCCCGGGACCGCTCCCCGGGCGCCCGACGCGGGGTTTTGCACGCTTGGACGCCAACTTCGCCACGAACTTGGAGGGACCGACGCCGACGGCGCACTCCAACCCTTCGGCGTCGCGGATGCGTCGCCGCAGTTCCGCCCCGAGGGCGGCAACATCGTCGTCGTGGGCGTGCAGCACACCGGTGACGTCGCAGAACGCCTCGTCGAGTGACAGCGGTTCCACCAGCGGGGTGACGTCGCGCAACAGCGTCATGATCCGACGGCTCACGGCCGCATAGTGCGCATGGTCGCCGTGGATGAACACCGCGTCGGGACACTGCCGTCGGGCCCGCGAACTCGGCATCGCCGAGAAGATGCCGTACGCCCGGGCTTCGTAGGATGCGGCGGCGACGACCCCGCGGGGCCCGTCACCGCCCACCACGACCGGTCGTCCCCGCAGCTCCGGGCGGCGGAGGATCTCGACGGACGCGAAGAACGCGTCCATGTCGAGGTGCAGGATCGTCCGCGCGTTCCGACCGTCGCCGGCACCGGTCGCCGCGGGCTCCGGTCGGGGTGCATCGAACGCCACGTGGCCAGTCTGGTGCACCGGCACTACGGTTGCCCGGCGATGGCCGAACGCCCCGAACCCATGGTCACCGCGGTGGCGCCGCGACAGGTCCGGATCCTGTCGTTCGCGGCGATCTGCGCGGGAGGGCTGCTCGGCGGGCTGATCGGCTGGGCGTTCGTGCGGCTGCAGGTGAGCGGCGACTCGTCGGTGCCCGAGGCGCTCGGCGCGCTGGTCGGCGCGGTCGTGTGCGCGTTGGGCATCGCCGTGGTCGCGACGCTGGTGCTGCGCGCCGTGAACGAGTGGCGGACGATCCAACAGGGCATCAATCCGCGCACGGGGCAGAGGCTCAACCGCCGAGGTTGATCCGCCGGAACGCCTCGGTCTGGGCCACACCGGACGTCGCCAGGCCGTCGGCCGCCCGCTGGCGCACGAGCGTCTCCACGCCTTCGCTGTTCCCGGCCAGCTGCGAACGGTGGCAGCGAAGGGCGGCGATCTTGTCGTCGAGGTGATCGACCACCTCGACGCGGGTGTCGACTTCGAGGGTGCCACTCAACAGCAGCGTGGCGACCCGGTGTGGGACACCGGCGTCGGGAAAGTACAGCGGCGACCCGGCAGCCGGGGCGACCGCGTCCACCAGCGCGAAACCGACCTCGCGGTGGTCCCGGTGGTTGACGTAGTCCGATCCGATGAACACGGCGGTCGGGTCGTGGCCGAACACGACCTCGGGTCGCCAGGCACGGATCCGCTCCACCAGCACCGCGCGGAGCTCCGCCGAATTGGTCACCTCTCCGTCGAGGTGGCCGAGGACCTCGTGTCGGTCCACGCCCAGCGCGTCGGCCGCTCGCTCGACCTCGATCGTGCGCGCCGCGGCGACCGTGGAGGGGTCGGCATCGGGCTCGTGGCTGCCCTTGTCGCCACGGGTGACCACGACCAGACCGATCGCACACCCGGATGCGGCCCAGCGGGCGAGCGTGGCACCGCACGCGATCTCGGCATCGGCCGGGTGTGCGAACACCGCCATCGCCCGCTCGGGAACCAGCTCGAAGATCTCCTCCACGCGTGACGAACCTAACCGGCCGGGGCTCCCTCAGGTGAGACCGACCCCCGACCGCGTCGGCCATGCTGGAGTCATGGCTGCCGACGCTGACGAGGCCCGCATCTCCTTCGCCGACCGGACCGCGCTCGCGGACCTGGCCGAGAGCGCGGCGCTCGCCGCGGCGGCCCAGCTCCGTGCCGAGGTGGGCGGAACGGTGAGGATCGCCGGCACGAAGTCCTCGGCGACGGACCTGGTGACCGCGACCGATCGCGCCGTGGAGACCCGCATCATCGGGGTGCTCACCGATGCCCGACCGGACGATGCGATCCTCGCCGAGGAATCGGGCCGACGCGGGGGAACCAGCGGGGTCACCTGGGTCATCGACCCGATCGACGGGACGACGAACTTCTTCTACGGGCTCGCCGGTTTCAACATCTCGATCGCCGCGGTCGCCGGTGGACGCGTGGTCGCCGGTGTCGTCGTCGACCCGATGCGCCGTGAGACGTTCCGGGCCACCCTCGGTGGCGGAGCGACGTGCAACGGGGAGTCCCTGCGGCCGGTCGGACCCGACGACCTCGCCCGTTCGCTGATCGGGACGGGCTTCTCCTATCTGGCCGAGCGCCGTCGCACCCAGGCACAGGTCGTGTCCCGTCTCATCGGCGAGGTCCGTGACATCCGTCGGTTGGGGGCGGCCGCGCTCGATCTGTGTCTGGTCGCGGCGGGTCGGCTCGACGGGTACTACGAGTCGGGTCTGCGGCCGTGGGATCTCGCGGCCGGTGGGCTCGTCGCCACCGAGGCCGGTTGCCGGGTCGGGAGCCTGCACGACGACGTCCCCGACCCCCGCCTGGTGATCGCGGCCCACCCGCGCATCTTCGGTGACCTGCGGGCCGCGCTCGGTCGTATCGACCGCGACGGGCTCGCCGTGACGGACCCATCCGCGCCGATCGATGCCGAATTTGGCAGGCTGGTGGTGTGAGAACCCACATCCTCACCGTCGAAGACGATGAACGGATCCGGACCGCGGTCAAACTCGCGCTCGAGGCCGAGGGCTGGGAGGTCGCCGAAGCCGCCGCGGGGTCCGAGGCACTCGAGTGTTTCGAACAGCGCCCGGCCGACGTCGTGCTGATCGACATCATGTTGCCCGACATCGACGGCTTCGAGGTGTGTCGCGAGATCCGCAAGACCAGCGACGTGCCGATCGTCATGGTCACCGCGCGTGACGACACCCACGACATCGTGGCCGGACTCGAAGCCGGCGCCGACGACTACCTGACCAAGCCGTTCGCCCCCAAGGAGCTCTCGGCGCGGATCCGCGCCCGTCTGCGGCGTACCCGGCGCGTCGTCGCGGGGGCGCCGCACCGGCGGTTCGGCGACCTGGAGGTCGTTCCCGACGAGGGCACCGTGCGACTGGCCGGCGCGGAGGTCCACCTGACCAAGACCGAGTTCCGCCTGCTCGTCGAACTGGCATCGAACCCGGGGCGGGTGTTCAGCCGGGAGGTGCTGCTCGAGCGGGTCTGGGGGTACGACTACTTCGGCGACGGACGGCTGGTGGACGTCCACATCCGGCGGTTGCGCACCAAGGTCGAGGCCGACCCGGCGAACCCGCGTCATGTCGTCACCGTGCGCGGGCTGGGCTACAAGCTGCAGACCTGAGAAACTCTCGAACCGTGGCATTCAGACTCCGCCACCGGCCACTCCGGCTGCGCACCCGGGTCATGGTGTCGTTCGCGCTCGGCGCGGCGTTGCTGTCGATGGTGCTCTCGGTGGGCACCTACACGCTCGCTCGCCGCAACTTCCTGCACCAACGCGAGCGCGACACGATCCAGCGCGCCTACCTCGACGCCCAGAACGTGCAACGCCAGCTCACGACCCAGGCGGCGAACGCCGACCAGCTCAGCAAGGCCCTGCAGTCGGTCGCGACGGGGTCGGGGACCTATCCGGTGATCGAGATCCCCAACCCGGCCGGGAAGCTGGTGGATCAGTCGACCAACACGCAGTTCGGGATGGACGCGATCCCCCGCGCGCTGACCACCGACGTGCAGAACGGGAATCCGTCGTTGATGCGGGCCTCCATCGACGGTCAGACCATGCTCGTCGTGGGCCTGCCGCTGCCGACGCTGAGCGCGGACGGCGCGATCGGCGAGTACTACGAGATCGTGTCGCTCCAGGACATCTCCCAGACGCTGAACACGCTCGCGAACGTCCTGTTGATCACGATGATCGGGACCACGTTGTTGGGGATCGGGCTCGGGTGGTGGGTGAGTCGGGGGGTCCTGCGCCCGCTCGGCGCGATCGGCCTGGCCGCCGAGGCGATCGCGAGTGGCCGGCTCGGTACCCGGCTGGAGGAGACCTCGGACCCCGACCTCGAACGCATCGTGGACACCTTCAACCACATGGCGACCAACCTCGAGACCCGGATCGAACAGGACGCCCGGTTCACCTCCGACGTCTCCCACGAACTGCGCAGCCCGATCACCACGCTCACGGCGTCGATGGGGGTGCTCGAGGCGAAGCGCGACGAGATTCCCGACGGGCCGGCCCGGGCCGCGGTCGATCTCATGTCGGCGGATCTGCAGCGATTCCAGCAGCTCGTCGAGGACCTGCTGGAGATCTCCCGTTACGACGCCGGCGCGATCCGTCTGGAACTCTCCGAGATCCGGATCACCGAGCTGGTGCAGGCGGTCCTGGCCGGACAGCATCTCGACGTCCCCGTGTACGTCGATCAGAAGCTCGAGGACGCGACCGTACGCGTCGACAAGCGACGCCTGTCACGGGTGATCGCGAACCTGTTGGACAATGCCGTCAAGTACGGTGATGGGCCGACCCGTATGGAGATCACCGAAGTGAACGAGCGAGTCAGGATCGCCGTCGAGGACGGCGGGGCCGGCGTGTCCGAGTCCGACCGTGCCATCATCTTCGACCGGTTCTCGCGGGGCTCGGCAGCAGGCCGACGCAGCTCGGGAAGCGCGGGCGTCGGCCTGGGCCTCGCGTTGGTGTCCGAGCACCTCCGCCTGCAGGGCGGCCGGGTATGGGTCGAGGACCGACCCGACAAGAAGCCGGGCGCACGTTTCGTGGTCGAACTCGACGATTCGGCCCGCGTCGGCCGCTCCGACGAAGCGACCGTGTCATGAAGATCGCCGACTCGAGACGCAGTGGCACGAGGGTCACGAGACCGCGTGGTGCGCTCGTCGCCTTGTTTGTCGGCGTGGTCGTCGTGCTCGCCGCCTGTGCGCCGCTGCCGGCAGAGAACCGACCCCGGGCGATCGACCGGGACAAGGTGCCCGATCTGTTCGCGGCTCCGACCACCACGTCACCTCACGGCACCGAACAGGGCGCGGTCTGTTTCGTGCTCCAGACCACCGGATCCGAGACATCGGAATCCGCGTGCATCGCCGCCAGGTTCACGGACATCAGCCCACGCACACTCTTCGATGCCCTCGCGGCGGGTCCCGACGACGAGCTGAAGAAGGAGGGGTTGACGAGCCTCGTGCCCGGGGACACCGAACTCCTGGGCGCGGAGCCCGCTCAGGACGATCCGAACGTCCTCGTCATCGACCTGTCGAGTGAGATCAACTCGTTGTCGAGCCCCAACAACATCATCGCCTACCGGCAGATCGTCGAGACCCTGACCAACGACATCAACGACCTGGGCGCCGACGCCATCCGGGTGAGGGTCGACGGCAAGGCCACCAAGATCCCGACCGACAAGGGCCAGTTGGCGACCGCGGACCCGAGCGACTTCACCGCGGACAGTTCGGGTCCGAGGTCCTTCGGGAAGGGCGGCTGATGACCGGTTACGTGTGCGCACTCGACGCCGGCACGACCGGGGTGCGGGCGATCGCCGTCGACCATGGCGGGCGCGCGTTCGCCCAGCGCTACCGGGAGTTCGCCCAGCACTTCCCCCGTCCCGGCTGGGTCGAACACGACGCGGCCGAGATCACGTCTGCGATCTTCGCGGTGACCGCCGAGTTGATCGCCGAGCTCGGCTCCCCACCGCTCGCCTTCGGCATCACGAACCAACGGGAGACGATCGTGGCCTGGGACCGTCGCTCGGGGGAGCCGCTCCACCGCGCGATCGTCTGGCAGGACCGCCGTGGTGCGGAACGCTGCGAGCACCTACGCGCCGACCACTACGAGTTGATCCGTGCCGCCACCGGTCTCGTGCCCGACCCGTACTTCTCCGCGACGAAGCTCGAGTGGCTGTTCACGACCGGTGGGATCACCCCCGATGCCACCGTCGCCATCGGCACGATCGACACCTGGTTGCTGTGGTGCCTCACCGGTGGCGCGTGCCACGCGACCGAACCGTCGAATGCGTCACGGACGATGCTCTTCGACATCTCGGCGATGGCGTGGTCGACCGAGCTGTGTGACCTGTTCGGGATTCCACGTCACGTCCTCCCCGAGGTGTTGCCCACCTCCGGCCGCTTCGGCGTCACCCGCGGTGTGCGCGGGATTCCCGACGGCATCCCGATCTCGGGCATCGCCGGCGACCAGCAGGCCGCGTTGTTCGGCCAGGGTTGCTTCGCGCCGGGCATGGCGAAGAACACCTACGGCACCGGGTCGTTCGTCCTGATGAACACCGGTAGCGAGATGCCCGAGGTGACCGACGGGTTGCTCACGACCGTCGCCTGGCAGCTCGGCCGACACGATCCGGTGTACGCGGTGGAGGGATCGATCTTCTCGACCGGGTCCGCGGTGCAGTGGCTCCGCGACGGGCTCGGCATCATCGACGCGGCCGACGAGCTCGAGGCGCTCGCGGCCTCTTGCGACGACACCGACGGCGTGGTCGTGGTCCCGGCGTTCACCGGCCTCGGCGCACCGTGGTGGGACCCGTCGGCGCGAGGCACCATCGTGGGGCTGACCCGCGGGTCGGGTCGGGCGCAACTCGCCCGGGCGGTCGTCGACGCCATGGTCTTCCAGACCCGGGACGTGATCGACGCGATGGTCACCGCGACGGGCCGCCCGCTCGGCGAACTCCGGGTCGACGGCGGCGCCGCCGTGATGGACCTGCTCTGTCGCTCCCAGGCCGACCAGCTCGCGACCCCCGTGGTGCGCGCCGCGGACGTGGAGACCACCGCGCTCGGGGCGGCGTTCCTCGCCGGTCTCGCGGAAGGCTTCTGGGACGCTCCGGAGACCATCGCGGAACTGGTCGGCGACGGGACCCGCTTCGAGCCGGCGGGAGCACCCGACGACGAGGCGTTCGCCCGGTGGCACCGGGCCGTGCAACGGTCCCGGGACTTCGCCTGAACCGACGCCCCGGCGGAGTGGCTCAGGCCGTGAACGACCCCGAGGCCCCCGCGTCGACGTCGATGACGCTGCCGGTGACGTGGCGTGCGGCGTCGCTGCACAGGTACAGCACGGCACCGGTGATCTCGCCGGGCTCGATCCAGGGGACGCCCATCGGGTGCAGGGTCGACAGGGGCAGGGCGAGGTCGTCGAAGGTCGGCGCCTCCAGATCGGGGCGCATCATGTGCACGAACCAGTCGTTCTCGATCATCGGGGTGCGCACGTTGCCGGGCGCGACCGCGTTCACCGTCACGCCCGAGGCGGCGAGCTCGAGCGCGATCGACTTGGTCAACCCGATCACGCCCCACTTCGACGCGACATAGCCGCAGATCCCCGGGTTCGCGGAGCGACCCATCATCGACGAGACCGTGATGATGCGTCCCGAGCGCCGATCGGCCATGCCGGGCGCGACCGCTCGGATCAGGTTGAACGTGCCGGTCAGGTTGATGTCGACGAGCGCGGACCATTCCTCGGCGGTGATCGTCGAGATCGGCGTGATCGCGGTGATCCCCGCGTTCGCGACGGCGATCTCGACCGGACCCAGCTCGGCTTCCGCCGCCGAGACGAACGCTCCCAGCGCGTCGGCGTCCCTGACGTCGACCACCTCGGCCACACAGCGACGGCCGGTCGCCTCGACCGCGCGCCGCGTGGCGTCCAGATCGGAGGGAGTGGCCATCGGGTAGGGCACGGTGTCGACGTCGGCGCACAAATCGCAGATGGCGACGTCCGCGCCTCGTTCGGCGAGCGCGAGCGCATGGCTGCGTCCCTGCCCGCGGGCACCCCCTGTGATGACGGCGACCTTGCCGCCGAAGGGCTGGCCGGGTTCCCGGTCGTCCATCGGGAGGTGAGCGTCTCGTCGGCCCCCGACCCGGCTCAGCTACACCCCGACGTGCTGCCGCAGCTCGGGCACGCGTGGCACGAACCGGAGCGTTGCATCTGCACGCCGCACTGCATGCAGTACGGCGCATCGGAGTGCGCGGCGACCGGCGCGTGGCTCGTGGCCTCGGCCTCGATCCGGGCGACCAGTTCTGCGGCCGACTCGACCGAGGGCGGGTCGGCCACCACGTCGTGGCCCTGCACGTTCTCGGTCACCGACTCGGCCACACCGGGCAACGTGGGCTCGGTGCGCTCGTCGACGGTGAGGATGTTCAGCTCGGCCCGTTCCTCGTAGCTGAGGTAGTCGACCGCGAGGCGACGGAAGATGTAGTCGAGCAGCGACGAGGCGAAGCGGATGTCGGGGTCGTCGGTCATGCCGGCGGGCTCGAAACGCATGTTGGTGAACGCCTCGACGAAGCTGCGCAGCGGCACGCCGTACTGCAGACCGTGCGAGACCGAGATGGCGAAGGCGTCCATGATCCCGGCGAGCGTGGAGCCCTGCTTGGACACCCGCAGGAACACCTCACCCGGCCGGCCGTCTTCGTACTCGCCGACGTGCACGAAACCCTTGCAGTCGGCGACCCGGAACTGGAAGGTCCGGCTCGTGCGACTGCGCGGCAGCTTCTCGCGCACCGGGGTCTTGATGACCTTCTCGACGATCTTCTCGACGATCTCGGTCGGCGTGGCCTCGGCGCCCTCCTTGGTCGCCATGGCGAGCGGTTGCGCGACCTTGCAGTTGTCGCGGTAGATGGCGATCGCCTTCACGCCGAGCTTCCACGCGTCGAGGTGGAGCTGCTCGACGTCTTCGACGGTCACGTCCTCGGGCATGTTCACGGTCTTGGAGATCGCCCCGGAGATGAACGGCTGCACCGCGCCCATCATCTTGACGTGCCCCAGGTAGTGGATGGCGTTGTCACCCATCGAACACGAGAACACGGCGACGTGCTCGGGCGAGATGTGCGGTGCGCCGAGGATCGTCTTGTTCTCGTCGATGTAGGCGACGATGGCGTCGATCTGGGTGGCGTCGTACCCCAACCGGTGCAGCGCCCGGGGGATCGACTGGTTGACGATCTGCATCGTCCCGCCGCCGACGAGCTTCTTGACCTTGCACAGGCCCAGGTCGGGCTCGATGCCGGTGGT
>CAZQSU010000036.1:0-28431 GCA_964595905.1 uncultured Iamiaceae bacterium
AGGCGAGCGCCAGCTTGACGTAGCCGGCGGTACCTGCGGTGCCTGAGCTGCCGCCCTCGGCGCCTCCCTTGCCGTACGTGGCGTGGGCACCGGCCGTACCGCCGGCACTCGAGAAGGCGGAACCGGATCCGCCGCCACCGCCGGACGACGACTGGAGGCCGCCGCTCCCACCTTCGGCACCGCCGGCACCGAAGTAGCCAGCGCCACCGCCGCCACCGCCGCCGGTGTTGCTTCCGTAGGTGTCGGTACCGCCCTTCCCGCCATTACCACCATTGTGGCCCGACCCGGCCTGTCCGCCCGCGCCGTTGCCTCCACCGTCGGCCGTGCCGCCCGGCGCAGCGACGCCGCCGGCGTTCCCGCCGACGCCACCGCCGTTGGCGGTGCCGCCGTTGTTTCCGGCCTTCGCCGTCCCGGCCGCCAAGGCGCCGGTCACGTTCGACCCTCCGACACCCGGCTGGTTGTCGGCGCTGCCGTTGGTGCCACCACCGCCACCACCGCCACCCGGCGCCACGATCAGGACACTGCTGGCAGCCGAGAAGTTGGAGGTGTCCGAGACTGCTGTGGCGCCGCCACCACCACCGGCGTCGCCGCCACTCGAGTCACCGCGGTCACCGCCCCTGCCACCGACACCGTACAACGACGCGCCGCCGGCGCCACCACCGCCGGTGCCGCCAGCGCCACCACCGCCGATGCCGACGTAGAGCGAGTACGGCGAACTCTTCGCAGGAATCGTCCCAGTGATGCTCGTGCCGTTCCCGCCCGGCTTCCCGCCGGCGCGACCACCACCCTGGCCACCGCCACCACCGCCGCCGACCACGGTGAAGGTCACCCCACGACCGAGGGGCACCTCGACGCTGGCGACCGTGCTGTTGTAACCGGCCTGTTCGAGAAGCCCGGTGCCGGCTGCGAACGCGGGGCTCGCGAAGCTGCTGTACACGAGGGGTGATGCAAACGCGGCGCCTGCGGCACCGGCACCGAGGGTCTTGAGCGCGGTTCGCCGGTCGATCGGCTTCTTCACGGCACTCGTCAGATTGTCATCTGGCATGGCGTCGGTCACGACGATCCCCCTGCACGGAATCGGAAGGAATATGAACTGCGGAACTCTACCACGAGACCCCGCGCGCTTTCACCAAAATCTTTCGGAGCGTATTGCTCCCGCGCCGATACGAGTCGATTCATATCGTATCGACGTCGTTGGTGACGACGCCGCCCACCACCCGCAGGACCAGATCGGGTTCGGTGTCCGCGGGCACGTCGGCCGCGGTCGTCATCAGCGTCTGGCCCGCGGGCAGATTGGCCAGCAGCGCGCTCCGGCGGGCGGCGTCGAGCTCGGAGAACACGTCGTCGAGCAGCAGGATCGGCGCCGACCCGGTCGCCTCGGTGACCAGTCGGTGACCGGCCAGGCGCAACGCCAGGGCGAAGGTGCGCTGTTCGCCCTGGGAGGCGTGGGTGCGTGCGGGTTCGCCGCCGAGTTCGAGATCGATCTCGTCGCGGTGCGGTCCCACGGTGGTCACGCCGCGGCGCAGGTCATCGGTGCGCGCCGCGTGCAACGCCTCGCCGAGCCCGTGGTCGGCCCAGGCCGGTGCGTAGCGCATCGACGCGGCACGCGAGCCACCGGCGAGCTCTGCGTACGCCCCGGCGAGAAAAGGTCGCAGCTGCGCCACCAGTTCCCAGCGCATCCGCCCCAGCGCCTCGCCGGCGACCGCGAGCTTGGTGTCCCAGACCTCCAGGGTCGTCGCGGCGTCGTCGTCGAGCCGGCCCTTGACCTGTTTCAGCAGGGCATTGCGCTGACGCAGGATCCGGTCGACCTCGATGCGCCGGGCGTCGAGGTTCGCGTCGAGCGCCACCGCCAGATCGTCGACGAACCGGCGTCGTAGCCCCGGCGACCCCTTGACCAACTCGAGGTCGTCGGGAGCGAACACACTCACCCGCAGCGCACCCAGCAGGTCACGGGTGCGCCGCAACGGTTGCCGATTGACGAGGGTCCGGTTTCGTCCCGTCCGCCGGATCTCGGTCTCGATCAGCAGGTCTCGACGGTCGCGGGTCGCCTCCGCCCGGATCACCGCCGCCTCCGCGTCGCTGCGCACGAGCACGTCGTCGCCGGCCCCGCGGAACGATGCCAGGGTCGCCAGGTACGCGATCGCCTCGAGCAGGTTGGTCTTGCCCTGCCCGTTCGCGCCCACGAGCACGGTGACGCCGGGTGAGACCTCCAACTCGAGCGCCGCGTAATTGCGAAAGTCGACCAGCTCGATCGAACGGAGCAGCAAGAGCCGATCGCCGCGCTCGTCTAGTGCCGCACTAGGCGACGCGGACCGGCATGAGCAGGTACAGGAACGACGACGAATCCGTCGAGCGCAGCACCGCCGGCTTCAACGCGTCCAGGGTCGACAGGGTCACCTCGTCACCCGTGGCGATCTCGACCCCGTCGAGGAGGTACTCGGGGTTGAACGCGACGGTGAGGTCCTCGCCGCGGTAGGTGGCGTCGACCGCCTCGGACGCCTGACCGACATCCTGGGTGACCGCCACCAGCTCCAGCCCTGATCCCGACATCGACAACCTGACCGGCGTGCCTTCACGGGCCATGAGCTTCACGCGTCTCACCGCTTCGGCGAGCACCTCGCGCGACACGGTCAGCTCGTTCGGGTACTCGGACGGGATGAGTTGGCGGTAGTTGGGGAAGTCGCCTTCGATGAGGCGGGTCTCGAGGCGGGTCGTGACGCCGTCGGCGACGACCTCGAAGGACGCATCACGTTCTGACAACCGCAGGGTGAGACTCGCGGACGGCCCCAGCAGCCGCTCGACCTCACGCAGCGCCCGCGACGGCACCAGCACCTGTTGGGTCTCGCCCAACACGCCGGCGCCCGCCACGTCACGGACGGCGAGGCGGTACGAGTCGGTCGCGACCAGTCGCAGCCCGTCGCCCTCGGCGGCGAAGAGCACACCGGTGAGGATCGGTCGGGCGTCGTCGCTCGACGCCGCGGGCACGACCTGGTGCAGAGCGTCGGCCAACACCCCGGCGTCGAGGGTGACCGACGATTCCGACACCTGGGGCAGCGAGGGGAACTCCTCGGCCGGCAGCGTGCGGATCTCGGAACGGAACCGCCCCGAGGTGATCTCGAACTCGCCGTCGGCGACCGCGCAGGTGACCGCCCCCGACTGCAGCGAGCGCACGACGTCCTGGGCGATCTTCGCCGGCACCACCGTGACGCCGTCTTCGGATCCGTCGACGTCGACGGTGACGCTGATCCAGAGCTGCACGTCGGTCCCGGTCACCTCGAGGCGCGAGCCGGTCAGTGCCAGTCGCACCCCGGAGAGCACCGGCAGTGCTCCCCCGCGGTTGGTGGCCGCTCGTCCGGCAGCGCCGAGCGCTTCGGCGAGTACATCACGTTCGCAACGGAACTTCACGTTGTCCCCACTTCCTCTTTCAGCATTTTCGTCTTTTCAAGGTCGTAGTGGTGGTAGGGGCTGTGGATTGTGGACGACACCCCGTCTCCCCAGCAAGTGGTCGTTTTCGTCGTCCCGGTTCGGTCCACAGTGTTCCACAGGTCGACGCCCCGCGAGCGCGTCGCGCGGTGGAACCACATCGGGTTTCCACCGGGGTTTCCACGCGATGCTCCCCGGGGTTCTCCACAACGCCGCGTCGGGGCCCGGGGGGTCATTTGCCGCCCCGCACGGTGTTCATGAGTTCCGAGACCTGATCGAAGATCTGGCGACGCTCCGCCATGAGGTTGCCGATCTTGTCGACCGCGTGCATCACCGTGGTGTGGTCCCGACCTCCGAATGCCCGGGCGATCACGGGGTACGACAGGTCGGTGGTCTCCCGCAGCACGTACATCGCCACCTGCCGGGCCAGCACGAGGGGACGTTGCCGGGACTTTCCCTGGAGCTCCTCGACGGTGAAGCCGTACATCGCCGCGGTCGCGTCGAGCACGACCTCGGGGGTGAGGGGTCGGGCGACCCGGTCGCCGAGTTCGGTCGCGAGCACCTGTTCGGTGAGAGAGATCGTGAGGGCCTCGTGCACCAGGTTGGCATAGGCGGTGACCCGGGTCAGGGCGCCCTCGAGTTCACGGATGTTGTCGGCGATGTTGGTGCCGATGAACTCGAGCACCTCGTCGGGGATCTCGATCGGGGAGCGCTCGGCCTTCTTGCGGAGGATCGCGAGCCGGGTCTCGAGGTCGGGCCGTTGCACGTCGGTGATCAGGCCCATCTTGAAGCGGCTGCGCAGGCGGTTCTCGATCTTGGAGATGGCATCGGGTGGACGGTCCGACGACAACACGATCTGCCGGTTCGACTGGTGCAGCGCGTTGAAGGTGTGGAAGAACTCGACCTGGGTCTCCTCACGGCCCTCGATGAACTGGATGTCGTCGACGAGCAACACGTGCACGTCGCGGTAGCGGCGTTTGAACTGTTCGGCCTCACCGGCGCGGACCGAGTCGACGAACTCGGACAGGAACGTCTCCGACGAGACGTACCGGACCGTGAAGTCGGGGTAGTTCTCTCTGATGTAGTGCGTGATCGCCTGGAGCAGGTGGGTCTTGCCCAGTCCGGCGTCGCCGTAGATGAACAGCGGGTTGTAGTTCTGACCGGGCTTCTCGGCCACGGCGAGGGCCGCGGCGTGGGCGAACCGGTTCGACGGGCCGGCCACGAACGTGCTGAAGGTGTACCGGTCGGGATCGACCGATTCGGCTTCGGGGGAGGGGTCACTCACCGTCGAGGCCGCCGTGTCGGCGAAGTGCCCGTCGACGGCGCCGTCGAGATCGGCGGGTGCGGCGCCGACGAGCGGGTCGACGATGACCTCGTGGTCGGCTTCGACGCCGTCGACCCGGACGTCGAGCCCGAGGGGTTCACCGGCGGCGTCGGCGAGGCATTCCAGTACCAGCGATTCGTAGGTCCCGGCGATACGGTCGCGGCTCAGTGGGTTGGGAACCGCCAGCGTGAGCAGCGTGCCCTCCAGCGAGACGGCGCGGGCGTCGTTGAACGTCGAGCGCCAGACGGCGTCTGACACCTGCGGGCGCAGCAGGTCACAACATGTCGTCCACACGTCTCGGGGGTTTACCACCTGCGCTTTTCACCTCACTGACGGCCCGAACTCCACAGGTGATTCCACAACTGTGGATAACGGTGCGGCGTTCACGTCATCATCCTTGGTCCGGGGATCGGGGTTCCCCGTGGACGGTCACGAACCGGTACGCGAAGCTAGCACCCGTCCCGAGGCGCCGCCGAGTGGGCGGGCTCGGCGGTTCGGGCCCCGGTTGCTCGGCGCTCGGGCGACCCTCTATCGTGGAACGGTCCTGGCTCTGCCGCGCCCGCGCGTGTCGACCGGGCGATCGGCTGGTCGCGGCCGGCCGATCCGGATGCAGTCCGGAGTGAGATCTTCGAACGCAGCGATCCCCTCGGTGATCGGTGCGTCCCTCGTGAAAGCACAGATGCGCTGGAGGCAGTGTGAAACGTACCTACCAACCCAGTGTCCGCAAGCGGGCAAGACGGCACGGCTTTCGTCACCGCATGTCGACGCGCCAGGGTCGGACGATCATCAAGAACCGTCGCCGGCGCGGCCGGGCGCGGCTGTCAGCCTGATCGAGCGGGTCACGGACCGTGGGTCCTTCGTCGCGTTGCGCCATCCGGCGAAACGGGTCCGGCGCGGCGTGTTGCGGATCGCCTTTCTCCCCGACGCGGCTGGTCGGCGGCGCTGCGCCTACGCGCTGTCGCGGCGTGTGGGCAATGCGGTCGTGCGCAACCGGATCAGACGCCGGCTCCGCAGTGTCTTCGTCGCGCTCGATCAGGAAGCCTCGACGGGGACCACGCCGTTTCCACCGGGAACGTACCTGGTGAGCGCCACCACCGCGGCTGCGGATCTGCCCTATGCGACGCTGCTCGACACGGCACGATCGCTACTGATCGAGCTGGACCACCACGGAGCGTCCCGATGACGGCCCGAACCGTGACACCCGGCTTCATGGTCCGGTGCCTCCAGGCGCCCATCCGCGTGTACCAGCGCACGCGTGTCGGCCGCCCGTCGCCGTGTCGGTATCAGCCGACGTGCTCCGCTTATGCGCTCGAGGCGCTCTCGGTGCACGGCGCCGCGCGTGGATCCTGGTTGGCGGTGCGCCGTCTGCTGCGCTGCCATCCCTGGGGTGGGCACGGCTGGGACCCCGTTCCGGAACGAGGTGCGGCACCGGCCGCACGCCATGGGAAAGTTGTGTAGATGTTCGGAATTCTCGCTCGACTGCTCGAGATCCTGTATTCCATCTGGCCGTCCTACGGCGGCTCGATCATCTTGTTCACGGTCGTCGTCATGCTGGTGCTCGCGCCGCTGACGTTCAAGAGCACCCGGTCCATGCTGTCCATGCAGGCGCTGCAGCCGGAAATGAAGAAGCTTCAGAATCGGTACAAGGACGACCGGCAGAAGCTGAACGAAGAGATGATGAAGTTCTACAAGGAGAACAAGATCTCTCCTTTGGGTGGATGTCTTCCGATGCTCATCCAATTCCCGGTGTTCTTCATCTTGTACGCCGTGCTGCTGGGATTGACCAAACGAGGACCGTTCGGAGGCGACCTCGGGCATTCGGTCGCGTGTTCGATGCAACAGGCGAACGGTGCGGTCGGTGAGGCGTGCACGGCGGTCGGGAACTACGCCAACGCCGGCTTCTTCCATCCCGCCTACCTGAAGCACAGCTCCGATCTCTACCAGAGCCTGTCGGCAACCCGGGTCATGAACTCCTTCGGTCTGGACCTCTCCCAGAGCGCCTGGAGCGAGTTCGCCAACGGTCTGCTGCATGCGCTGCCGTATTTGATCATGGTGCTGGTGGTCATGGGGCTCACCTATCTGCAGCAACAGCAGATCCAGAGCCGCCAGCCAAAGAACGCTGACCAGAATCCGACCCAGCAGATGATGATGAAAGTGATGCCCATTGCGATGGGGTTCATTTACATCATCATTCCGGCGGGTGTCGTGATCTATTTCCTTGTCTCGTCGCTGTTCCGTATCGGCCAGCAGGCGATGGTCACCCGAACGTTCTACACCGGACCGAACGCGATCGCGATCCCGACGACCGCGACCGAGGTCGACGCGAGCGGGCCGGTGAAGAAGTCGTTCATGGACCGTTTCAAGCCGTCGGAGAGCTCGCTGCCCCAGGTCGGGAAACGGGCGAAGCAGGCGCGGGCGGAGGCGCTCACCCGGGAAGCCGGGAGCGAGACGCCCGAACCGCGATCGAAGGCCCGGCCGGCCGGTTCGAAGGCGTCGGGGTCGAAGAAGTCCAGTTCGAAGCCGTCGGGGTCGAAGGCGTCGGGGTCGAAGAAATCCGGTACCAAGCCGTCGGCGTCGCAGAAGTCCGGTGCGAAGGCATCGGGGTCGCAGAAGGGGCAGACGAAGAAGAGCGGCACCAACGGCAAGCGGCCGTCGAACGCGAACACCTCGGGTGGCACGAAGAAGCGTCGTCCCTCGGAGGCCTCGGCGGGATCATCGTCGAAGGCGCGGGGCGATGCCTCGGGCAAGGCGCGACCCAAGAAGGCGTCTGAGGGGTCGTCACGCCCGGCTCGGAGCACCGACGGAGCCGAGACCAGGCCGAGCCGGTCCGCGCCGAGCCGCAAGGCACCCGGAAAGCCGTCCGGATCCGGCAAGACCAGACGGTGAACCCGAAGGAGGGGTGAACGAGCATGGAATGGGTGGAGATCACAGCAAAAACCGTCGAAGCGGCCAAAGAGCGTGCCCTCGACGAACTGGGGATCGATCACGACGAGGCAGAGTTCGTGGTGCTGGAGGAGCCCCGGCGAGGGCTCTTCCACCAGGTACGTGGGACTGCCCGGGTACGCGCGCGGGTCGCTCCGCGGACACCGCGGCCAAAGGCTGAGCGCCGACCCCGTCGAGGGCGGGGCGGGGCTTCCGACGAAACGCCACGCTCGGGCAACGGCCACCGGGGCGACGCCAAGAAGGCGAAGGGTGGCAACAAATCGACGAATCGAGCCACCGCTGCCGAGACCGACGCACGCAGCGATGGCGATGCACCCCGACAGGAGTCGACCGAACCGTCGGCGAAGAAGACCCGGACCGGCGGTTCGACGCGGTCCAAGAAAGCCTCCAACAAGCCAGAAGGAAAAACCATGACGATGACCCTGGACGAGCAGGTTGCTGCCACCGAATCGTTCCTCAGCGGACTGCTCGACGCCATCGGGTTGGACGGACGGATCACCACCGAACGAACCGACGACGCGAACGCCCACGTCAACATCGAAGGCGAGAACCTCGGTCTGCTGATCGGCCCGCGCGGACAGACCATGAACGCCATCCAGGACCTGGCCCGGGTCACGCTGCAGAAGCAGGCCGCGGGGTCGTGGGAAGGACACGTCCACGTCGATGTCAACGGCTACCGCGCCAAGCGTCGGGCAGCGCTCGTGACCTTCGTGGAGAAGGTGGCGGCCGATGTCGTGGACTCCGGCACACCCAAGGCGCTGGAGCCGATGTCGTCTTCGGACCGCAAGGTCGTGCACGACACCGTGAACGGCATCGACGGGGTCCACACGACCTCCGAGGGGCACGAGCCTCGTCGGTGGGTCCTGATCGCCCCGGACGAGGACTGACCCTGGTCTTCGGCGTGGCGGGGTGACTCCGATCGACCGCGACGGCCAGCTCGTCCGGGTCCTCGAGAGGGCACAAGGATCCGGCTTTCTGGGCAAGGGACCGATCGAGGACCACCTCGCCCATGCCCGGGCGCTGATCTCCGCCATCCCCGCGTCCGCATCGACCTTCGTCGACCTGGGCTCCGGTGGTGGGGTACCCGGCCTGATCGTCGCGCTCGATCGGCCGAACCTCACCGGGCTGTTGCTGGACGGATCGACGCGCCGGGCGGCCTTCCTGCGAAGCGCCGTCCAGGAGCTGGCGATGTCCGATCGACTGGCGGTGCTCGCAGACCGCGCCGAGAACGTCGGGCGATCGCCTCATTGGCGAGGAGCCGCCGATGTGGTGGTGGCTCGGAGCTTCGGGCCGCCGGCCGTGGTGGCGGAATGTGCGGCACCGCTGCTGGTGGTCGGTGGCACGCTGATCGTGAGCGATCCACCTGCGGAAGTCGGCCGGACCGACCGCTGGCCCGCCGCCGAACTCGACGTCTTCGGTCTCCGGCCGATCGAGCAGCACCCAGGCCCGCCGGCCTTCACGGTCCTCGAGCAGGCCACTCTCTGCCCGGAGCGCTTTCCGCGCCGCATCGGCATACCGGCGAAGCGACCCCTGTTTTCCTAGCGGTCCGAGATCGTCGCCGGCCCGGGGCGTTTCACGTGAAACACGCGACCGGCCCCGGTCGGTCACCGGGTAACGAACTCGACGTCTTCGGTCTCCGGCCGATCGAGCAGCACCCAGGCCCGCCGGCCTTCACGGTCCTCGAGCAGGCCACTCTCTGCCCGGAGCGCTTTCCGCGCCGCATCGGCATACCGGCGAAGCGACCCCTGTTTTCCTAGCGGTCCGAGATCGTCGCCGGCCCGGGGCGTTTCACGTGAAACACGCGACCGGCCCCGGTCGGCCGCGCGCGCACCGGCCTCGTGGCCCGCCAGTTCATGGCGTTTCACGTGAAACGGCCGCCCGATCGCGACGCCAGCACCGCCGGGACTTGACCTCGGACACGGGAGCGGGCAGGATTGCGCCGTGCAGATTTCTCGCGACGTCACGGTCGAGGAGTGAGCGTGAGTGACCCGATGGGTGCCATGGCTCCGACGACCGAACCGACCAAGCTGAACGAGGAGCCGGTCGAAGGGGATCCGCCGACCACTCCCCCGCCATCCGACGAGCAGGAACCCGCCACCGTCACCGATGATCAGGGTCATCGGTCCCGGCGACTGCCGCGGTGGATCGCGGTGGCGAACCAGAAGGGCGGCGTCGGCAAGACGACGACCGCGGTCAACCTCGGCGCATGTCTCGCGGATCTCGGTCATCGGGTTCTGGTGGTGGACCTCGATCCCCAGGGCAACGCCAGCACGGGACTCGGCATCAACATCCGGGGCCTGGACGCGTCGATGTACGACGTCATCATGCGCGACACGCCGATCGACGACGCGATCGAGGCGACGTCGATCAAGGGCCTCTTCGTTGCTCCGTCGAGCCTCGACCTCGCCGGGGCCGAGATCGAACTCGTCCCGGCGTTCAGCCGCGAACTGAAGCTCCGGAACGCACTGGGCGAGGTCCGTGACGACTACGACTACATCTTCATCGACTGTCCCCCCTCGCTCGGGCTGTTGACGATCAACGCCCTCGCCGCGGCGACCGAGGTCCTCGTGCCGATCCAGTGCGAGTACTACGCCCTCGAAGGTCTCGGCCAGCTCTCGAAGAACGTGGATCTCGTCCGACGCGGGCTCAATGCCGCGCTCGAGATCTCGACGATCGTGCTGGTCATGTACGACGCTCGCACCAAGCTCTCCGACCAGGTGGCGCAGGAGGTGCGCGATCATTTCGGCGACCGCGTCTGTCGCACCATGGTGCCTCGGACGGTCCGTCTCTCAGAGGCGCCGTCGTTCGGGCAACCGATCATCGCATTCGACGCACGCTCCCGGGGCGCCCTCGCCTACCGGGAGCTCGCAAAGGAGGTCAGTCATGGCGCGGCGTAGTGGATTGGGCAAGGGGCTCGGCGCACTCATCCCCAGCGAGTCGCCGTCGGTCACCTCCGATGCCTCGAGTGGCCTGCTCGAAGTGCCCATCACGAGCCTGGTGGCCAATCGCTTCCAACCGCGGTCCCATTTCGACGAGGAGGCCCTCACGTCACTGACCGCGTCGATCCGGGAGCTCGGCGTGCTCCAGCCGGTCCTGGTACGGGCGACCGGGGACGGGACCTATGAGCTGATCGCGGGGGAGCGACGGTGGCGAGCCGCGAAGCGCGCCGGGCTGTCGACGATCCCGGTCGTCGTGCGCGACGCGACCGACACCAATGCACTCGAGCAGGCGCTGGTGGAGAACCTCCACCGTGAGGACCTGAACCCCCTCGAGGAAGCTGCCGCGTATCAGCAGCTCCTGGACGACTTCTCGCTCACGCACGAGCAGGTCGCGCGGCGCGTCGGCAAGAGTCGCGCGGCGGTGTCGAACACCCTCCGTCTCTTCCAACTCCCTCCAGCGGTCCAACGGTTGGTTCACGACGGCCAATTGTCGGCCGGGCACGCCCGCGCGTTGCTGGGCAGCCCGGACCGGACCTTCCAGGAGGCGCTCGCGCGCAAGGCCGTGAGCGCCGGATTCTCGGTGCGCCAGGTCGAGGACGCCGTCCGTCGTCGCACGGACACCGACGAGACCCCAGCGCCGGAGCCGACGACCACCCTGCGGGCTCCGGGGCTGCTGGAACTCGAGGAGTTGCTCTCCGAGCGCCTCTCCACACGGGTCAACGTCACCATGGGCGCGAAGCGGGGCAAGGTCGTCATCGACTTCGCGTCGCTCGAGGACCTGGAACGCATCTACCGCGCCATGACGGGTATACCCCAACAACAGGCACGTCAAACATCGAGCGAGTGATTTCCGCATCGACCATTGTCCACAACCTGTGGCTAAGGTTGTGGGAACGGGTTCGACCTTCGAGCACTTCCTGATCGTTCAGAGGCGGTCGGACGGGTCGTCGAGCGGCGAGGCGAGCCATTGGGCGATCGCCGACGTGATGCCAGCGGCCACGGCAGTGGCATGCTCGACGACCCAACTGGGCGGTCCGATCTCGCACCACAGGGCCGGCATCCGCGTCTCACGCAGAACCGGGATGCGCATGCCCTGCGTGGCAATGGGCCCGGCGAGCATGGCCGCGGCGAGCTCTCGGGCCACGACGAGTGCGAGTTGGCGCCCCCCGGCCGACTCGAAGCCGTCGGTGCGGTAGTACGAGAGGCGAGCCCCGGCCTCGGAGCGGACCGTGCACCCGATGAAACAATGGGCGTCGAAGCGATTGGCCTCGGCGGCCTCGGCCGACCCGTCCGGGTGGTGGATCGCCAGGGTGACCGCACCAGTGGTGTCGAGGCGACCGGTGATGTTGTGGGCCAGCGCCGGGAGCGTCCCTGGCTGGGCGATGGCGATGCGGGCGCCGCGCAGGTCATGCGGGTTGTCGAGAAGCCGGAGCTGCTCGGCCAGAACGGCTTTCGTGACCCGACCCTTGCCGGGGCCGAGGCGGCGGAGTTGCGCGATGACGTCGGGACCGACGACCCCGTCGGTGACCAGCGCGGAGTTGCGCTGGAACGCCTTGACCGCGGCTTCGCTCTCGGGGCCGAAGATGCCGTCGACGCGCCCGCTGTGAAAGCCGAGTTCGCTCAGCCGGTGCTGGAGCGCCGCGACGTCGTCACCCCGCAACATCGGGACACGATGATAGAGGAGACGATCACCGAGCTGATAGCCCGATTCGACCAGCGCCGACCAGGTGGACCGGTCGCAGGTGCCGGTGGTCTGCAACCCCGATCGCTCCTGAAAGGCCAACACCGCCGACCGGGTCGGGTCGTCGTAGGTGCCCGATGCATCGGGCACCTCGAGCAGGCCGGTCCGTCGCAGGCGGATCTGGAGATCGCGCACCGCGGTGCCCGACGCGCCGGGACACAGGGGGAGCAGCTCGGCAACGGGATCGCTGGCAGGGACCATGGGTCGGGGGAGCGGACCGGGACCGCGGGGAGCACCATCCGGCGCCCCGCGGCTGTCGGTGATCAGGAGAGGAAGTCGGCGAGTTCGTCGACGAGCTGATGCTTTCCCTTGGCGCCGATGATGCGCTTGGCTTCCTTGCCGTCCGCGAAGACGATCAGCGTCGGGATGCTCATGACGTTGAACTGCAACGGCACCTTGGGGTTCGCGTCGATGTCCATCTTCGCGAACGACATCCGGTCGCCGTGCTCGCCCGCGAGTTCATCGATGACCGGGGCCACCTTCTTGCAGGGCCCACACCATTCGGCCCAGAAATCGACCAGCACGGGCTTGTCGGCGCTGTTGATCTGCTCATCGAACGACTCGTCGGTGAGGGTGAAGATTCGTGTATCGGCCATGGATACCTCCGGGGGTATGAGTTTACCAGTCTTCGTCGACCGCACCGGCGGCCAACCAGCGTTCGGCGTCGAGCGCGGCCATGCAGCCGGAACCGGCAGCGGTGATCGCCTGACGGTACGTGAAGTCCTGCACGTCGCCGGCGGCGAAGACCCCGGCGACGCTGGTTCTCGTGCCCGCATGCACATCGATGTAGCCGTTGTCGAGCAGTTCCAACTGGCCCTTGAACAGGTCGGTGTTCGGACGGTGCCCGATCGCCACGAACAGGCCCGTGACCTCGAGCTTCGAGGTCGCCCCCGTGACCGTGTCGGTGAGGGTGAGGGATTCGAGCCGGTCATCGCCGTGGACGTCGGTCACGACCTTGTTGACCGCGAAGTGGATCTTCGGGTCGTCCTCGGCGCGCTGGAGCATGATCTTCGACGCGCGGAACTCCTCACGCCGGTGGATGATCGTCACCGAATCGGCGAACCGCGACAGGAAGGTGGCCTCCTCCATCGCCGAGTCGCCGCCGCCGACGACGGCGATGTCGTGCCCCCGGAAGAAGAACGCGTCGCAGGTCGCGCACGTGGAGACGCCGTGACCGAGCAGCCGTTGCTCGTGCTCGAGGCCCAGCATCAGCGCCTGGGCACCGGTGGAGATGATCAGCGACTCGGCGCGGTAGGTCGGTTCGGCGGCGTCGGGGTCGCCGACCCAGATGCCGTACGGGCGACTCGACAGGTCGACCCGGCTCGCGCGCCGGGTCACGATCTCGGTGTCGAAACGCAGCGCCTGGTCACGGAACGCGGCCATCAGGTCGGGCCCCATGATCCCGTCGACGAAACCCGGGTAGTTCTCGACATCGGTCGTCAGCATGAGCTGGCCGCCCGGCTGCTCGGTGTTGCTCACCGTCTCGCCCTCCAGCAACAGCGGGGCGAGTTGCGCGCGGGCGGTGTAGATGGCGGCCGTCAGCCCGGCCGGGCCCGAGCCGATGATGACCACCTCACGAACGTCGTTTGACACGATTGCTTCCTCGAATGTGGCGAAGCTCGACGGATGCCGAGGGTTCGACTGCGTTGAACGCCACCGGAACCGGCGGTATTCCCGGAACCGGCTCGCCCGAAGACGCCCCGGCGAAGGAGCATCGCCGGAGCCGGCGCGGTCGGCGCATCCCGACGATGCTACCGGTGGGGGACCCGCCTGGCCCTGCTCCACAGCACGAGCGCGCCCAGACCGAAGAGCACGCCGAGTCCGAGCTGGGGGATCCAGACGCGGCCGGTGTACACCGTCACGATCCGGACGATGAAGATCGTACCCAGTGTGAGCGCACAGACCCCGACGAGCAGGGCGAAGAAGCCGTAGACGATTGCACGCGCGACGGTCATGGCGGGTCCGACGGTCTTGTCGCGCACCGTCCCCACCGTGGAGACGATCAGATCGGTCGCCTGATCGGGCCAGGAGCCGTCCGTTCCGGGTTCTGCGGCCATCAGCCCACCCTACAACCCGTCGCGGGCGCCGACGGGACGCGTGCGCGGGTCGGGGAGGGGTCAGTGATCGACCGCGCCCAGCACCCGGCACGTGCGGGCGTCGACGATGAACACCCGTGTGCCGGCCGGCGCCGAACCCGAGGCCGGCAAGGCGAACGACACCACGAAGCTCGGGCGGTCGCCGATCCGGAGCCGGGCGGCGGCGAGTCGGGTACCGAGGGAGCGGTCACGGTTCTGTTGCGCGACGGCCCCCTGACAGCGCTGCAGGCCACTCGTGGTCAGGTCGACCCCCTCGGGAACCGCCGGTGGCGAGGTCGACGGACCGCTGGGATGGCCGTCGACGAGGCCGAGCGTCTTCGGGTCAAGCGTCTCGACGAGCGTCTTCGCCGCCGACTGGTCGGTGGCGCTCCCCAGACTCGGCAGCAACGGCCCACGAGCGACCGCCGCCGTCGTCGAGGGCGGTCGCTCGTTCGACTCCCGCCCGGTCACCACCAGGGTGATGCCGACGACGAATCCCACCACGGCGACCACCAGCACCATCAGGTGGCGTCGCGAGCGGGAACGGCGCCGCCCGGGCGCGTCACCCCGGGCCGGCGGCGGCCCACCTGCCTGCGACTCGACCGTGACCGGACCCCCGGCATCCGACGTGACCTCGTGATCGTCGGTCGACCTGTTCATCGCACCTGCAGTCCCGAGATCGTGATCTGACCCGACGGCCCGGGGCGGGTGAACCACAGCAGCACCCGGTCGCCGCTGCGGCCGTGCAGGTCGAAGGTCGTGGTTCCCGGCTCCAGGCCGTGCCTCGTCGTGACCGGATCACCCCACGAGGACAGCGTGTCGCCGGTCGGCCCGGTCGCCACGTACACCGCCGCATCCCAGCCGGCCGTGGACGAATCGACCACGAGCGCGTCGAGCTTCGTGGCGTGTGCGAGCACCACGTCGACCCCGACCCCGTCCTTCACCCCGAACACCGGTGCATCGCGGTAGTGCGAGGTGTGCCAGTCGGTGGACGGGTCACCATCGGTCAGATTGGGGAGCAGTTCGTCGTTCTCGGACCCGTCGTCGCCTTCGGGGTCGAACGAGTGCACGGCGGTGATCTGGGGTGGCGCGGCCACGGTCGTCGGTGTGTGGGTGCCCGAGCTGCCGAGCAGTCGTCGGCCCGTGCCCGATTGCCCGAACAGCACCCCGACGACGCCGAGTGCCACCGCGACGAGCACGATGAGCAGGGTGGGCACCAGCCAGGCGCGTTCCGAGCGTCCGAATCCCCGCCGGGGACCCGTGTCGGCCTGTTCGCGCGGGACGGCCGCCGCCGGTGCCGCCACCGGGACGGGGGTCCGATCGACCGGGCGCCCGGCACGCGCCGGACCCTCGGCCATCGTCGCGCCCGGCGCGGTGTCGTCGACGGTGATCTCGATCGTCGTGCGATCGTGCACGCACCCCAACAACGCAGCACGGAACTGGGCGGCGTCGGCGTAGCGGTCACCGGGATGGCGGGCCATGGCCCGCAGGACCACCTCTTCGATGCTCTTGGGAATGTCGGCGCGCACCTGCCTGGGTCGCAGCGGCGCCTGGTGCAGTCGGGCCAGTGCGGTGGCCGTGTCGGTGTCGGCGTGGAACGGCACCCGTCCGCACAACGCCTCGAACAGCACGATGCCGAGGGCGTAGACGTCGGCCCGTCCGTCGACCCCGGTGCCCTCGACCTGCTCGGGAGCGAGGTACTTGGCCGTGCCCAGCATGGAGCCCTCGGCGGTGAGGTCGTGGCCCTCGGCGGCCTTCGCGATCCCGAAGTCGGCGACCAACACCCGGCCGTCGGTCGACAGCAGGATGTTGGCCGGTTTGATGTCGCGGTGCACCACGTGGGCGCGGTGCGCCGTGTCGAGCGCATCGGCCACCTGGGCGCCGACCGCGACCGCCTCGGCCACCTCCAGGGTGCCCACCGCGTCGAGGCGGCGACGCAGCGTCGTGCCGTGGACGAGTTCCATGACGATCGCCTCGCAGGGTGCCCCGTGGTCACCCGATTCGGAGACGGTGTCGAAGATCGACACGATCGAAGGATGACTCAGACGCGCTGCGGCGATCGCCTCGTGGTGGAACCGGGCGACGAACGCATCGTCGACGAGCAGGTGCTCGTGCAGCATCTTGACCGCGACCGGACGGCTCAGGACCTCGTCCATCGCCTGGTAGACGCGGGCCATGCCGCCGGTGGCGATCAGGCGGATGATGCGGTAGCGACCTCCGACGACGGTGCCGGACGGGTCGCTGGTGGCCGAACCGGGCGACGACCCCGGCGGAGAGCCGACCGATGACCGGCCGGGGGTACGGGCAGCGCGCGCATCATCCACGGTGCCCGAAACGCTATCGGGCGTCCGACCCCGAGATGAAGGACTCCGCCACTGCGTCCGAGACCGTCAGGTCGAAGGTGGGTGCACGAAGCTGACGCCCATGGTCCGCGGGCCGCCGTGGGTGCCGATCGTCGGACCGAGCCGCAGGTCGTCGAGTTCGAGGCCCTCGGGAAACATCGCCCGGAACGCGTCGACATCGGGGGCCAGCGCCTCGCACAACGTGAGGTCCTCGACGGCCCCCGCCTCGACCACCCGGTCGATGATCCACGCCAGCGCCTTGCGGCGGGTGCGCTGTTTGCCGGCCTCGGTGACCTCACCGTTGCGGACCTCGACGATCGGCTTGATGTTGAGGACGGTGCCCAGGAACGCCTGAGCGCCGCCGATGCGGCCGCCCATCTTGAGGTTCTCGAGCGTGTCGAACGTGCCGAAGATCGTGGTGCGTGCCGCCCGGTCGTGCACCATCGCCTCGATCTCGTCGAGCGACTCACCGGCCGCGGCGGCCGCGGCGGCACGTCGAACCAGTGACCGCAGACCGCCGCTCACCGATTCGGAGTCGATCACCCGCACGTCGAGGCGGTCGGCGACCTCGGCGGCGGCGTTGCGGGCCGCGTCGATCGTGGCCGACATCTTGCCGGCCAGGTCGATGCAGACGACCCCATCGGCGCCGGCCTCGCGAGCGGCGTCGAAGGCCTCGACGAACGCGCCCGGTGCCGGAGCGGCCGTGGAGGGAAGCCCCGGCAGGTCGGCCATCTTGGCGTAGAACTCCTCGACGTCGAGGTCGATCCCGTCGCGGTACTCGACATCGCCGAAGCGGATCGTGAGCGGGACGACCGTGACGCCGAGCGCGGCGGCGTCGGCCGGGGTGATGTCGGAGCCGGAGTCGGTCACGATGTGGATGGGCATGGAGTTCCTCTGGGGAAGGCGACGTTCGGGAATGGTGGTGACAGGTTCGGACCCCGCGGGGTGGCCAACGGTTACATCGACGCCGCCACCGGCACTTCTCGGGCCGCGACCGCTCAGTCGATGTCGATCAACTCGGCCGGGGGAATGTGGTCGGCCCGGCGGCGCCGACGCGTGCGGATGATGTCGCGGGCCCACCACACGATGAGGAAGGCCAGCGACCCGAAGCTGATGACGAATCCGACTCCGGACGCCGCCGTGGACCGCACGACGAGTTCGGTGGTACCCACGACGAGCTCGCCGTCGGGTGAGGTGACGGTCATCCGCACGATGGTGTCGCCGGGTGAGTCGCTGTGGACCCGCACGGAGAAACGGGTGGTCGTGGCATCGAGATGCACCGCCTGGTCGGTGCCGTCGGGAAACCGGAGCCGGTCGGGGGCGTCGATGTGGACGACCACCTCGGTCGGGCCGTCCTCGGGACGACGGATCGTGACGGGCAGCGATGCGGTGTCCGAGGTCAGGGTGATCGTCTGGCGGGGCGGCAGGCGCACGGCGTCGACGGCCGTGTCGACCTGCGCGCCGACGGCGGCGAAGCGACGGTTCCGTTCGGCCACGGTGGTGCCGGGCATCGCGGCGACGCTGATCTGTCGGCGCAGCCGCTCGATCTCGAGTGCCGAGCGGGCCGTACCTCCGGGCACCATGGTCGCGAGCGAGTCGACGAGAGCGTTCGCCTTCGCGAACCGGTTGCCGAGTTCGGTCATCGGAGGCGGCGGGTCGGTCCGACGCAACGACCGGAGGAGGGTCGGTCCCTCTGTGGCCGTGTCACCGCCTGCACGGACCGCCGGTGTGGTGTCGATCACCGTGGCGAGCGGCGTCGGCGCGAGCAACGGATCCGAACCGACCGGATGCGCCGAGGCGAGCGCGGCCGTGTAGGCCGACAGCAGCGCGGCCGACGGATGCCAACCGGCCGGCGGCGCGACGACCATGGCCCGGCTGATCGCCGGCAGATCGAGGGCGATGACCGACAGGTCGGCGATCAACTGGTTCGCGCCGAGCACGGGATCGGCGGCGGTGAAGTGCGCCGCGATGGCCGGGTCGAGTTGCATCGCGGTGAGGGGAGTGGCCCCGCCCGTGTCGAGGTGGAACGGCGCGGCGAGACTTCGGGGAAAGTCGTCGGTGTCGAGGCCCACGAGCGCGTCGGCGGGAATCAGGACGGAGGTGGCACCCTGCTCGGCGAACCAACGGAGCGACTGCTCCGAGATGCGGCCGCCCCAGGCCGCCAGATCGGCGGTGGCCACGGCCGGCGGCTGGAGGTACTCGCCGAGGACGTCGGTGCCGGCGACGGTGGCGTGGTCGACCGCGGGAGCCAGGTCGGGGGTCGCCAACCAACCGGCCGGATCAAGTGGCGCCCATGGTTGGGTCTGGAGGGGCAGTCCGTCGACCAGCGCGGCCAGGCGGGCGAGATCGCGGGTGTCGTGCGTGGCGGCCAATGCGTCGAGATACGCGGGCGAGACCGCGAATCCGAAGCTCCGACGCACCGTCGTCGAGGCATCGCCGAGCCCGTCGATGAACTCGTCGGCCGATCGGCGCGCCGCCTCGGTCACCACGAGGTCGCCCGCCGCGGTGGTCTGCGGTCGTGGTTGCAGGCGGAACTCTGATGCGACCCGGAGCGGACGCCGCCCGCCGTCACCTTCGGTGGGTGACGACGGCAGTCGGACGATGTAGGTCACCATCGAGGCGACCTCGGCACCGTCCGCGTCGTCGAGCGTGAACACCAGCGGGTAGACACCGGGTCGGGTGAGGGTCACCGAGTCACCGTCCGCGGTGGCGGCGTCGGCATCGGCGGGAGCGGCCCCGTCGTCGACCCGGAACCGGACGGTGATCGACGCCGATGATCCGTGCACGTCGTGGTCGGCGAAGCGCGCGGCGGCGTCTCCGAGATCGTGGCCGTCGACGGTCAGGGCGAACGACGAGCGTGTCGTGACCGCCCGGTGCAGCGTCGGCGTCAACGTCGCCCCGACGGGCGCGCCGACGACCCGCACCGCGACGTCGACCGTGTCGTGCGCCTCGACCCACGGGTTCATCTCGACGAGTCGGATCGCCGCGGTGGTCTTCGCCGACCCCGACGCCGAGGCGTCCGGTGTGGCGCCGGCCAGGACGGCGACCGCCGTGGCGCACACGACGATCGCGCCGAGCAGGCGTCTCACCGTGCCACTTCCCGACGCCAGGACCACACCGCGAGCCGGTCGGCCGTCCGTGTGAAACCGACGCCCAGATAGAGCTGTTGGGCCGCGAGGTTGGTCACCTGGGTGTTCACGAGGACCCGGGCGGCCCGTCGCCGATCGAACCAGTCGAGTGCATCGCCGAGGAGGGCACGTGCGTGCCCGTTCCTGCGGCAGGCCGGGTCGACCGCGACGCGTTGGACGTAGCCGGTGTCGCCGGCGAGTCCACACAGCGCATACGCGGCGACCGAACCGGCGGGGCCGCCGGCCACGAGACGGAAACGACACGCCGGCGTCGCCGACACGATCGCCTCGAGACCGTTCCGGTCGAGGGCGAACCCGGTCGAGAACGCCCGTTGATCGACCGCCGCGGCCCGGGCGAGGTCGCGGCGCATCGAGCCACGACGGGTCGAACCGCGGCGGGTCGTGTCGGGTCGGCTCGAACCGGGTCGGGTCGGGCCGGGTCGGGTCCGGCCACGTCGGTCCGAGGTCGTCCGAGGACGCGATCCCAGATCGTGACGGAGCACGCACAGGTCTTCGTGCGGGGTGAACCCGGCATCGGCGAACGGTTCGAGCGAAGCCGCGTCCAGCGCGGCGGTCAGGATCCGTTCCACGCCGCGGGCGGCGAGTTCGTTCACGACCCCTGCGACGGCGGCGGGGTGGAGCCGACGCCGTGGATCACCCGGTCGGAGCACGACGGTGTGGCTGGGCGCGTGCCACACGTCGCACAGCAGTCGGTCGTCATCGATACGGAAGATCTCGGGTTCGCTCATCACGTCTCGTCCCCGTGAGGTTAGAAAGTCCCGCCTCCGCGGCGGGTGATCGACAGCCGCGGCACTAGTCTGGCCGGGTGACGCTTCTGGTCGTCGCCGACGAGCGTTGCGCGATGCACTTCGCCGGAGCCGGACATCCCGAGCGCCCCGAACGCGTGGACGCCGTCGCGGTCGGCCTGCACGATGCGCGACGCAACGGCGTGATCTCGCACGCGGTCCCGACCCCGGCGACCGACGCGCAGCTCGAACGGGTGCACGCTGCGGCCTACGTCGCCGCGGTCCGGGCGTTCTGCCTGTCGGGTGGCGGCCATCTCGACCCCGACACCGCGGTCGTGCCCGAATCGCTCGAGGCGGCGCTGCTCGCCGCGGGCTCGGGGCTGCGCGCGGTCGAGGCACTCCGGGCCGGTGAGGCCGACACGGCGCTGTGCGCGGTGCGTCCGCCGGGCCATCACGCCCGGCCCGGCGCGGCGATGGGCTTCTGTGTGTTCAACAACGTCGCGGTCACCGCGGCGACGTTGGCCGCCGACGGCGAGCGCGTGCTGGTCGTCGACCTCGACGTCCACCACGGCAACGGCACCCAGGAGGCGTTCTGGAACGATCCGGACGTCGCGTACGTGTCGATCCACCAGTGGCCGTGGTATCCGGGAACGGGTGGCGCAGACGAGACCGGCGGTGCCGATGCCCCGGGGGGAGTCCTCAACGTGCCGTTGCCGGCGGGCGCCACGGGCGACGTGTACGCGGCGGCGGTCGAGGAGCTGATCGTGCCCTTCGCCGAAGCGTTCGCACCCGACTGGTTGTGTCTCTCGCTGGGCTTCGACGCGCACCGGGCCGACCCGCTCGCCGAGATCGCGCTCTCCGCTGGCGACTTCGGCCTCGTGGTCGCAACGCTCGTCGGCCTGGTGCCACCCGGTCGCTGCGTCGCGATGTTCGAAGGTGGTTACGACCTCGGTGCGATCGCCACGTCGACGGCCGCGACGGTGGCGGCGATGACCGGCGATGCCGTCGAGACCGAGGCGCCGACCTCGGGTGGGCCGGGGCGACGGGTGGTCGAGTCGTTGGTAGCTCGCCGTTCGGCGAGGTGATGCCGGGAGCCCCGTCGTGTGGCACGGGGTGGCGATGGGCACGAGGATGCGCCGACAGGCGTGTCTGCCCGATGAGCGCAGCGGTCGCGGCCGAACCCGATCGACCCGCCGCGGTGTTCGCCGAGATGCGCTCGGCGTGACGGGAATCGGCCTTCGACGAAATAATCGTCATGTAGTTGTAATGAGCGACGGGGAGTGGTTACAGTACCGCCCCATGCAGAAACACCGATTCGCCCGCCGCGCTGCCGTCGCGGCCCTGGCACTGTCGGTCGGAGTGGCTCCCTTCCTTTCCGCTTCGAACGCGCGTGCCGACGAGATCTCAGACCTGAAGACCCGTGCCGACCAGATCTCGGCGCAGATCAGCGACCTCAAGGCCCAGGTCGAGTCCGACACCGCTGCGGTCGACCGGGCCGCCTACGAGGCCGAAGTGATCGACGGCAAGATCGACAAGGCCTCCGCGCAGCTCGCGGCGGCCAAGCGCAACGAAGCTTCCAGTCGCAAGGACCTCGCCGACTACGCGCTGAACGCGTACGTCAATGGCGGATCGGGTTCGGTCGACCTCGCGGCCCTGCTCGACACCGATGGCGACGAGCTCGGCCCGCGCCAGGGCTACCAGTCGACCGCGGTGGGCAACCGCCAGGAGCTCGTCGACCAGCTCCAGGCGTCGCAGCGCATCACCGCCGATCGCGCCGAGACCCTCGCCGCCGAGCGCAAGAAGGCCGCCGACGTCGCGGCCAAGGCGAAGGCGAAGAAGGCCAGTGCCGAAGCCGCCCAGCGCGAACTCGAGTCGGTCCAGTCGCAGGTCAAGGGCAGGCTGGCGACCCTCGTCGCGGAGAAGCAGGCTGCGGAGGAGCGGGCCCGCGAGGCCCGTGCCCGTGCCGCGGCCGCGGCTGCCCAGCGCCAGGCGGCCGCCGAACAACGGGCCGCCGCAGCGGCCGCCGCAGCGCCGACCCAGACCGCTCCGGCCGCCCCCGCTCAGACGCAGTCGACCCAGGCGACCGCGCCGGTCCAGTCGGTGGCTCCGCCGGCGCCGGCGCGGGCGCCGAGCAGCAGCGTGCCCTCGTCGGGACGCGGCGCTGCAGCACTCGCCGCGGCGGCCAGCCAGCTCGGGACCCCGTACGTGTGGGGCGGGTCGTCGCCGGGAGGATTCGACTGTTCGGGTCTGACGATGTGGGCGTGGGCCCGGGCCGGGGTCTCGATCCCCCGGGTGACCTATTCCCAGCGCAGCGCCGGCCGCGTCGTGCCGATCTCGCAGCTCCAACCCGGCGACCTCGTGTTCTACAACGGCTTCAGCCACGTGGCGATGTACGCAGGTGGCGGCTCGGTCATCCACGCTCCCCACACCGGCGACGTGGTGAAGTACTCCAGC
This sequence comes from uncultured Iamiaceae bacterium, assembly GCA_964595905.1. Taxonomy (GTDB): domain Bacteria; phylum Actinomycetota; class Acidimicrobiia; order Acidimicrobiales; family Iamiaceae; genus JAFDWI01. Next base: position 23,116 of record CAZQSU010000036.1, read on the forward strand.
CTGTACATGTCGACGCCGATCCTGGCTGTCCGCCCGGGTTGATCGTCTGACCCGACCGGGGCTCGGGGTCGTCGGCTACTGCTGATCGACCGAGGTCTTGGTGCGGAGGCCGCGTCGGCCGTTCCAGCCGATGACGACCGCCACGAGCGCGAGCACCCAGAACACGACCAGCAGCACCCCCGCGGGGACCGCGCGGGCAGCGACCTGGGCCGAGCACCGGTCGTGGTGGGCCTGACGGAGCCGGGCCTGGTCCCAGCCGTGGAGCGGCTCGCCCTCGTCGGTGACCAACGGTCGGTCGGCCTGCGCCCGCAACAGGAACCAGCCCGGCGAGCCACAGTCCTGGACCCCGGGGTTGGTGACCGGTACCACGAACAGCACGGCGGACGCGGCCAGGGCGAGCAGGGCCGGGATCGTCAGCACGGTCGCGGTGCGCATGCGCCGGTTCGGGCGGACCGTGGCGGTCGAGGCTGCTCCCGGTCCGGTTCGCTCGTCGGCGTCGGTGGCCGCGATACCTGCGGCTTCGGTGGCGACGGCGGCATCATCGTCGCCCGACGAACCGCGAGCGGTCGGTGGTTCGGAATCCATGGTGGGCTCCAGTGTGCACGCTCCGGCACCCGCGACGTGCACCGTTGCGGCCGGTGGCCGTCGGCGTCGGGGGTTTCGGGGGGCGGAGGCCGTGGTTGCGCCGGTGGTCGTGGAGACCACCGGTTGCGATGGTGATGGAGGGAAGTACGGCCTCCGCACTCACCCGAAACGAGTCGACGATGGAGGACCGCCGACGCATCATCGATCGGCGCGGGTGCGCCGTTCCTTTAGCCCACGCGCCGAGGTGTGAGTGGCTTTCCCGGGTGGAGCGGGTTGTGTCACGCTGGAGGACATCGTGTTCGCGGACGAACTCTTCCTGGGCCACGACCTGCTGGCCTGGCTGGTACTCGCCGTCGGCGCGGCGCTCGTGGTCGGCAACATCGCCGCGCTCGTCCGTCCGCCCGGTGACGCCGACCCCGCGATGGCGCCGACCGTGATGCGTCGGCGCGCCGCCATCTACATCGGGATCGGCGCGATCGCCGCTATCTGGGCTCTGGCGACCCTGCTGACGCAGTGACCGTCGGTGCCGGCGAGTCGACCGCTCCGGTCGGGGGCGACGGCTCTGCCGCTTCGGGAGGGTCCGCATCGGCACCGGCGGCCTCCGCGGCGAGGCGTCGCTTGGCACGACGCGACGAGTGGACCACCCAGGCGGCGCCGAGGCCCAGGGCGACGAACAGCCCGCCCATCAACAGGAGCTGCTCGGAGCCACCGCGATCACCGGGGTCGGTCGGTTCGTGACCACCGTCGGGGATGGGCAGCGCGGGTTGATCGACCTGTTCGGCGGCGCCGGTCGTCGGCGACGGGGGCTCCAGGACGTCACTGACCACCACGTAGATGCCGGTCAACGCGATGATCGCCAGGCTGAAGACGGCGGCGATGATCCAGAATTCGCGGCGGTCGGCCCGGTCGGCCGCCGCCTGTTCGGCCGGGGTTCGCTTGGATCGTTCGTAGTTCATGGGACTCGAGGTGGGGATTCGACAGGGGACGGACTAGAACCGATCGGGTGATCGTGCCCGATGGACTGAGACACGGTGTACCGGAACACGGTGGGTTCTCACACGGCGTGCTGCGACGTGGCCCGGCGATCGTCGGGTTCGTCGCGGTGTCGATCCTATTGGCACTGGCGTCGATCCACTCCGCCCGCGTCGCCGACGCGCACGCCATTCTCGAATCGTCGTCGCCGGCCGACCAGAGCGTCTTGGAGGGATCACCGGCGCGGGTCCGGTTGACCTTCAGCGAGTCGGTGACCCTGGTGACCGGCTCGCTGCGGGTGTTCGATTCCGAAGGCAAGCGGGTCGATGAAGGCCTGCCCACCCAACCCGGCTCGTCGGCGAACGTCGCGGTCGACCTGAAGCCCGATCTGCCGTCGGGTTCCTACGCCGTCGCCTGGCGGGTCATCTCCGCCGACACCCACCCCGTGCACGGCGGATTCGTGTTCTCGGTCCGCAGGTCCGGATCGGTCACCGGGCTCGACAAGCTCATCGATCAGCCGTCTCAACCCGGCTACGAGACGGCCGGGGCCGTGCTGAGGGGGATCGGTTACGCCGGCAGCTTTCTCGTGGTCGGCGCGGCGATGTTCGTCGCGTTCGTCCGCCGCCGCGCCGGATCCGACCGGCAGGTCGCCCGGGGGCTCGCGCTGGTCACCGTGGTCACGGTGCTCGCGTTGGTGTGGGAACTGCCGGTGTCGGCGGCGTTGGCGACGGGCGAGGGCATGGGCTCGCTGTTCTCGTCGGGCGTCGCGGAGCAGGTGTTGGGGCAGGGGACCGCCCTGACCATCGCCGGGGTCGCCCTGGCCGCGGTGGCGGGCCTCGCATCGGTGTGGGTGTCGGGCCGCCGCGCCCCTCGGGTCGCCGCGCTGGTGTCGGTGGCGCTGCTGGCGGGTGCGTTCATCGCCTCGGGGCACACGCGATCGGGCGATCCGGTGTGGTTGATGTGTCTCGCCGACGGGGTGCACGTGGCGGCAGGTGCGATCTGGTTCGGTGGGGTGGCCATGCTGGTGTGGTCGGTGCGGAACCGACGACGCGCCGAACCGGTCGGCGATCCGAAGGTCGCCGCAGACGAGGTCGCCGCGTTCTCGCGCTTGGCGACCGGCGCGATCATCGCCGTCGGGGCCGCCGGGCTGGTCATGGCGTTCATCGAGGTCGGGTCGTTGCGGGGCCTGACCGAAACGGGATACGGCCGCCTGGTGCTCGCCAAGATGGCCCTGCTCGTCGTGCTCGCCCTGCTCGGCGGGTTCAACCACTTCCGACTCGTGCCGGCGTTGCGCGCCCGACCGGACCGCCCGGCGCGCTGGCGGTATCTGGGACGAACCCTGCGGGCCGAGGCGTTCGCCCTGGTCGCGGTCCTCGGCGTGACGGCCGTCCTCGTCAGCGGGGTTCCGTCGCGGACGGCGCTGGCCTCGCAGGCGGTGTACTCGGCGACGGCGCAACTCGGCACCCCGGCCGACCGAAGCAGCGCGAACCTGGTGATCGACCCGGCCCGTACCGGCCCGTCCACACTGCACCTGTACCTGCTCGACGAGCACGGGCGACCCGACGACGACGAGAAGTCGGTCGAGGTGCAGCTCACCCAGTCCGAGCTCGGCATCGGACCGATCGACAAGGAACTGCACCGGGCGGGCCCGGGGCACTTCCTCGTCGACGGGACGTTGTTCACGGTGCCGGGGGAGTGGACGGTGACGATCCGGGTCCGTGTCGACGAGTTCACCGAGCACGCCGCCGAGCTGAAGGTGAAGATCCGGAGCTGATCGCGTCGTCGGCGACCGCGACGTCGCCGATCGAGACGGTGGCGATCGAGACGGTGGCGATCGCGCGGCCGTCGGAGGTTGAGTACGCTCGGGCATCCGAGGGGATCGACGAGTGCGCGTGGTCAGAGAACACATGAACGGTCCCCGATCGGTGCGTCACGAACCGGCGCCGCCCGAAGCACCGTCGTCAGCGACGGGGCCGACGAACGGTCGGCCGCCCCTCTGGCGACGGGACGCGGTCGCCGTGGCGATCGTGGTGGTGGTCGCGGCCGCGCTGTGGTTCATCCGACGCCACGGCCCGGCCTGGTCGATGGAGGAGGCGATGATGCTCCAGGCGCCGATGCGGGTCCTCGACGGTGCCGTTCCGGGCCGCGACTTCGACTACTTCTACGGTCCGCTGTCGTTGCTGATCCCGGCGGGCGCCTACCGGATCGCGTCACCGAACCTGGTCGTCGAACGGGCCGTCGGCGCGGCGTACGTCGTACTCGTGGGCGTGGGACTGCACTTCGTCGGTCGACGCTGGTCGTGGCTCGTCGGTCTGGCCATGGGACTCGTCGCGGTGCTCATCGGGTCGCTGTCGATCACCGCACTGCCGATCATGGGCGCCATCGGCGGCCTGGTCGCCGCGGTGGCCTGCGCGGTGTCGGAGCGATCGGCGCCGACCCGGGCGGTGACGGCCGGGCTGGCGTGCGCGTTCGCGATCCTGCTCCGCCCCGATTTCCTGATCTGGGCGGTCGTGCTGCTCGGGGCCCTGACGCTGGTCCGGGCCGTCCGCCCGGTCGCCTGGCTCGCGGCTGCCGTGGGCCTGAGCCCGTATCTGTGGTTGGTGCTCACGGCGGGGTGGTCGACGACCTGGCACAACCTGGTCACCGACGCGATGCACGTCGCCTCCGAACGCCACCTTCCCTGGCACGCCGATGTCGGTGGCACGGGGATCCTCGCGATCATCGGCGCGGTCACCGCCCTGGTCGCCCTCGTGCTGGGCATTCCACGGCGCCGGGAGGTCACGGGCGTCGCGCTGATCGGGCTCGGCGTGATCGGCCTGTGTCTCGTGCCCGAGTACCTCCAGCGCGCCGACGCGGTCCATGTCGTCTACGTCACGATGGTGCCCCTGGCCACGCTCGTCCCGGTCGCGTACGAGCTGATCGGGGCCGCCGGCTGGTTCCACGGCCGACCGGGCTGGCGTCAGGCCGGCGCGATCGGCATCGCCGCCCTGGTCGTGCTGGGTCTCCGCCCCAAGTTCGTGGCCCGCGCCACGCTGCGCGACGCCCGGACCTTCGCGCGGGGCGGGATCGTCTACGACGTCACCAACCGCGGCCGGACCTGGTACTTCCCCTCTGCCGAGGTGGCTCGCGACCATGCGCTCATCGTGCGCGCCGCCGAGCGGATCGCGCGCCCCGGCGACGTGCTCTTCGTCGGTCCGCTCGCGCTCGACCGTCCCACCTACACCGACGGGAGCTTCTACACGTTGCTGCCCGGGTTAGACCAGCGCACCCACTACTACGACTTCCATCCGCGCATCGCGCAGGTCGACGGCCACCGACTCGCCGCCGACGTCGCCGCCGCCGACGTGGTGATCCTGTGCGACGTCGGCTTCGACGAGGACAACCTCTCGGCCCGGCCGGGCTCGGATGAGGCCGAGCGGATCCTCGCCGAAAGGTTCACCCTCGTCACCAGCGCCGGCGACTGTCGGCTCTACCGGTCCGACGCCTCCGCAGGGGGCGCGTCGTGAGCGACGACGTCCGGCTCGCGTACGTGATCTCGGCCTACCGGCTGCCGCAGCAGCTCGTGCGCCTCGTGGACCTGTTGGACGAGCCGACCACGTCGTTCGTGATCTCGGTCGATCGCCGGACCGACGAGTCGACCTTCGCGGCGATGTACCGGCCACTCGCCGGGCGCCGCAACGTGCACTTCCTTCCCCGCCACTCGAGCCCCTACCGCAGCTTCGGCCACGTACGCTCGACCCTCGGGGGGATCGACCACCT
>CAZQSU010000037.1:0-7090 GCA_964595905.1 uncultured Iamiaceae bacterium
GGCACGACGCACCATCACACAGATCATCATGTGGCCGACCGTAGGTGCCGATGTCGACCGCGCCGAAGCGATTTTCCGTCGCTGCCCGCGGGCACGGGCACATCGGCCCAGATCGTTCTTGGCATCATCCACCGTCGCGTCGTTGCCCGCGGGCACGGGCACATCACCGGTCGATTTCCGGCTGCTCGCCGCATGCAGCAAGACAACGCGCGTCATGCGCAGCAAACGTCCCGAAGGTCGGGCGAGGGCAGGGCGAGGAGCCGAAATGGGGCGGGGCGGTCAGCTCTCGCGGTCGAGGGAAACCGGGATCCCGGGCAGGTCGACCCACGACTGGCGGTCCACACACCACACCTCTGCAGCCGGCTGGACCGCGGTGGTGTCGTCCAGCGTGCCCGCCTTGAGCGCGACCATCCCGGGCCCGAGCAGCTCGGACACGATGGGCGAACCACACGACCGACAGAAGCGCCGATGCACGTACTCGCCGTCGTCGTGCTCGCCGGTCTCGACGTAGGTACCCATCTCACCCGACACGTCGAGCTGGTCCGGCGACAGCAGGACGTTCACCGAGAATGCGCCGCCGCTCTGTCGCTGACAGTGTGCGCAGTGACACACCACGGTGGCCATCGGCTCACCGCCGTAGCGATAGGTGACTTCCCCGCAGAGGCAACGTCCGGTTGCAGGCATGGCGCGAACGGTACCAAGCCTCGGCATCCATCGTCGGCGATCATCGGAGCGCTGCCCGCGGGCACGGTCTTCCAGGCGTCCCTTCACCGTCTGCTTGCCGAAGGCAGCGCGAAAAGCGGGGCCATACACCCCATCGGCCCCGGAGTTCGAGTGGGGGGTGGGTGAGTGGGGTGAGCAGGGATGGGCGGGGTGAGCGGGGATGGCCAGGGGTGACCGAACACCACTGGAGACCTTGCGGGCGCATCGGTAGGTTGCACCGGATGGCGGCGGACCCCATCGAGAGCGATCCACGGCGGTGGGTCACCCTCGGGGTGTTGTGCCTCGCCCTGCTGGTCGTGGGCATCGATGGCACGATCGTCAACGTCGCGCTCCCCTCGCTCGTCCGCGAACTCGGCGCCACCTCGACCCAACTGCAGTGGATCGTCGACGCCTACACGATCGTGTTCGCGAGCTTCCTGCTCATCGCCGGCTCGACCGGCGACCGCCTCGGGCGCAAGAAGTGCTTCCTCGTCGGCCTCGCGATCTTCGGGATCGGGTCGGCCGCCTGCGCATCGGCCCGCACCGCCGGTGAACTCGTCGCGTTCCGCGCCGTGCAGGGGCTCGGCGCCGCGTTCATCATGCCCGCGACCCTGTCGATCCTCACCAACGCCTTCCGCGACCCCGTCGAACGTCGCCGGGCCATCGCGCTGTGGGCCGGCGTGTCGGGCCTCGGCGTCGCCATCGGCCCGCTCGCCGGCGGCTACCTGCTCGTGCACTTCTGGTGGGGGTCGATCTTCTGGGTCAACGTGCCCCTCGTCGTCGCCGCCATCGTCGCCGCAGCCGTGCTCGTGCCCGAATCCCGCGACCCGGCGTCGCCCCGACTCGACCTCGTCGGCACCGCACTCTCGACGGTCGGGTTGATCGGACTGCTCTTCGGCATCATCGAAGGCCCCAACCAGGGCTGGACCCACCCGCTGGTCATCGGCGCGTTCGTCGCCGCCGTCGTGCTGCTCACGGCGTTCGTGTTCTGGGAGCGTGCCATCGACCATCCCCTCCTCGACCTGAGCTTCTTCGCCGACGCCCGGTTCAGCGCCGCGTCGATCGCGGTCACCCTCGTGTTCTTCTCGATGTTCGGGTCGGTGTTCTTCGCCAGCCAGTACCTGCAGTTCGTGCTCGACTACTCGGCGCTCAAATCCGGTGCCGCGCTGCTGCCGGTCGCCGCGACCCTGATGATCAGCGCCCCACTGAGCGCGAAGCTCGTCGGCCACGTCGGCACCAAAGTCGTCGTCTCGGTCGGGCTCGCACTCGTCGCCCTCGGCCTGTACCTGTTCTCGTTCGCCACCGCCACCAGCGGCTACGGGCCCATCGCCGGGATGCTCGTCGTCATCGGTGTCGGCATGGGACTGGCGATGGCGCCGGCGACCGACTCGATCATGGGGTCGCTGCCGCCCGAGAAGGCCGGGATCGGCTCGGCGGTCAACGACACCACCCGCGAGATCGGCGGCGCGCTGGGCGTGGCCGTGCTGGGGTCGATCACCACCGCTCTGTACGCCTCGAAGATCGCCTCCCACCCGCAGTTCGCGACGCTGAAGGCCGCGTCTCCCCAGGCGGCCGAGGCCGTGCAGAGCTCCGTCGGCGCCGCCGCCATCGTCGCCGAACGACTCCCGGCCGATGCGGCACGGCTGCTCGACGACACCGCGAACGCGGCGTTCATCGCCGGGGTGCACGCCGCGCTGATCGTCGGCACCGTCGTCGCCCTCGCCGGCGCGCTCGTCGCGCTCGTGTTTCTGCCCGCCCGTCCCCGCGCCACCGATGCCGTCGACCGCCTGGTCACCGACGCGTCGCTCCGGCTGCCCAAAGACCCCGACCAGCGGCTCCAGCTCGCCCGCAGCGCCCTCGAACTCTTCGCCGAAGCCGGCATGTCGAGCCTGACCTACAACGCCGTCGCGGCCCGCTCGGGCATCGGCACCGCGACCCTGGAGCGTCACTGGACCTCACGGGTCGACGCGGTGACCGACGCGTTGGCCGAGATCGTCGCCGCACATCCCGTCCCCGATTCGGGCGACCTCGAGACCGACCTTCGCCGCTACCTGCGCGAGGTCGCCGACCTGTTCGCCGACGACGACGCCAGGCGGGTCCTGCGCACCCTGGTCGCCGAAGCCGGCGACGACCCCGAACTGGCCGCCGCGGTGCGCGACCGCGTCCTCACCCCGTGGGCAGAGGCGCTCGACGCCCGGCTGCGCCGCGCCCGCACCGCAGGCGAGGACCGCGACGACGCGCACGGTGGCATCGATGAGGGAGCGCCCCTGCCGATCGACTCGCTCGACCATGCCTTCGACCAGATCATGGGGCCGCTGTATGCGCGCGCCCTGCTGGTCGGCCCGCCGCCCGACCACGCCCTCGCCGATGCGATCGTCACCGCCGTGATGGGTTGACCGGTCCGTTCACGAGCAATTCGATCGCCAACCGCATACCGTCGGACCCATGGAACGCCGAGACCACTGGGATCAGATCGCGGACATCTGGGAAGCACGCGCCGCCGCACTCGCCGGTGAGGTCGACCCCTACGGCGTCGTCGCGATGGACGCCGTGCCACTCGACGACGAATGGTCGATCCTCGACATCGGTTGCGGGCCGGGCGTCACGACCGTCCAACTCGCCGAGCGCGCCGGGCCCAACGCGGTCGTCACCGGCATCGACGCATCGCCGCAGATGATCCTGCACGCGCGCAACCGTCGCCACGACGCGATCCAGCGGGGGCTCATCACCCCCGAGAACGTCGAGTTGCGCGTGGCCGACGCCGGACGCGACGACCTCGGCACCGGCCACGACGTCGTGTTCAGCCGCTTCGGCGTGATGTTCTTCGACGACGCGCACGCGGCGTTCACCAACCTGGCCTCGGCGCTCAAACCCGCCGGTTGGTTGTCGATCGTCGCCTGGGCCGAGGCCGAACACAACCCGTGGATGGCCCTGCCGGTCTCCGCGGCCGAGAAGCACCTCGACACCTCGGTCGACGCGACCGACCCGTCGGCTCCCGGGCCCTTCACCCTGGCGGATCGGGACGCCACCGCCGAGCTACTCACCTCGACCGGTTTCGACCGGGTCGACGTCATCGACATCACCCAACCCCGCCGGATCCGCCACGGCAAGGCCCGCGAATGGGCCGCGGTCGCGCTGCGCATCGGCCCGGCAGGCGACGCCTTCCAGGCCGCGTCCGCCGAACAGCAGGAGGCGGTCGTCGACGCGCTCGTCGCCGACCTCGACCGCTACAAGCAGCCCGGACCGACCGGTGACTGGCTGATCCCCGCCCACGCCCGCGCGTTCGTCGCCCGCCGCACCTGAGCGACCCGCCGCCGCGCGTCTACGCCAACGTCGGCACCATCGGCCCCGAAGTTCGGTCAGGGGGTGGTGGTCGTCGGCGCGGTGGTCGACGGCGACGACGGCGGGGACGACTCGACGGCCTGGAGTTGCGCCGCGATCGTCTTGGCCCGCTCGATCGCCGCGGCATACGCGGTGAAGTCGCCACTCTTGAGCGCCGCGTCGGCTTCGGCGAACGCCGCGTTGAGCTGACGGATCAGATCCGCCTGCGACCCCGACGCAGCCGGCAACGTCGTCGTGGTGGTCGTGCTCGGCGACGTCGTCGTGGTCGTCGTTCCTGACGAACCCGACGAACCCGGCTGATCGCCCAGACCCACGTCCTTGGTCGGGTTGCGTTCGGAGGTCTCGGGCACCCCGTCACCGAAGAGGTCGACCAACGCCCCACGGAACGTCGACTCGACGGCCACGTGCAGGTTCCCGCCGGAGTCTTCGTACGCGACGATCACCTGTTGCAGCTCGGGCAGCGAGTTGCCCGACGACTTCACGTACCAGGGCCGCACGTACAGCAACGACTGGTCGATCGGGATCACCAACAGGTTGCCGTACTCACACTCCGAGCCGCCGCTCTGCTCACCGGAGTTGCACAACAGCGTCTGGGTGGACGACACCTTGCGGTCCGACATCATCGACGCGGCCACGTTGTAGGGACCCGAAGGCAGGTTGCTCCCCGGCAACTGGAACAGATCCAGCCGGCCGTAGTCGTCGGGATCGCTCTCCGCGGTCATGAACCCGGTGAGCACCTGCTTGTTGGGCGCGCCCGACTGCTTCGGCACGAACGGACGCAGGATCAGGAACGATTCGGCCTTCGACGACGGCAGCCGCATCAGCAGGTAGTACGGATCCATCGGCGCGGCGCCCGACTCGATCGGGTTGCCGTTCGCGTCGACCGCGCCCGGCGCGGTGCCGGCCTGGATACCTGCCTTGTTCGGGTCGGCCGAGATCTCCCACGCGTTCTCCTGCGTGTAGAACCCGTTCGGATCGGTCAGGTGGTACCGGCCGTACATCTTGGTCTGCACCTTGAACAGGTCCTCGGGGTACCGGAAGTGCTCGGCCAGATCCCGCGGAACCTTCGACTCGGAGGTGAACAGCTTCGGGAACGCCTTGGTGTACGCGCGGATCAGCGGATCGTGCGGATCGATCACGTACAGGGTCACCGTGCCGTCATACGCGTCGACGACGGCCTTGACCGAGTTGCGGACGTAGTTGAAACGGCTGTTCAACCCCGAGGAGTTGGCGATGTCGGAGGTGACCGCCCGCTGCGCGTTCGGGTAGTGCGCGGTGGTGGTGTAGCCGTCGATGATGTAGTCGATGTCGCCGTTGGCACGCACCACCACGTACGGGTCGTTGTCGAAGGCCAGGAACGGCGCCAGGTTCTGCACCCGGGTGCGCACGTCGCGGTACATCAGCACCTTGGAGTCCGCGTCGACGTTGGACGAGATGAGCGGGTTGACGTCCGCGAAGCGCAACGCGACGGCCGCCCGGTGGACGAACCCGCCGAAGCCGGATCCGATCCGGATCCCGCCGTTGCCGTCGTAGCGGTTGAACTTCGTGTTGCCCGCCTCGTCGGTGTAGTCGATCTCCTTGGTGTTCGAATCGGCGATCACGTAGCCACTCAGCCCTTCGCCGTAGTACGTGGCGGGCTGCTTCACCTTCGTCCCGGTGCCGGCCGACACGACCGGGATGTCCTTGTTGGTGAACACCGGCTGGCCCGAATCCGAGGCGTTCGTCGCGGCCATGATGTTGCCGTAGCCGTGGGTGTACGACAGGTGCTGTGCGACCCACGACTTCTGCGGGAGCGACTCGCCGTCGATGTCACGACCCGAGGTGAGGACCTGGGTGATGCGTCCGTCGATGTCGTAGCGGTCGATGTCGGGCTCGGGCACCTTGTAGAAGCTCCGGATCCCCTGGAGCTTGGTGAACACCTCCTGCATCACGGCCGGATCCCACAACCGGACGTTCTGCACCGTCACGGCATTGTCGTTCAACGTGGCGGCGTCGAGTTCGCCGTCGTTCGCGAACGGTTCGACGTGCACCTCGTCGAGACCGAACGCGGCGCGGGTCGCCTCGATGTTGTGCACGAGATAGGGCTGTTCCTTGCTCTCCTCGGACGGTTGGACGCTGAAGCGCTGCACGAGGGCGGGGACCGCGACCCCGCCGAGCACCGCGACCACGGCCCACAGCCCGACGGCCATGATGGGCAGCATCCAGCCCCGCCGCCAGATGTTGACCACGAACAGCACGCAGGCGAAGATCGAGATCACCAACAGCAGATCGATCGCCTTGAGCTGGATGTTGGTGTCGGTGTACAGCGCCCCGTCGACCGTACCCCGGGTCGAGAACACCAACTGGAACCGGGCGAAGTAGTAGTCGGCCGTCTTGGTCAGCGCCAGGAGCGCCAACAAGACCGAGGCATGCACCTTGACCCGCTGGGACACCCGATCCGACAGGTGCATCCCGGGCGGCGCCTGGATGAGGATCCCGCCGTTGAAGTAGTGCGCGACCAGCGTCGCGAGCAGCGCCACGACCAGCGCGGCGAACAGCCACGAGACGAGGAACTCGATGAAGGGCAACCGGAACACGTAGAAGCCGATGTCGCGCCCGAAGGTCGCGTCCTTCTTGCCGAAGGCGACCTCGTGGTTGAACAGGATCCAGTCCTTCCACTGCGACGCCGCGCCCGCCCCCATGAACAGGCCCAGAAGGAGCGCGAAGGCGACCCGGATCTGCCCCCGCCGTTGCCCGAAGAGTTCGTGGAACCGCAACACCACCGGGTCTTCGTTGGTGATGAGCGAGTACTCACCAGCGGCACGGTCGGCGATCCAGAGGTTCACGAGCACGATCACGAAGCCGACCGCGACGAAGATTGCCGCCAGGACCAGCTTTGCTCCCAGCACCGCGCGCCACACGCTCGTGCGGTCCTGGGAGGCGAACCACAGGTAGTCGACGTAGAAGCCCGAGGCGCCTCGCAGTGACGCCACCACCACCACGAGGATCGCCAGGGCGATCAGCGCGATGACGCGGCGCCGCCGACGTGTCTCGAACGACGAACGCG
>CAZQSU010000037.1:7190-8821 GCA_964595905.1 uncultured Iamiaceae bacterium
CCGGGGCCGCAGTACCAGACCAGACCGGTCGCGGCCGGGATCGCCGCCCGGATGCCCAGGCCGAATGCCCGGGCGCACGCGTCGGCAACCGCCGCAGCGAGCCGTGCGCCCCGCCACTCGCGGTAGCACGCCCTGATCCGGTCGGCGAGTTCGAGGTCGTCGATGGCCGCGACCTGATCGTCCTCGTCGTCGTCGACGGCGCCTTCGCCGAGGGCCACTACGAGCCGTGCCCGCAATGGCTCCGCGATCGAGTCGATCAACTCCTCGGTCGCCGCGGTCACGTCGACGTCGCCGTGGTCGGACGCGGTCGGGTCCAGGTCGCCGGCGAGCGCGACCCCCGAGGCGACCGCGCCGGCGAGATCGTCGCGGATCACTCCGACCCAGTCCGCGGCGAACGCCTCGGGCGGGCCGAGCACGTCGTCGACCGACGGGGAGCCGCGATGGCGGCGGAGCTCGTCGAGCAGGGCGCTCTGCTGGTCGGAGAGCTGCCGCTTCAGGTGCTTGGCCAGGCGTCTGGCGACCTCGTCGACCGCGGCGTCCCGTCGCTCGAACACAGCGGCAAGGCGCGCGGCCTCGGCGTCGAGGGCAGCGTCGGGCGGGGCTTCGGCCTGCGGCGCGGGCACCTTGGTGGTGGAACCGGTGGCTTCCCCGCCCGCCCGGCGCCCGGACGGCGCGTCCTCGCCGTCGTCGCCGGTGGCGGCCGTCTCGGCGGCACCGGTGGCGTGGGTTTCGGGCTTGTCGTCGGCTTCGGGCCGCTTGTCGGCTTCGGCGCGCAAGCGGGCGAAGATGCCCGAGACCGCATCGTCGGAGGCCGGTGTGTCGCCGGTGGCGCCCGGACCGGACGGTTCGGTCGATTCGGCGCTCGTGGCCGCCGCCGGCGCGGGCTCGGACCGCGTCGCTGCGGGCGCCGACGTTCGCCCTCGGCGTGACCCGGCGTCGGTCACGGGCACCGGTGCCGCGGCGGCCGGCGTGGTCGCCGCCTCCGCCGGTGGCGCGGCCGCCGCGGGGACGTCGGGCGCATCCTCGGCGACGACCCGGACCCGTTCGAAATCGGCCGACGCGTCGACCGGCGGCATCGGTACGTCGGGTAGCTCGTCGCCGTCGAGCGGATCGTGCCGGCGTCTGGCGCGGCGACCGTGCCGCCGGTGATTCGCCCGTGACGCATCTTGCGGGGCCGACGGAGCCGGCGTGTCGTGCGGCTCCGGTGCGAGGTCGTCCACGGCGTCGGTCACCTCGCCGCCGGGCACGTCCGGCGCGTCCGACGCCACCGTCCCGGCGACCTCGACCGCCGCGTCGGTGCCGGACGCGATCTCCGTCGGGGCGTGCTCGTCGTCGGCCGGACCGTCGACCTCGGTGCGCTCCTCCGGCGGTGCCTCGGCACCGGACGCCGGCGACGGGGGCGCGATGATCGGCAGGTCGGCGGAACGGGCGAGCTCGAGTTCCGCGAGCATCTCCTCGGGCGTCGGCAGGTCCTCGTTGCCGATCCGGCGCGCCGCCTCGTCGGCGACCCGCTTCGCCTCATCGAGCACGACGTCGAGCTCGCCCGTCGCCTGATCGGTCGTCGCCCGGATCACCTCGTAGGCCGTGATCAGCCGGTCACGGCCGGCGTGGAGCTGCTCGAGATGCTGGCG